>CANDJR010000049.1 GCA_947385105.1 uncultured Eubacterium sp.
CACCACTTCAGGTCACACTCTTTCCCTACACGACGCTCTTCCGATCTCCATAGTAAGCAGATTGTGACGATCAATGTCGATTTGTTCGGTCGCGAAACACCAGTAGAAATAAGTTTCGCTGAGGTGAAAAAGTTATAAGACTTTTAGTGAAAGACTTTGTTTAAAAAAGTTAGGAGGCAACCAATATGGCAAAAAAAGTACAAGGATATATTAAATTGCAGATCCCTGCTGGAAAGGCAACTCCAGCACCACCTGTAGGACCTGCACTTGGTCAGCATGGGGTGAATATCGTAGAATTCACAAAACAGTTTAATGCCCGTACAGCAGATCAGGGTGATACAATCATTCCTGTAGTAATTACTGTATATGCAGACAGAAGCTTTAGTTTTATTACAAAGACTCCGCCAGCAGCAGTACTGATTAAAAAAGCCTGCAATATTAAGAGCGGTTCAGCTACTCCAAACAGTACGAAAGTAGCTACCATCTCAAAAGAAAAATTAAAGGAAATTGCAGAATTAAAAATGCCTGACTTAAATGCAGCATCTTTAGAAGCAGCAATGAGCATGATTGCTGGAACAGCTAGAAGCATGGGCGTAGAAGTGGAAAAGTAAAATTTAAATTAGAAAAATGGGACAGGTTATCAGACGGATTAGATACTTTATCGTGGGAGGGACAATCTTCTCGCTATAACCACTAGGAGGTAAGAAAATGAAAAGAGGTAAGAAATATATTGAGCTTGCAAAACAGGTGGATCGTGCAACTCAATATGAACCAGCAGATGCAATTGCGCTTGCAAAAAAGACAGCAACTGCAAAATTTGATGAAACAATTGAAATCCATATCAGAACCGGATGCGACGGACGTCATGCAGAGCAGCAGATCCGTGGCGCAGTAGTACTGCCTCATGGAACTGGTAAAACAGTACGTGTGTTAGTATTTGCCAAAGGCGTAAAGCTGGACGAAGCACAGGCAGCAGGCGCTGATTTCGTCGGAGGAGAAGAACTCATTCCGAAGATTCAAAACGATGGCTGGTTAGACTTTGATGTAGTAGTAGCTACACCGGATATGATGGGTGTTGTCGGACGTTTGGGACGTGTACTTGGGCCAAAAGGCCTGATGCCGAATCCAAAAGCTGGTACTGTTACCATGGACGTTACAAAAGCCATTAATGATATAAAAGCTGGTAAAATAGAATATAGATTAGATAAATCAAATATTATCCATGTGCCAATTGGGAAAGCTTCCTTTACACAAGAACAGTTAGCGGACAACTTCCAGAGCCTTATGGACGCAATTATTAAAGCTAGGCCAAGCGCATTAAAGGGCCAGTATATCAGAAGCTGTACAGTAGCTTCTACAATGGGGCCAGGTGTCAAGATTAATGTAGCAAGCTTAATGAAATAATAGTTACTGTTCACACCTTTGGTCTTCACAGTAACTGAATGCAATCTATTAGAAATTTGCCTGCGGCAAAGGACTGCATTCACACATGACTGAACATACACGTTCTTACGGCTTTTGCAGTTCATGCAAAACCCTGGTGTGAACAGTAACAAATAATATTTATTTTAAAAATGATTGTTGACAAATAGATCATTCAATATTATAATTGCAACGTATATTGCCGAAGACAGCAGGTGCCGTGATGGCATAACATTGTAATGGCCTGCCGAGGAGAGTTCAGATATTTTATCTGTGAATGAGATTTACAGCCCTCCCTGTCTTTATGCAGGGAGGGCTTTTCTAGCTTCAGACTTCCTAATAGTTCCGAAGCAATATGTACAAATAAATAAGGAGGTGCACATTTGTGGCAAAAGTAGAATTAAAGCAGCCAATCATACAGGAAATTTCTGACAACATCAAAGATGCGCAGTCAGTCGTGCTTGTTGACTATCGTGGCCTTACTGTTGCAGAAGATACGCAGTTGCGTAAGCAGTTAAGAGAAGCTGGTATTACTTATAAAGTATATAAGAATACATTGATGAACTTTGCATTCAAAGGCACAGAATTTGAATGCTTATCAGATTCTCTGGAAGGGCCAAATGCAATTGCAATTTCGAAAGATGATGCAACTGCTCCAGCCAGAACACTTGCCAATTTTGCAAAAAAAGCTCCAGCATTGGAGATTAAAGCAGGCGTAGTAGAAGGTAATTACTATGATACTGAAGGAATGAAGGAAATTTCCAGCATTCCAAGCAGAGAAGAATTACTTTCCAGATTGCTTGGCAGTATGCAGTCACCAATTACCAACTTTGCTCGTGTTATTAAGCAGATCGCTGAAAAAGACGGGGAAGGTGCTCCAGCAGAAGCAGCAGAAGCTCCGGCAGAGGCTTAAAGCAAGTTAAAATTAATTTTAAAATCAATTATTAGGAGGAAAATAAAAATGACAACAGCTGAGATCATTGAAGTAATCAAAGGCTTAACCGTATTAGAGTTAAATGATTTAGTAAAAGCATGTGAAGAAGAATTTGGCGTATCTGCAGCAGCAGGCGTTGTTGTAGCAGCAGCAGGCGGCGGAGAAGCAGCAGAAGAAAAGACAGAATTCGATGTAGAATTAACAGAGGTAGGCCCAAACAAGGTAAAAGTTATCAAAGTTGTTCGCGAAGCAACAGGCTTGGGCTTGAAAGAAGCAAAAGAAGTTGTAGACAATGCTCCGAAGATTGTAAAAGAGCAGGCTGATAAGGCAACTGCTGATGATATTAAAGCTAAATTAGAAGCAGAAGGTGCAAAGGTTACTTTAAAATAAAGAAAACATGTGATGATGCGAAGCAGCAGACAAATAAGCGGGCGGTTCGATTAACGAGCCGCCCGCTTATTTATGAATGCAGTAAATGCAAAGTCCTGTGTGAACAGTAACCGCTACTTAGCATAAATTGTCAAAAAATTTCTTGACAGCTTGTGAATAGTTATGCTATCATATAGATTGCACTTATTGTGGAGAAGTGGAATTTTTGCGCTTTTTTACGGCAATTAGCCTCAAAATTGTTAAAACCACAAGATATTGTTAAAAATTTGCAATGAGTCGCTAGATATGTATTTATAATAGAATAAAAAAACGAGAGGTGAAGCGTCAATGGAGAAGAACAGAATACGTCCGGTGAATACTGGCAAAGGCATACGTATGAGTTACTCGAGACAAAAAGAGGTTCTGGAAATGC
Organism: uncultured Eubacterium sp.; assembly: GCA_947385105.1. Taxonomy (GTDB): domain Bacteria; phylum Bacillota; class Clostridia; order Lachnospirales; family Lachnospiraceae; genus Eubacterium_J. The sequence goes on from CANDJR010000049.1 coordinate 3,159, forward strand.
CAAATCTGATCGAAGTCCAAAAAGATTCCTATCAGTGGTTTTTAAAAGAAGGACTAAAAGAAGTGTTTGCAGATATCTCACCAATTTCAGATTATAGCGGACATCTGAGTTTGGATTTTGTTGATTTTACATTGTGCGAAGATGACGTAAAGTATTCCATTCCAGAATGTAAAGATCGAGATGCGACATATGCGGCTCCTTTAAAAGTAAAAGTCAGGCTGTATAACAAAGAAAACGGCGAGATCAATGACCATGAAATATTTATGGGTGATTTGCCATTGATGACTGAGACAGGCACTTTTGTAATCAACGGAGCAGAACGTGTTATTGTAAGCCAGTTAGTACGTTCTCCGGGTATTTATTATGCGATTTCCCATGATAAAGTCGGAAAGACTCTGTACTCCTGTACCGTAATTCCTAACCGTGGGGCATGGTTGGAATATGAGACAGACTCCAATGACGTGTTTTATGTCCGTGTAGATAGAACGAGGAAAGTACCAATTACTGTGCTGATTCGTGCGCTTGGTGTTGGATCAAACCAGGAAATTGTGGAATTATTTGGTGATGAACCAAAAATTACAGCAAGCTTTGGCAAAGACGTTGCTACAAATTATGAACAGGGTTTGTTGGAATTGTATAAAAAAATTCGTCCGGGTGAGCCACTGACAGTAGATAGTGCGGAAAGTTTAATCACTGCTATGTTTTTTGATCCGCGCAGATATGATCTGGCAAAGGTCGGGCGCTATAAATTTAATAAAAAATTACATTTTAAAAATAGACTGAAAGGGCAGGTACTGGCTGAAAAAGTTTCGTTTCCAGATCCAGATACAGGAGAAGTAATAGAACTGATGCCAGGGACAGAGTTATCACGTGATGCAGCAGAAAAAATCCAGAATGCTGCAGTCCCATATGTATGGATTCAGACGGAAGAACGTAATGTCAAAGTACTGTCATCTTTAATGGTAGACTTTAGCGTATGGTGTCCAGACATCGATCCGGAAGAAGTAGGAATCCGGGAGCTTGTGTATTATCCGGTGCTGAAACAGCTGCTGGAAGAAAATGCAGACGCTGATACAGATACTTTAAAAGCAGAAATTCGTAAGAATATGAGCGATTTGATTCCAAAACATATTACAAAAGAAGATATTTTTGCCTCTATTAATTATAATATGCACTTGGAATGGGGAATTGGCAATGATGATGATATTGACCATTTAGGTAACCGCCGTATCCGTGCGGTAGGGGAACTTTTGCAGAATCAATACCGCATCGGCTTGTCCAGATTAGAGAGAGTTGTGCGCGAACGTATGACGACGCAAGATTTAGAAGGGATTTCGCCGCAAAGTTTAATTAACATTAAACCAGTAACTTCGGCTGTGAAGGAGTTTTTTGGTTCTTCCCAGCTGTCACAGTTTATGGATCAGAATAATCCGCTTGGCGAGCTGACGCATAAAAGACGTCTTTCTGCATTAGGCCCTGGCGGTTTGTCCAGAGATCGTGCCGGATTCGAGGTTCGTGACGTACATTATTCTCATTATGGAAGAATGTGCCCGATTGAGACGCCGGAAGGTCCTAACATTGGCTTGATTAACTCGCTTGCTTGCTATGCGAGAATTAATGAGTATGGATTTGTAGAAGCACCGTACCGTAAAATTGATAAAACAGATCCGAAAAATCCGCGGGTCACGGATGAAGTAATTTACATGACAGCGGATGAGGAAGACAATTACCATGTTGCGCAGGCAAATGAAAAGCTGGATGCAGAAGGACATTTTGTACGTAACTCTGTATCTGGGCGTTATTTGGAAGAAACGCAGGAATATGATAAGACGATGTTCGATTATATGGATGTGTCGCCAAAGATGGTATTTTCTGTCGCAACTGCACTCATTCCATTTTTGCAGAATGATGATGCCAACCGTGCGTTGATGGGTTCCAACATGCAGCGTCAGGCTGTGCCGTTATTGACAACAGAATCACCAGTTGTTGGAACAGGTATGGAGCCAAAAGCCGCAGTGGATTCAGGCGTATGTGTGCTTGCAAAAAAGGCCGGTACAGTCGAAAGTTCTGTTTCAAATGAAATCAGGATTAAAAATGATGATGGTACTACGAGTACGTATCGGCTGACAAAATTTTCAAGAAGTAACCAGAGTAACTGCTATAACCAAAGGCCGATCGTCTTTAAGGGCGAACATGTAGAAAAAAATGAAGTCATTGCAGACGGGCCGTCTACTTCCCAAGGAGAACTGGCATTAGGCAAAAACCCATTGATTGGTTTTATGACATGGGAAGGCTACAATTACGAGGATGCAGTTTTATTAAGTGAACGATTAGTACAGGATGATGTATATACATCGATCCACATTGAAGAATATGAAGCAGAAGCGCGCGATACAAAGCTGGGGCCGGAAGAAATTACAAGGGATGTGCCAGGTGTCGGCGATGAAGCTTTGAAGGATTTGGACGAAAGAGGTATTATCCGTATTGGCGCAGAAGTCCGTGCGGGCGATATCTTAGTAGGAAAGGTTACACCAAAAGGCGAGACAGAGCTGACTGCAGAAGAAAGGCTGCTGCGTGCGATTTTTGGTGAAAAGGCAAGAGAAGTTAGGGATACGTCTTTGAAAGTGCCGCACGGTGAATATGGTATTGTCGTAGATGCCAAGGTATTTACAAGAGACAATGGAGATGAACTGTCTCCTGGCGTTAACCAGGCTGTCCGCATTTATATTGCGCAAAAGAGAAAGATTTCAGTTGGCGATAAAATGGCTGGACGTCATGGTAACAAGGGTGTGGTTTCCCGTGTGCTGCCAGTAGAAGATATGCCGTTTTTGCCAAACGGACGACCATTAGATATTGTACTAAACCCGCTTGGCGTGCCTTCCCGTATGAACATTGGGCAGGTATTGGAAATACATTTAAGCCTTGCAGCTAAGGCATTAGGTTTTAATATAGAAACACCGGTATTTGACGGTGCAAAAGAAGTAGATATTCAAGATACGCTGGAATTGGCAAATGATTATGTCAATATGGAATGGGAAGTGTTCCAGGAAAAATATCAAGAGGAGCTTCGCCCAGATGTAATGCAGTATTTATTTGACCATAGGGATCACAGGGAACTATGGAAAGGCGTACCGATTTCCAGAGATGGAAAAGTACGGCTGCGTGATGGGCGTACAGGCGAGTTTTTTGATTCTCCGGTAACGATTGGCCACATGCATTATTTGAAGCTGCACCATTTGGTAGACGATAAGATCCATGCACGTTCCACTGGTCCGTATTCTTTAGTAACGCAGCAGCCATTAGGCGGTAAAGCGCAGTTCGGCGGACAGCGTTTTGGTGAAATGGAAGTGTGGGCTTTGGAGGCATATGGCGCATCCTATACACTGCAGGAAATTTTAACTGTAAAATCAGATGATGTAGTAGGCCGTGTAAAGACTTATGAAGCGATTATTAAAGGGGAAAATATTCCGGAACCGGGTACGCCAGAATCTTTCAAGGTGTTGCTCAAGGAACTTCAGTCACTGGCATTGGACGTTAGAGTACTTGACGAAAACCGCAGAGAAGTTCAGTTAATGGAAACAAGCGAATATGGAAATACAGATTTAAATTCGATTATTTCCGGTGACAAGGATTTTGCATTTGAAAGCAACGAATCCTTTGAGAAAATGGGCTTTAGCAGAAAAGAATTTGACGCAGACAGTGAGGAGCTCGTAGACGCAGAAGAGGATGAACCAGAAGAAGACGATGATGAATCGATTTTCGTGGAAGATTTTGATGATGATGATGATGGTTCCGACATGGAATAGAAGGGAGTGCCACATATGTCAGTAATGAATGAAGAAACGACCCAACCAATCCAGTTTGACGCGATTCAGATTGGGCTGGCGTCTCCGGAGAAAATCAGGGAGTGGTCAAAAGGTGAAGTGAAAAAGCCTGAGACAATTAATTATAGAACTTTGAAGCCGGAAAAAGATGGACTTTACTGCGAGAAAATTTTTGGGCCGAGCAAGGATTGGGAGTGTCATTGCGGTAAATATAAAAAAATCCGGTATAAAGGCGTAGTTTGCGATCGATGCGGCGTTGAAATTACAAAAGCTAGCGTGCGCAGGGAGCGCATGGGGCATATTGAACTGGCAGCTCCTGTTTCCCATATTTGGTATTTTAAAGGCATTCCAAGCCGTATGGGATTGATTTTAGATCTGTCTCCGCGAACACTGGAAAAGGTATTATATTTTGCTTCTTATATTGTATTAGATCCAGGTACAACAGAGCTTACGTATAAGCAGGTGCTGTCGGAAAACGAATATCAAGAAGCAAGGGAAAAATACGGAAGTGCATTCCGGGTAGGCATGGGTGCAGAATCAATCCTGGAATTACTGCAGGCCATTGATTTGGAAAAAGATTCGGTATCATTAAAGGCTGCGCTAAAAAATGCAACTGGACAAAAGCGTGCAAGAATTATTAAACGTTTAGAAGTGGTAGATGCCTTTTATGAATCTGGAAATAAACCGGAATGGATGATTATGACTGTTATCCCAGTACTTCCTCCAGATCTGCGTCCAATGGTTCAGCTGGACGGCGGACGGTTTGCAACTTCTGATTTAAATGATTTGTATCGCAGGATTATTAACCGCAACAACCGTCTGCGCAGACTGTTAGAGCTTGGCGCACCTGATATTATTGTACGAAACGAAAAACGTATGCTGCAAGAAGCAGTAGACGCATTAATTGATAATGGAAGACGGGGCCGTCCGGTTACTGGACCTGGCAACCGGGCATTGAAGTCGCTTTCAGATATGTTAAAGGGAAAGGGCGGACGTTTCCGGCAAAACTTATTAGGAAAACGTGTCGATTATTCCGGCCGATCTGTTATCGTTGTAGGCCCAGAGCTGAAGATTTATCAATGCGGTCTGCCGAAAGAAATGGCGATCGAGCTGTTTAAACCGTTTGTTATGAAGGAATTAGTAGCAAACGGCACTGCGCATAATATTAAAAGCGCAAAAAAAATGGTGGAGAGACTGCAGACAGAAGTATGGGATGTCTTAGAGGATGTTATCAAAGAACATCCGGTTATGCTGAACCGTGCGCCTACGCTTCACCGTTTGGGCATTCAGGCATTTGAGCCGATTTTGGTAGAAGGCAAGGCGATTAAGCTGCATCCGCTTGTATGTACGGCATATAATGCTGACTTTGACGGTGATCAAATGGCAGCGCATCTTCCACTGTCGCAGGAGGCGCAGGCAGAGTGCCGCTTTATGCTTCTGTCACCAAATAATCTGTTAAAGCCTTCGGATGGCGGGCCGGTAGCTGTTCCTTCGCAGGATATGGTACTTGGTATTTACTACCTGACACAAGAGCGTCCAGGCTCTTTAGGAGAAGGAAGTTATTATAAAAATGTCAACGAAGCGATTTTAGCTTATGAAAACCAGGCATGTACGCTGCACAGTAAAATTCATGTACGTGTCAGCAAGACGCTGCCGGATGGTACAATTAAAACCGGGAATATTGAGTCTACGCTTGGAAGATTTATTTTTAATGAAATCATTCCGCAGGATCTTGGATTTGTAGACCGGAGCAAGCCGGAAAATGATTTGGTGCTTGAGATCGATTTTCATGTTGCAAAGAAGCAGTTAAAGCAAATATTGGAAAAAGTTATCAATGTGCATGGAGCTACGAAGACAGCCGAGGTTTTGGACGATATTAAATCAATGGGATACAAATACTCTACAAGGGCTGCCATGACGGTTTCGATTTCAGATATGACCGTTCCGCCTCAAAAACCAGAGATGATTAATTCTGCACAAAATACGGTGGACAGGATTACAAAACAGTACCGCCGCGGTCTGATTACAGAAGAAGAACGTTATAAAGAAGTTGTAGAAGTATGGAAAGAAACCGATGATGAGCTGACACATGCATTGTTGTCCGGGCTGGATAAATATAATAATATTTTTATGATGGCAGATTCCGGAGCCCGTGGTTCTGATAAGCAGATTAAGCAGTTAGCCGGCATGCGCGGGCTGATGGCAGATACAACTGGCCGTACGATCGAGATGCCGATCAAGTCAAATTTCCGTGAAGGTCTTGACGTATTGGAGTACTTCATGTCTGCGCATGGAGCTAGAAAAGGTATGTCAGATACTGCTTTGCGTACCGCCGATTCTGGTTATTTGACCAGACGTCTGGTTGACGTATCACAGGAATTGATTGTACACGAATCCGATTGTAATGCTGGCCAGGATCGCGAAATCCCAGGCATGGTTGTAACAGCGTTCATGGACGGAAAAGAAGAAATCGAAAGCTTGCAGGAACGTCTTACGGGTCGGTTTTCTTGCGAGACGATTTGTGATAAAGATGGAAACATTATTGTTAAAGCAAATCATATGATAACGCCAAAGCGTGCAGCTAAAATTATGAGTATAGGCGTAGACAAGGATGGCGGGCCAATTACAAAGGTGAAAATCCGTACAATCTTAACGTGCCGCTCCCATGTCGGAGTTTGCGCAAAGTGCTATGGCACGAATATGGCGACTGGCCAGGCAGTTCAGGCAGGTGAAGCAATTGGTATCATTGCAGCACAGTCCATTGGTGAGCCAGGTACACAGCTGACGATGCGTACATTCCACTCAGGCGGTGTTGCTGGTGATGATATTACACAAGGTCTTCCGCGTGTCGAGGAATTATTTGAAGCTAGAAAACCAAAAGGACTTGCGATTATTACAGAATTTGGCGGCGTAGCTACTATTAAGGATACGAAAAAGAAGCGTGAGATTATTGTGACAAACGATGAAACTGGTGAATCAAAAGCTTATTTGATTCCATACGGTTCACGTATCAAGATTATGGATGGCGCAGTACTGGAGGCTGGCGACGAGCTGACAGAAGGTTCTGTAAATCCGCATGATATTTTGAAGATCAAAGGCGTACGTGCAGTACAGGATTACCTGCTGCGGGAAGTACAGCGTGTATACCGTCTGCAGGGTGTGGATATTAATGACAAGCATATTGAAGTAATCGTACGTCAGATGCTGAAAAAAATCCGCATAGAAAATAATGGAGATTCAGATTTCCTGCCAGGAACTTTAGTTGATAATCTGGAGTTTGAGGACGAAAATGAAAGGCTGATAAAAGAAGAACTGGAACCTGCGGAAGGAGCACAAGTTTTACTTGGTATTACAAAAGCATCCTTAGCTACAGATTCCTTCCTGTCAGCAGCATCTTTCCAGGAAACAACAAAAGTCTTGACAGAGGCAGCGATTAAAGGCAAGGTTGATCCATTAATTGGTCTGAAAGAAAATGTTATTATAGGTAAGCTGATACCTGCTGGAACGGGTATGGATCGCTATCGTAATATAAAATTAGATTCTGATTTAAATGAAGAACAACAGATGTACGGCGAAGACGATTTTCAGTTGGATGAAGAAATGAATGCAGACAATAACGGCAATCAAGAATCAGCAGATGAAATTGACGACGAAGATGGTATGCTAAGCCACGCACAGGACGGCGCTGAAGAAAATGCAGACGTTTTTGCACAAGAACTATCAGCATCAGAGGATCTTCTTTCTGAGGAAGATGAGGACGATACAGATGCAGACAGCTTGGAAGAAGACGCAGATGATTACGAAGAACAAGCGCAAGGATCTTCGGAGGATACTTTTGATGAATCTGGAGATTCTGAGGATACACAGCTGTATGCGATGAAATAATTAGCAAAAGAGAGTTTGATATCATAAAAACTCATTTATCATAAAATTAAATTTATCATAAAAACTAATGTGATATAAATGTAAATTTATGATAAAAGCGAATGTGTGATAAAAGTAAATTTATGATACCATATTTTAAATAAAAATTCTTCTATGAAAATACTGCTTGGAAAGAAATACAGCCAGGCAGTATTTTTTTCTAAAAAATGGGAAAAATAATGTAGAAACAGTGCAATATGCCTAAATATGCGAAAAAGGGCAAATCTTCCTTGACATTCACCGAAACACTTTATATAATTATCTAGCGTGTGAAAATATATACCCATTGGGACATCCCTTTCATTGGGCATAGATATACGCATCACATAAAATACAGGAGGTGAAAATAATGCCAACATTTAACCAGTTAGTGAGAAAAGGAAGAAAAACAGCTGCAAAGAAATCAACTGCACCAGCACTGCAGAGAGGATACAACTCCTTGCAGAAGAAGCCGACAGATACATCTTCTCCACAGAAACGTGGGGTGTGTACAGCAGTTAAGACAGCAACTCCTAAGAAACCTAACTCAGCGCTTCGTAAGATTGCCAGAGTCCGTCTTTCGAACGGAATCGAAGTAACAAGCTATATCCCAGGTGAAGGCCACAATTTGCAAGAGCATAGTGTTGTACTGATCCGTGGCGGCAGGGTAAAGGATTTACCTGGTACCAGATACCACATTATCAGAGGTACGCTTGATACAGCAGGTGTTGCAAATAGGCGTCAGGCTCGTTCCAAATATGGCGCTAAGAGACCAAAAGACGCTAAAAAATAATATTGCGATTTGATTTTTGGCGGAGCAATATGACTCAGTGTATCAGGACGCGTCCAATGATGAAGTGACGCTCAAATAAGGGTTAGTGTTGGAATTATTTGTGCCAAAGGTTTATGGCAGAACCATTACCTGCGGCAGCCGTTTAGATATAAATATTTCCGCACGTAACACAACATGTGAGTACCGTTGAATTAATCGAATTTAGGGATCTGTTTGGACATTTGTGCAAACAGCGAAAAGTGATTAAGGAGGGAAGTATCGTGCCACGTAAAGGACATACTCAGAAAAGAGAAGTATTAGCTGATCCAATTTACAATAATACGGTCGTTACCAAGCTTATCAATAACATTATGTTGGATGGGAAAAAGGGTATCGCTCAGAAAATTGTGTATCATGCATTTGAAAGAGTTGCAGAAAAGACAGACAGACCTGCGCTGGACGTGTTTGAAGATGCAATGAATAATATCATGCCTGTACTTGAAGTAAAGGCAAGACGTATTGGCGGTGCCACATATCAGGTACCGATTGAAGTAAGACCAGACAGACGCCAGGCATTGGCGCTTCGTTGGTTAACGATGTTTTCGCGCAATCGTTCCGAGAAGACAATGGAAGAAAGATTGGCAAACGAAATTATGGATGCTGCGAATAATACGGGCGCATCTGTAAAGAGAAAGGAAGATATGCACAGAATGGCAGAAGCCAACAAGGCATTTGCTCATTACAGATTTTAGTGTGCATTTTGGCAGTTAAATTAGGAGGAAAAAACCTTGGCTGGAAGAGAATATCCATTAGAGAGAACCAGAAATATTGGTATTATGGCCCACATCGATGCTGGTAAGACCACATTATCAGAGCGTATCTTATATTATACTGGTATTAACTATAAAATTGGTGATACTCATGAAGGAACTGCTACCATGGACTGGATGGAACAGGAACAGGAAAGAGGTATCACAATTACTTCAGCCGCTACAACCTGTCATTGGACTTTGGAAGATCATACCAAAGTAAAACCGGATGCACTTGAGCACCGGATCAATATAATTGATACGCCAGGACACGTTGATTTTACAGTTGAAGTTGAACGTTCACTGCGCGTATTGGATGGTGCGGTTGGCGTTTTCTGTGCAAAAGGCGGTGTAGAACCTCAGTCAGAAAACGTATGGCGTCAGGCAGATACCTATAATGTACCAAGAATGGCTTTTATCAATAAAATGGACATTCTGGGTGCAAACTTTTACGGAGCTGTTGATCAGATTCGTACAAGATTAGGTAAAAATGCGATTATTTTACAGCTTCCAATTGGAAAAGAAGAAGACTTCAAAGGTATCATCGATTTGTTTGAGATGGAAGCGTATATTTATAATGATGATAAAGGCGATGATATTTCTGTTTGTGAAATACCAGAAGATATGAAAGATCAGGCAGAAGAATATCATACAGAGCTGGTTGAAAAAATTTGTGAATTAGATGATGATTTAATGATGCAGTACTTGGAAGGTGACGAGCCATCTGTTGCAGAATTAAAACAGACTCTTAGAAAGGCAACCTGTGAGTGTACAGCAGTACCAGTATGCTGTGGATCTGCATATCGCAACAAAGGCGTGCAGAAGCTTTTGGATGCAATTTTAGAGTATATGCCATCACCAGTTGATGTACCGGCAATTAAGGGCGTTGATTTGGAAGGAAACGAAGTAGAACGTCATTCTTCTGATGACGAGCCATTCTCTGCTTTGGCATTTAAAATTATGACAGATCCATTTGTTGGAAAGCTTGCATTTATCCGTGTATATTCTGGTGTCTTAAATTCAGGCTCTTACGTCTTAAATGCAACAAAAGACAAAAAGGAACGTGTTGGCCGTTTACTGCAGATGCATGCAAACAAACGTGCAGAATTAGATAAAGTATATTCTGGCGATATTGCAGCAGCAGTTGGCTTTAAATTGACGACAACCGGCGATACGATTTGTGATGACCAGCATCCGGTTATTTTGGAATCTATGGAATTTCCGGAACCAGTTATTGAGCTTGCTATTGAGCCTAAGACAAAAGCTGGGCAGGGTAAGATGGGTGAAGCTTTAGCAAAGCTTGCAGAAGAAGATCCTACTTTCCGTGCGCATACGGATTCAGAAACTGGCCAGACAATTATTGCAGGTATGGGCGAACTGCATTTGGAAATCATTGTAGATCGTTTACTGCGCGAATTTAAGGTTGAAGCAAATGTAGGTGCACCTCAGGTAGCATATAAAGAGACATTTACAAAACCGGTTGATCAGGAATACAAATATGCAAAACAGTCTGGCGGACGTGGACAGTATGGACACTGTAAAGTACGTTTTGAGCCAATGGATGCCAATGGAGAGGAAGTATTTAAGTTTGAATCTCAGGTAGTCGGCGGTGCAATTCCAAAGGAATATATCCCGGCAGTTGGCGCAGGTATCGAAGAAGCTTCACAGGCAGGTATTTTAGCAGGTTTCCCAGTACTGGGCATCAAAGCTACAGTCTATGATGGATCTTACCATGAAGTCGATTCATCTGAAATGGCATTCCACATTGCTGGATCTATGTGTTTTAAAGAAGCTATGTCAAAGGCATCTCCGGCTATTTTGGAGCCAATTATGAAGGTTGAAGTGACAATGCCGGAAGAATATATGGGCGATGTAATTGGTGATTTAAATTCCCGCCGCGGACGTATTGAAGGTATGGACGACATTGGCGGAGGCAAAATTGTACGTGCATTTGTACCATTGGCTGAGATGTTTGGCTATTCTACAGATTTACGTTCCAGAACACAGGGACGCGGCAATTATTCTATGTTTTTCGATAAATATGAACAAGTGCCGAAGTCTGTTCAAGAAAAAGTGATCAATGCACAGGCAAAATAATTGCCGCATCATCAAAATATTGCGCCAATTATATAGATTATCGGAAATATATTAGGAATTACTTGAAAAAAAGGCAATTTTCTAATATAATACGAATTAGTTGAAAACAATTTATGCAAAAGCCCAAGGGGTATTATTTTAAGGAGGACGTTTCAAAATGGCAAAGGCTAAATTTGAAAGAACAAAACCACATTGTAATATTGGTACCATCGGTCACGTAGATCATGGTAAAACAACCTTAACAGCAGCAATCACAAAAGTACTTTCTGAAAGAGTAGACGGTAACGCTGCTGTAGATTTCGCAAATATTGATAAAGCTCCAGAAGAGAGAGAAAGAGGTATCACAATCTCTACCGCTCACGTTGAGTATGAAACAGCTAATAGACACTATGCACACGTTGACTGTCCTGGACATGCTGACTATGTAAAGAACATGATCACTGGTGCAGCTCAGATGGACGGCGCTATTCTCGTAGTTGCAGCTACTGACGGTGTTATGGCTCAGACAAAAGAGCACATCTTATTGTCCCGTCAGGTAGGCGTACCTTACATTGTTGTATTCATGAACAAATGTGATATGGTTGACGATGAAGAATTACTTGAATTAGTAGAAATGGAAATTACAGAACAGCTTGAAGAATATGAATTCGAAGGCTGCCCAATTATCAAGGGTTCTGCTCTGAAAGCTTTGGAAGATCCAACAAGCGAATGGGGCGACAAGATCATGGAATTAATGGATACTGTAGACAGCTACATTCCAGATCCACAGCGTGATACAGATAAGCCATTCTTAATGCCAGTCGAAGACGTATTTACAATTACAGGTCGTGGTACAGTTGCTACTGGTAGAGTAGAAAGAGGTACTTTACATCTGAATGATGAATTGGAAATCTTAGGTATTAAGGAAGATGTTCAGAAGACAGTTGTAACTGGTATCGAAATGTTCCGTAAACAGCTGGACGAAGCTATGGCTGGTGATAACATTGGTGCATTACTTCGTGGTGTTAACCGTGATCAGATCGAAAGAGGACAGGTTCTGGCTAAACCAGGTTCTGTAACTTGCCACAACAAATTTACAGCTCAGGTTTACGTATTGACAAAAGATGAAGGTGGCCGTCATACACCTTTCTTCAACAACTATCGTCCACAGTTCTACTTCAGAACAACAGACGTAACCGGCGTATGCCAACTTCCAAACGGAACAGAAATGTGCATGCCTGGTGATAATATCGAAATGACAATTGAACTGATTCATTCAGTTGCTATGGAGCAGGGTCTTACGTTTGCTATCCGTGAGGGTGGTCGTACAGTTGGGTCTGGAAGGGTTGCTACAATCATCGAGTAATCAGTAAAAAGCTAGATTTTATGGGGCTTCTTGGTGTTTCAGGAAGCCCCGTTTTTCTATAAATAATTACTATAGTTTAAGAAAGTGGCTCTAAAATGGCTCTATAAATATAAAGTGTACAATTTAATGATTAGATGATATCATAGAATTATATTATTTGGGGGAAACTAATTTATGATTTCTTTTACTTCAATTCAGATTAATAGTTTAGAGTCATATGAAAAGTTGTCAGATTGTATGCCGGAATCTCTTATTGATGAGGATGTAATAAGTGTTTTAAAAAATAATTTGGCAACGAAATGTGATGAAATTAGGATAGAATATCCATATTATGATACAGATTATTTAAGTACATTTTATATTCATTATGCTCAAAAATTAAGAAATTACGATAAGAAATGTTGTCGTTTGCACATTTTAAAAAATGAAGAATATTATGGATATATAGTGTTGCGTCCAACAGTCGTTGGCACAAAATTTGGAAGAACATTAATTAATCCGAGAATACTAATAAATGAAAAGGCATATATTGCATTGTATGATTTTAAGGCACATATAGCGGGGAATACAATGTCAATAAGTAGCTTTCCATGGAAATCACAAGAAACAGATATTTCTGTTTGTGCACATACGGCAACATGGACAATTCTACGTTATTTTGGTAATAAATTTAAAAATTACGCTGATACTACTATTGGTGAAATAGTTAATGTCGCAAATAACGATTGGGGAAGAAAAACACCTTCAATAGGTCTAAATCCTATTCAGGTTTCTGATATATTTAAGAAATATGGATTTAGTCCGCTTATTCTTCAATGTGAGAAAGAATTAGACGATAAATTTATTGAAGAAGTAATGGCATATATTGAATCAGGGTTGCCAATGGTTGGATTTTTGTATCCTATAAGACATGCAGTTTCAATTATAGGTCATGGATTGATGGATAAAAATATTTTAGATGACCCAATATTAGTTAAAAGTGTTATGGATTCGGAAATTGATGTTGTTCCACATGTAAAGTTAGTTAGTGATCTTTATGTAATGGATGATAATCTTTTTCCTTATAAAAAAATGATGCTTGGATGGGCAGACAGTCAAGGTGATATGAGATATGGGGCTGCTGAATTAAAATATTGCGTAGTTCCTTTATATCCCAGAATGCAGTTGGTTTATAATGAGGTTTATGCAAGATTTAAGACATGGATGAAAGAGAGAGTAATGGATTGGGAAACTCCATGTGTTTCTAGAATTTATATAACATCTGCAAATTCGTTAAAGAGTGAGGCATTACAGACGATAGGTATGAATGAGCAGTTGGTAGAGGTGATATTAAATTTGTCATTACCAAGATTTGTATGGTGTATAGACTTAGCAAATTTCCAAGAATATAAGTTAGGACTTACATCTGGGAGAATAATAATCGATACTACAGCGCCTACTTTAGATGAAGAACCGTGGATATTGCGCCATGATAAAAATGGAATTGAATATATTGATGTTGATAATCAATTATTTTGTTCAAAAGATTGTCATTATATTAAAACAAGTATTGTGCCATACAAAATGTATCAACATAATCTAGTGGAATGCGATGTAGAAGGTGGGGACGAGAAGAATGAATGATTATATTCCTGAAGAATATTCAAAAGTAATTAAATCACTTGAACCAATTGTAGAAAAATATGGGTTAGATTCAGTAATGGTATCTAGCATTGTACGAGGATCTATTGAAAAAGAGGAGCAACCAATTCAGCCAGCTTCAAAGGTTTGGAAATCCAAAGATGGAAATGTATATACAGTGAAACCGGCAAATATTAAGGTGAATTTATCATTTGCATTAGCAAATGCATTTCGGCTTAAAACATTGTTTTCGCAGAAAGACATATGGTTGGTTTTAGCGATAATACATCTAATTGTTGACTTGTTTACTAGTGCGGTAAAAAGAGTAGACGAGGCATCGGCATTGATATTATTGGCGACATTTAGATTACAAGAGGCAACAAGTTTAGAGATTAAAGAGTATGCATCAAAAATTTTGCCTCAAAGTAGTAATCTGATAATAAATGATAAGTTGGTGCAAGAAGCATTAGATAATCTTGAAGAATTAAAATGCATAAGACTAGATAATGGTAGGTATAGAGTAATAGAAAAAATTGGAAGTTCTTTATATAGCTATGAAAAAACTGAAAATTAAAATAAATTTCTTTACAAGGAAAAGTAATTATGCTATGATATTTAAATGGAGAATGTGATATGGAGGGAGAATTATGGCTCAATTAAAACTAAAGCAATCTTGTTATAGAGGTATTGAAGATGTGGTTGTCAAAGAAATTCGTAGAACCTCTGCACATAAAACATTGGTTAAAGAAGCCAATAAGGAAATAGAGAAAAATAGAATTCGGTATGCAACTGCATATAATAAAGCAGGATCATATCTGAATAATTAAGAGATATTTCTTTAGCTGTATTGTTTATACAATACAGCTTTTCTTTTTATTCGCTGTCACTCTGATTTTTCTTGAATTGCCGCTCTAAATGTTCATTTCGGAGTTTCATTCTTGTAGCATTGTCTATATCCTCATACACTTTCTTTGTCACTGGCAAGGTGGAGTAATCAGCAATTTTCTGTTTTTTCCAAATATCAAACATATCCTTTGGCGTAAAGTAGGATTCAAAACTTTCCCGGCTCTCATTCAGTGAAGCAAGGAATTGACACATATCCGCATTATATAAGTGTCCTTTTTCATTCCCATAGAATTTAATATTGGCATACCAACGGTTATCCTCGGTTTCTATGTCATTGAAAAATTTATCGTTGATTTCCAGTTCATAGCGCAATTCTTTTAATTCGTTCAACTCCAAAAGAAAACTGATAATATCGCCCATAGACGATAAAGAAAATTCATTGTCTGAAATACCAAAAAGCCAATCCAAAGAAACGTGATATTGCTTTGCTATGGCATAGAGTACCT
>CANDJR010000050.1 GCA_947385105.1 uncultured Eubacterium sp.
GCAGAGAAATGATACGGATGATATCTATTTGCCGCAGCAGCAAATAGAGTAGAGAAATATTTTATGACAAGGGCTATCATCAGGGAATGAAGGTTGCTGTTTGATAGATTTGCTGTATGCAGAGGATTTGATCTGTACGGAAGGAGATAAAACATGGAATACAAAAATCAAAGGCATAAACACAAACGGACTAGGAAACATACCTATCTTTTTATCAGCAGTATTTTCCTGGTCAGTGTTCTTTTGTGCGGCAGTCTTTTTTTATGGAATATTCGAAAAGAGACAGGAGCAAAGGATGTACAAAGTAAGACAAGTCCTAATCTTTTAGAAAGCCAGATCCAAAATGAACCGGCGCCGCAGTCAAAGGATTTGATAGGAAATGATACACAGCAAAACAGTGCAGATCCTTTGCAGTATGCAGATGCAAAAAAAGCAGCTGCAAATTTAGAACAAACAAATAAAGCAGAAGCAGACATAAAAAAATTAGATAAAGAAAAAATAGATAAAGAAAAATTAGATAAGGAGAAATTAGATAAAGAAAAATTAGATAAAGAAAAAGCAAAGATACAAGAAGCGCATACAGACCAAGATACGCCATGGAATCTCATATTAGTAAACAAAGACAACCCTATTCCAGAAAATAATGAGAGAAAACTAGTGGACGTTAACGGCAATCAACAGGTGGACGAACGTATTTATGAGCCTCTCATGGACATGCTAGAAGCTGCCAGAGAGGGGAATGGGGGAGAATTGCCGATCGTAGTGTCTGGATATCGCACGCAGGAAAAGCAGCAAAGTCTATTTGATGAAAAAATAAATCAGTTTAAGAACGATGGATATTCAGAAGCAGAAGCACTGGAACAGACGAAAAAATGGGTTGCAGTACCTGGATACAGCGAGCATCAGGTTGGGCTGGCAGTTGATATCAATGGAGCTATTTATGATGTTTATTTATGGCTGCAGGAAAACAGCTATAAATACGGCTTTATTTTCCGCTATCCTGGCGATAAAACAGACATCACTGGAACAGAGCAGGAAGTATGGCATTATCGCTATGTAGGCAAAGAGGCTGCCGCTGAGATGTATCAACAGGGTCTGTGCCTGGAGGAATATCTCGAAAAACGACAGTCGAAGAATCTATCATAAATTCAGAATAAAAGCAGCAGGGCTTCATCCTCAGAAAAAGAGGAAAAGCCCCGCTGCTTTTTTGTTACTGTTCACACAGGACGTTGCATTGACTGCAAAGTCCGTAAGAAAATGATTCAGGAGTGCAAAAATTCCATTGCCGAAGGCAATTTTAGATGAATTTTTGCATGTTACTGAGAACGGAGTGAACAGTAACGCTTTTTTTCGAGTTGACAAAAATTTCAAAAAATATAGACTTCCGTTTCGCCGTATGATACACTAAATTTGTCTGAATTATCTATACAATAGGATGAATTGCTTCTTCGTCTATGTTCAACTTGATGATTCACAAATTAAGGCTGTGGTAAAAACAGCAGAGTCAATTTTATGGATAAAGGAGAGAAAGCTGTGAAAAAAAGAACTATTTTTAAATCTATTTTGTGCATCGTCTTAGCGCTGTCACTAACAGCCAGTAATACTGGAATCGCGTATGCAAATCGTGAGGAAGGAAATAGTACTGTTTCAGATCAGAAAACAGCTGCTAAGCATGATACAGACAGGATGTCTGAAAAAAGTAAGACATGGAAACTAAAAAAATTATCAAAGCAGATAAAAGAAGGAGATTTGGACACAGAGGAAAAGCCGGAAATTTCAGATGAAAATATGATTGGCAACGATTGTTTGGAATTTATGGTTAACAGCGCAGGGCTGTTTACAATTGGAACTGTGGAAGGAAATCCGGACTACGAGAGTGATAATGGACAAATATTATTATATGGACATAGTGTTCCAGACACCTCTTTTAGCACAATTCGGATTCAGTCCAGCCAAAATGAAGTAAAAGACTTTAAATTTACAGCAGACCATACCACTTATGATAAAGACAGACTGACTGCTACATCAGTTATGAATGTCACAGGCACTTTTGGAAACGGTGAGAATTACAATTTTGCAGTTACACAATTTCTGGAGTTTGTAACAGGGAGCCGCGGGCTTGCGGATACAGTAAAAATAAGCTATGACATTCAAAATAACGGACAGGCTGCACAAAAGGCAGGCGTGCGTATTTTGCTGGATACGATGCTTGCAGAAAATGACAATGCCCCATTTAGAGTTGTAGGATATGACAATATTACTTCAGAACGGGAATTAACAGGGGCGAATGTGCCTTCTACCTATCAAGTGTATGATAACTTGGAGCAGCCGACAACGATTGCAACAGGAACGTTATATTTGCCAAATGACCGTATACCAGATAAAGTTCAATTTGCAGACTGGCAGTATATTGCAGATACTTTATATAATTATACTGTCGAGGACATGGAGTTTGATGATACAGCAGTTGCGATTTACTTTGACCCAGTACCTATCGAAGCATCAGCAAGTACAAGTGTATGTACTTATTATGGAGTGAATAGTAATTTATCCTCAACATTAGACAATGATACAATCAACCAGTTGACAGATTCTCAATTTGCAGTACTTGTATATGATAGTCTGACGCAAACGCCTTTAAGTGATGCAAAAGTCTGTTTAAAAAATGGAAATGCAGCTGAGACAGATACAAACGGCACGGCAGTATTTAATAACTGCAGCAATCTAGACGGACAAAGCTCAACCATAGAGGTAACAAAGGATGGGTATCAAACCATAAATGCGCAAAGGAATATTTTATGCGGCAGCTTTACTGGGATAGGAATTATTTCGCAAACCTACGATTCGAAAGAACCGGTTTTGTTAAGTGCTGAATTAAAATCAGGTAATAATACCTATGATTTACTGGCTGCAAACGTCTATTACGATAAAGCAGATCAAACAGATAAAGCAGATGAAACTGTTACGATAGAGGTATCCAATGCTGGAACTGCAGATACATGTCAGTTAGTGCAAAGTGGAATCGTTAAATATGAAAGTCCAAACAACAGTTTTCAGATTCCGATTGCTACAAAAGATGACAAGGGAAACGCATATACAAAACCGCGTATCTTTGGTTTGGATGCAGGAAAAGACGTACAATTGCAGATGGTTCATACAGAATCGGGAGCCAAACAGGCGGCAATTGGTTTAAAAATCGGGAAACCTTCTGCAGTTAGTTCTGAAACAGGCTCTAATACGATATCGCTTGGCGATAATTTAACGTTTACGATTCCTGAAGACGTCCCAATTTGGGGAGGGCAAGAGGTTCGTTTTGGCATGACCAAGCCGCTTCCGGTTTCTATGGCGATAGAAGAAACTGGAAAAGTAAAAGTTGCTCTAGGAAAGGAGATCACGGCTCAAGCAGGAGAACAAGAGTGGGACAGATTTAAAGAATCCTATCATAAAATGTGTGAATATGCAGATCCGAACAATCCCGGCAAGCTGCATGATTATATACAATCGTATGCAAAAGATGATATCATGAAAAATATGTACAATGCAGGACCATTACAATTAGAATGTAATGTAACAGGATATGGAGAAGGTATTGCAGATATAAACGGAAATGCAGCGGTTGAAATCAGCATCCTACTGGAAATGGCAGATGAAAAAGGCTATGCGCAAAAAGTAGTGAAAAGCGCGGTTCCTTTCTATGTAACGGTAGGAGAAAAGGGAGAAATTGCAGCCCAAATACAAGGGAATGTCAGCTTGAACGACAAAAAATTTTCCTTTACAGGCGGTGAGCGTGAGATGACACAATCCTTTCCACTGAGTTTGGGCGGCGGAGTAGGTACGAAAGGAGCTGTCCGTGTTTCTTCAGAAGGAAGTGCAGCGCTAAACTGGCTTCATAGATTCAATGGTGCATTTGATCGGGTATGGCTGTCTGGATCGGCTGCCATAAAAGAGAAACTGTTATTATTTGAGTCTGCCATAGAATTTAATTCACCAGAATGGATCATTTGGGATAATAACGCACAGATTTCAAATACGCAAGTCAGAAATACGGATACTGGTTTTCAATTAACAGATCGGGCTGTGAACACAGAAAGGACATCAAATGATGATCTTATGCTGGAGCCGATGTATACAGATGTACAAGAAGTCTTAGTAGGAGACACAAGATATCGGTTTTATTTGGCTGACATAAAAGACAGAGCTGCGCAAAACCGCACAGCCATTGTTTATCAAAAAACTACGGATCAGGGGCAATGGGAAGATCCTGTCCAGCTTGACAATGATAATACAGCAGACTGCAATTTTGCATTGGACGTACATGGTACAGACATTTATATTGTATGGGAAAATCTGACAAAAACGTTTGATGCGAAACCGTCGTTAGATGAGATGACAGCGGCTTGCGGGATTCGTGCATGCAGACTGGATACAAAAAGCGGCACGGTGACACAAATTTATGACAGTAAGGACAAACAAGAGAATGTAGGATATTTTGCACCTGCAATTTCAGTTACATCTACATCGGCGAACGATACAAATGTAAAAATCGCATGGTACGGAAATTCTGAAAACAATGTATCTGGAATTTCTCAGAATAAGCAGGAGAAAGATACGATTTATCTGGCGGATATTACGAGCGGGAGCAGTATCAGCGTTCCGCCAAAGGAAATTTTAATAGAAGACGGACGCGTCGTTTCGCTGTCTTTAGGGTCACTGGATAACAAGGACACGCTTGTATATGCAGTTGAAAAAGACAGGACTGCTAAAAATAGAACGAATGAAAATAGAAGTTCTGGTACGGCAAATAAGATCGCCCTATTTGCATATAGCGATGGCGATAACAAACCACAGGAAATTCAGCCTGATACAGGCTCTGTGAAAACAAATGCAAAATTTGCAGCATTAGATCAAACACAAACACAAACACAAACAATGTTTTATTATGATTCAGGCAATATTGCATATACAGTTACGGGAGGTGCTGCCAAATATGTATTTGACCAAGATAAGTGCCCGCCGGGATTGAGTGATCAGTTTTCGATTTTGTCTGATACAACAGGACAGGCAGCATGTATTATATGGAAATCGACAAATGAGCAAAATAGCCAGGATATTTACGCAGTCAATTATCGAGGTTCCAGTTCCGACACAACAGAATGGTCAAAACCATATCTATTAAAAACAGTATCCGGCACGGACGTCAGTATGCCGACTGGGTATGTCGCAGTCGCAGCGAACGGTGAGATAGTACTATCCTATGGTTACAACCAGGTGCTGCAAGATCAATCGAAAAAAGCGGTTGTAGTTTCAGAAAATATCGTAAGAAGTACAGATACTGCGTTTGAAACGATTCTTTTGGAACCAAAAGATATAGAGCCTGGGGAAGAGCTGAGCTTTGATGCGCATGTATACAATACAGGCCAGACAGATATTACTAAGTTAAACATAGAGGTATGGAAAGACGATCAAAGTATTGCAAAATTGTCTGAAGAAATGAACGTGGATTTAAAAGTTGGGGACGATCAAATCATTTCGTCAACACTCCAAGTTCCAAAGCTTACAGCACGAGAAGCATTCACAGTTAAAATCTATGCAGATGGTGAAGAAGAAACAGCGCAGAAAGATAATGTGCAGACAGTTACGCTTGGGACAGATATTGCAGTGGAAGAAAGCGGCCGTTTTTTGGTAAAAGGAGACGAATATATTGCTTTTGAAGTAGAAAACCGTTCTCAAATACCAGCCGAAAAAGTTCGCCTGCGAATATTAGCTGACAGTTTAGCCGGAACGGTGATTTATGATACATACCTGGAAAAATTAGATGCGGGTGAGACGAAAGCATACAATGTCAATATTAGGCAGCTGTCAAACTCAAAGGTTGCTTATGCAGTATTGAGCACAGAATCAGGAGATTGTCATTTATACAATAACACAGAGTTATTGGCAATCAATCCTTATATGGAGCAGGCAAATGACTCAAAAGGCCATAAAGTCGAAAAAATAGAACTTAGTTTAGAGAATGCATCGTTAACATCTGGAAAGACATTACAGTTAAAAGCAGAGGTTTTCCCAAAAGATGCAGAAAACAAAGTGTTGAAGTGGTCATCCAGTGACGAAAAAGTTGCAGTTGTAGACGAAAATGGATTAGTCACAGCTGTTGGAGCAGGAAAAGCAACGATTACAGTAGCAAGTACAGATGGGAGCAATATTAGCGCATCCTGTATCGTCATTATTTCTGATAACAGCCAAACACCGGATCCAGGCCCAGGCCCATCACCAAGTCCAGGTCCGTCGCCGAGTCCGGGCCCATCACCAAGTCCAGGTCCGTCGCCGAGTCCGGGGCCAAATCCGACGCCAACACCGGATCCGACACCAGATCCAGGCCCAATTATCGAGAAATTTTACTATGTGATTCGGTTTGATGCGAACTTAGGGACAAAGCTAAGCCGTAAGACGATGACACTGCTTAATGATGACAACCTTGGAATTTTACCAAAAGTACAGCGGAAAAATTATAAGTTTGACGGCTGGTATACGCTAAAAAGCGGCGGTACGAAAGTAACCAGCTCTACCGTACTGAATGTGGGAACAACGTTATTTGCGCAATGGACAAAAGTAAAAAAACCGTCCAAAGTAAAAGTTCCATCATTAAAATCGAAAAAGTATGGGCAGCTTGCAGTCAGCTACAAGAAACAAACAGGGGCTAAGGGGTATGAAATTGCTTATGCGGAAAATAAAAATTTCCCTTCCTCTGCTACCAAGAAAAAGACTTCAGTTGCTGCAAAGAAAACACTGAAAAAGCTGACATCCGGCAAGAAATATTATGTCAAGGTGCGTGCTTACAAGGTAGATTCTACAGGGAAAAAGATCTATGGAGCTTACAGTAAAGTCAAGAGCATAAAAGTAAAATAATACAGTAACAGTAAAAGAAGAAACAGCAGCCATGCTGCTAAACATGGCTAGGCATCATGGCTGCGGCTGTAGCGAAAAGAAGGAGAAAGGAAACAGATATGAAAAACAGAAAGAACTATCTATCATGCCTGCTTATGACCTTATTATTCGTATGCATGATACAAGTATATACAGTAAATGCCGCAGTATCGCCATCTCTGTCTGCATCAGCGGATAAAGCAAGTGTGTCGGCAGGCGATGATGTGCTTATTAGTATAAACTTAAGCGGTAATCCATCGATCAGTACATTCGGCGCATCACTCAGCTATGACAGCAATATTTTAAGCTATGACAGCGTTTCCTGGAACAGCAGTTTTTCAGAAAGTGATATGAAGCTGGCGTCTGATATTGACGGTGAAGTAAATTTATCCGTAGTCTGTGACAGCAGCTATGGGGAAGACGGCACAATTGTAACCGTACGGTTTCAGGCTGTTTCAGATTCATCTTCCATCCCAGTTATACTGTCACTGCGGGATATGGCGGATGCTGATTTGAATGCTGTTTCAGACTGTGCAGTTTCAAGTCAGGTGCATGTACCTGAAACAGAAGGCAGCACGAATCAAGGCACAGACAAAGAAGATGGTACGCCAGACTTAAGCGCACCGGAAACAGGGACGGCTGCAGGCGGCAGAGTACAGCAAACGTCTACACAAAATACGCAGTCAGTCCAAGTGTCAGATACGAAAAGTACAAAGCCAGATCAGAGTTATAAAACAGGCGCAGGGCTTGGCAATGATATTTTCTTAATCCTTGCTGCAGCATGCGGCATTATCGCATTTGTGCTGGCTGCAAAGAAATATGGGGAGGAAAAGAAGTGAAAAAGATCAAAAAAACAGCAGCAGCAGTGCTCAGCCTACTCCTGCTGATTTGTGGATTTTCTATGGATGTATATGCAGACGAGGCTGCATGGGGTATTGAAAATGTATTAGATGTTTCGGAATGCATGCAAGGGGATACAATTACAATGTCTGTAAATTTAAAGGGCAGCGGTACCTTAGACAAGCAGGAAATCATTTCTATGGAAGGTATCCTCGAATATGACAACAGTTTGTTTACTGTGGAAAAGGCAGACATCCTTCCAGAAGAAAGTGGAAAAGTGCAGTCTTATTCCTTTGATCCGGCTACGGGAGCTTTTTCAGTTGTATATTCTTCTGGCGTGGAGATTTTGGATGGCGGACGGATACTGCAAATCCGGCTGCATACAATGGCGGATGCTACTGACGGCAAGACGACGCTTTGCGTAACCAAGATGAAATGGACAGACGCTGCAGCTGGGAAAGAAACAGAAATAGAGCATCGTGTGCCTGCGCGCATTACCATAGCAGAAGCAGAAATTTTAGCAGATGCAGGGGACGTTAATCAAGACGGAGAGGTGAACCTAACAGACGTCAAACTGATCATGCAGTACTATAACAGAGAAAAATCGCTAAACAGCCAGCAGAAAGCGAATGCAGATGTAAATGGGGACGGAAAAGTAAACCTAACAGATGCAAAACTGATTATGCAATATTATAATGGAGAAATTGCAGAGTTTTAGGGTTATGTGTTAACAGAGGGCGGAAAATGGTATTCGATTGGACACAGGAAGAAAAAACTCTTTTGAATATGAAACAAATGATTGCTGCAGCTTGGCGTATGAATGGGCCGCAGTTGTATGCATATTGCGAAAAATTAAAAAAGAATCAGGAAACGGTTCTGCCAGGACACATCGGCAGTGTGTTCCTTGAAAAACTTGTATGGATTTCCAGCAATGAGCCGGATGCAGGGACAAAAATCTGGACCTATTTTATGCAAGATGCAGACTGCCTGTTAAATATGATTCAAAAACACAAAAGACTCGGCCAAAATGCATGGCTTTTTGCACTCCAAAAACTAGAAGTGAGTCAAAAACGCTATTTTAAGACAGAACTTGGCAGGGCGTTTATTCAAGACGTAAAAGAAAAAGCCAGGATAAGTATGCCAAATAAAGCATTTGAGCAGCGAAAAGCAGTTTCAGTAAAAACCAGCAGTATGCCGGGCCGAAAAGAAGACAAACAGGAGCAGCAAAAAGCAGTTCCGGTAAAAACCAGCAGTATGCCAGGCCGAAAAGAAAATAAACAGGAGCAGCAAAAAGCAGTTTCAGTAAAAACCAGCAGTATGCCGGGCCGAAAAGAAGACAAACAGGAACTGGAAACAGTTGCTGTATGGCTGATGGAGGAGACAAAAGAACAGGCAAAGAGGGCAGAAAAGAAGCGGGGACGCCATGCTGCCTGGCAAATAAAAAAAGCTGCAATCCCGGTATTAGCTTGTCTTTCAGCCAGCTTTATGGCTGTATGGATCCATGGGCAGCTGGCAAGAAACCAAAGTAAGTGGAATTTGCAGCAGATGAAAGTATCTGTTTCTAAAGAAGCAGAAGCTTTTTTGGAAAAAAATAAGGAGGCGGATTCCATCAAGCATACGAAAAAGCTGCCGGAGAAACAAAAGGCAGTGAAAGAAAAGCGTATGGAGGTTACACAGCAGCCGCAGTCCCCACCTGAAAAGCTGCCGCAATATAGAGAGATGTCAGAGAAATACCCGCAGCTTTACGGCTGGCTGCAAATCCCAGACACACAGATAGACTTGCCAGTGATGCGTACAGAAAGTGACAGGGATTTTTACCTGAACCATGATTTTTCCGGTGCACAATCGATAGAAGGCGCTTTATTTGTAGATGCCGAAAGCTGCAGCTATCCGCAGGATGACAATACGATTATTTACGGCCATAATATGAAAAACGGGCATATGTTTGGGACGTTAGAAATGTACAGTAATCCAGACTATTTCCAGACGCATCGAGAGATTCTTTTTGATACGCTTTATGAAACAGGTACTTACGAAGCAGTGGCAGTGTTAAAAACAAGAATACTTAATGAAAATGAACAAGGATTCCGCTATTATCAATTTTTTAAGTATGAAAATGAGAAAGAATTTCAGGAATGCTTGGATTTCGTAGAGAACAATAATCTATTTGAAACAGATCGTACGCTGCAGTACGGGGACAAAATACTTATGCTCTCTACTTGTGAATATTCGCAGGAAAATGGACGTTTGGTCATTGTTGCCAGGAAATAGCAAATCATATGTTAAAGGAGAAACGGATCTTTGTTATATACCATGCGTTATGAGTCGCCGATCGGAGAGCTTTTGCTTGCAGAAATGGAGAATGCGCTTGTAGGGGTTTGGATAAAAGGACAAAAGTATTATCTCGGTACGCTGCAGGGGGAAATGCAAAAAGATGCAGATTCTAAGATTTTATGTCAGACAAAAGACTGGCTGGACAGATATTTTAAAGGACAAAGGCCAGCGATCGATGAATTAGTCTGTAACCCACAGGGAAGTGCGTTTCGTAAGGAGGTATGGAACATACTCTGCCGCATCCCATATGGGCAAACGATGACGTATGGAGAAATTGCCCGCAAAATTGCATCTGCCCGCGGAAAAAAAACAATGTCAGCACAAGCAGTAGGAGGTGCAGTAGGGCATAATCCAATTTCTATTATCATCCCTTGCCACCGCGTAGTCGGTTCAGATGGCAGTTTGACAGGATATGCAGGCGGATTGGATAAAAAGATCAAGCTGCTTACGCTGGAAGGCGTTTACCACCATGATTCATAGATTTACCTGCGTGGAAAAAGTTGGAAGGCGGCTGCTTTCCCAATTGGAACAGCAGCCGCTATACATCATGAGGTGATTGCAATCTGGTTTATTCGGAATGACCAGAATACTAGTAAAAGAATGGATTCTGGTTAGGGTGTTTGAATCTCAAATTCGACATTTCCCATAAAACCAGGGGCAATTGTGTACTTATCAAATACAATCACTGCATTTCCATCGCTGTTCAGATAATAATTTTGATCTTCTGAAATAGATTGAAATCCGCCTTCTTCTTGCGTAAAGAACTGTTCTGTTTCGTTTTTCTTCCGTTCTTTGATTTGGCGTTTAATTTCGCGATTGATAAAATCAATATAATCTTCTCCAAATAAGTTTTCTAATGTCACATACTCCATGGTATGTACATTCAAATTATAATAAGAAGCAATTGCATCTGACGTTAACCAGCTTTCATATCCGTAAATTACAAATGACAGGTAATCATTCGTTTCATTTTTGATTTCATAATCTACAGAAATAGAAATATCATGTTCTTTCCATTCTTCCTCTGTTCCGCCTGTTTCCAGAAAAACTTGTTTATAATCCAAAGCCCTTTCTTTCGCATCATGAGCATATTGTTCGCACAGTTTTAATATTTCAGCATTCAGCATCTTTGCAGCAGTGCTGTTTTTGCTGCCGTTGTCTTTGATTGAAGGGATAGAAACCTTGATATCATAATCAGGCGTTTCTTCTGCATAGGAACGGAAATTAACTAATTTGGCAAGCTGACCAATTACAGGGATCTTTTCTACACTCGATGCAAAAGCTGTGTTTGCATTTACAAGTCCTGTAAACATGAGGCAAAATGCTGCCGCTGCTGCGACTGTCATTTTGATTATGTGGGAATGCATTTTCTTTTTGCTTGTCATTTCTAACATTTTTAATTTGTTTTTCATTTCATCGTCCACACATATGTTATCATAAGATGCTTTATAATAATCAGAATTTTTTTGATAGCTGCTATTCGTTTTCATAGGCCCAATCCTCCTTTAATAACTCTTTCAAACGCTCTCTGCCTCGTGCAAGTTTTGTTCTTACGGTCGCTTCTTTAAGATGAAGAATTTTAGCAATTTCTTTTGTCTTATAACCTTCATAATAATACATATGAATGATGATTCTGTAATCGCCGGGAAGCTTTAACAGCGCATTATGCAGGTCGATGTTGTCGTCCGGTAACGAAGCCTGTACGGATTTTTCGATTTCTTCAAAACTAATATTTTTTTTCCAAGAAGATCTATGTAAATTATGACACTCGTTTACTGTCACACGTATCAGCCATTGCTTTAAATGTTCCTCACTGTTAAAATGGTTTTTTGTCTGAAACAGCTTTAAAAAAACATTTTGAAGCACATCTTCAGCGTCTGCCTTTAGATAAGTATAGCTAAAGGCGACACGATATACACTATCTGCATAAGTATCAACTGCTTTTGTGTAATCCTGTGAATCCATGCTTACCTCCTTTCTTGTTTGTGATTGGGACCCCTTACTATATAACACACATCTTACAATGAAAATGTTTCAGATGAATCGAAAATTTTAAATTTTTTCAAATCATTCTAACAAAATTTAATCTAACAGAAAATAACCTAACAGAAATGAACTTAACAGAAAATAACCTAACAGAAATTATCCTAACAAAAATCAACCTAACAGAAAATAACCTAACAGAAATCATCCTATAGGAAGATTGTCTGGGGCAAAGGACTGGATCATCCTGTATAGGAATGAGAATAAAGGTGTTGTATAGACTTATGGGTCTATGTATGGTAAAATTTACGTATTGTATCAATATTGCAGTGTAATAAAGGAACGAAGCGAAAGGAATGAAACGATATGAAAAAATGGACCAGGGCTTTCTATCAGCCAAATTTGCCGTTAAAAAACGGCAGCTATGTAACTGCATCCAAGGAGCATACGACACTTTCAAAAGAAGCTGCTGCTGAAGGCATGATTTTACTGAAAAATGATCGGGATCTACTGCCGCTGAAGAAAGGCAGCCGGCTTGCGCTGTTTGGCAAAGGCAGTTTTGATTATGTAAAAGGCGGCGGCGGGAGCGGTGATGTGACGGTATCATATGTCCATAATTTATACGATGGGTTTAAGGAATTGGCGGACGAGGTATCTGTATACGAGCCGCTTGCAGAGTTTTACCGTGAAAATGTAACACAGCAGTATGCCAATGGTACTCCGGCTGGCATGACGTCCGAGCCATTGCTGCCAGATGCATTAGTGGCGCAGGCACGGGAAAATGCGGATACAGCAATCATTTCGATTAGCCGTTTTTCCGGTGAAGGATGGGATCGTTCTACGGTGGAATACACAGCAGAGTACAGTCCGTGGGAGGAAGAAATCAGTATGCCGAAGCTTTCCGGACAAATTTTCCCAAAGGGCGACTTCTACTTGACAGATGCAGAGCAGGAGATGATTGAAAAAGTAAAGGAGAGCTTTGATAACATTGTCATTGTGCTAAACATTGGAGGCGTCATCGACACTTTATGGTGCAAGGAGGATGAAAAGCTGTCTGCTGTGCTGGTGGCATGGCAGGGCGGTATGGAAGGAGGCGTAGCAGCGGCAGAGATTCTTTGCGGAAAGAAAAACCCAAGCGGAAAGCTGCCGGACACGTTTGCTGCCAGGATAGAAGATTACCCGTCTACCAAAAATTTCCACGAATCCCCGCATTATGTGGATTACACAGAAGATATTTATGTAGGATACCGTTATTTTGAGACAATTCCGGGCGCAGCAGACAAGGTATGCTACCCGTTTGGATTTGGACTTTCCTTTACGAAGTTTATGATTTCGGTAGCACAGATTCAAGAAGATGCAGACAGCATCCGCTTTTTGGTAAATGTCACAAACATAGGCGCTGTACCGGGAAAAGAGGTTGTGCAGGTGTATTATGCTGCACCGCAGGGACTGTTAAAAAAGCCTGCGCGTGAGCTGGCGGCTTTTACAAAGACTCGCAGCCTTCTATGCGGAGAAACGCAGCTTGTAGTACTGGAAGTTCAAAAAGCAGATATGGCTTCTTATGACGATTTGGGTAAGATTCAAAAAGCAGCGTATATACTGGAAGAAGGAACTTACGAATTTTATATTGGAAATTCAGTGCGGGATGTGCAAAAGGCAGCATTTACAATGACACTGGAAAAAAATCAGATTATAAAGCAGCTTACGAGTAAAGCGGCGCCTGCGGCATTAAAGCAGCGTATGTTGTCAGATGGCAGCTTTGAAAATCTTCCGCAGACAGAGCCAAATGATCCAAATGAATGCATATTCGAAAAAATAAAGCCAGGCTATGATGAGGGATGGATGCCGCATGTGCGGGCAAGAGAGCGTCTGTTGCAAAATCACGTGCTCGCAGAGGGAGCCAAGCCTTTGCTATGTGTGGCAGAAGGAACTCTGTCTATGCAGGATTTTCTTGCACAGTTAAGCGATCAGGATTTGATCCATTTGCTTGGCGGACAACCAAATACATCGGTAGCAAATACGTATGGATTTGGTAATTTGCCGGAATATGGTGTTCCCAATATTATGACAGCAGATGGCCCTGCAGGGCTTCGAATCACACCAGAGTGCGGGGTATGTACGACCGCATGGCCTTGTTCGACGCTTTTGGCAGCTACTTGGAACGAGGAATTAATTGCACAGGTTGGACAAGCCGGAGCAGAGGAGGTAAAAGAAAACAATCTTTCTGTATGGCTGACGCCAGCTGTAAATATTCATAGAAACCCGCTTTGCGGCAGAAACTTTGAGTATTATTCAGAAGATCCATATTTGACAGGCAAGATGGCTGCCGCTATGGTAAAAGGCATCCAATCAGAACATATTGCAGCATGTGTAAAGCATTTTGCCTGCAATAACAAAGAGACAAACCGAAAGCACTGTGATTCCCGTGTATCAGAGCGTGCACTGCGTGAAATCTATTTGAAAGCCTTTGAAATCATTGTCAAAGAGGCGGATCCTTGGTCTGTGATGTCTTCTTACAATGTGGTAAATGGATACCGTGCGTCAGAAAACCGTGAACTATTGGAAGATATCTTACGTGGTGAATGGGGATTTTCAGGCGTTGTGACAAGCGATTGGTGGACAAGAGGCGAACACTATAAGGAGATCTGCGCTGGAAATGATGTCAAGATGGGATGCGGGTACCCAGAGCGTGTAGAAAAAGCACTTCAGCAAGGGGCGATTTCAAGAGAGGATTTAGAACGTGCAGCAGGACGCGTACTGGATTTGATTCTTAAAGTAGACTAGTTTTATAAAAACAGGCAAAGGAATTTGGAGCATTCCTCTGCCTGTTTTTTGAAAGGAGTATATTATAGTTATAGCAGTTTCAAACGAAATAACATTATGCGTGGAACTTTGTTCCTGTTTTGCCCTGCACAGCGTCCCTTGATTTTTCCAAAAGGGTAATCAGTGCAGTGCGCCCTGGTTTAGAAGCAGCAAAATCAACTGCAGCCTGCACCTTTGGCAGCATAGAACCAGGAGCGAAGTGGCCTTCTTCAATATATTTGTTTGCTTCTTCTACAGATACATTATCTAACCATTTTTCATCTGGTTTCCCAAAATTGAGGGCAACTTGTTCTACCGCAGTTAGGATAATTAAATAATCTGCATCTAATTCTTTTGCCATTAAGCAGCTGGCAAAATCTTTATCAATGACTGCGCTGGCACCTTTTAAGTGGTTGCCTTGACGGATAACTGGAATGCCGCCGCCGCCGCAGGCAATGACAACGTCACCAGATTCTACCATGGTACGAATTGTGCCAATTTCAATAATTTCAACTGGCTTTGGAGAAGCAACCACACGGCGGTAGCCTCTGCCAGAATCTTCTTTCATAATATACTGATATTTTTCTTCCATCATTTTTGCCTGCTCAGCGTCTACAAACTTGCCGATTGGCTTTGAAGGAGCATCAAAAGCAGGATCATGCTCATCTACCCGTACCTGCGTAATCATCGTTGCAACCGGAATATCGGAAATACCGCGGTTTAACAGTTCTTCACGCAATGCATTCTGCAAATCATAGCCAATATAAGCCTGGCTCATTGCAACACATACAGACAGAGGAGTATTTGGCTGCTGTGCATCTTCATGGGTCAATGCAATCATAGCATTGTTTACCATGCCGACCTGAGGCCCGTTTCCATGCGCAACGACAACCTCGCAGCCTTCTTCAATTAAATCTACAATTGCTTTTGCCGTAATTTTAACAGCAGCCATTTGCTCTGGGAGAGTATTCCCAAGCGCATTCCCGCCTAAGGCAATTACAACTCTTTTTTTCTTATCCATGTACGTTACCTCTTTGTTTATTTAAATACCCTTGGAGTTCCTTTTTCTTCCAGCTTTTTAAGGATATCAGCAGGATCTGCAAATTTTGCAAGGAAAATCATAGCTGCAATAATATATGGTTTAAAGCTTGCTTCTTTATATAATGGATCACGGTAACGATCAAAAACAGAAGCATCTACTTCACCTGTTTCACAGCTTACACCAGTGATATCAGCTGGCAGGCAGTGCATGTAAAGGGCTTTGCCGTCTTTTGTAGTAGCCATGAGTTCTTCTGTACAAGCCCAATCTTTGTAGTTTGCGTTCTGAGCAAGCAGTTCTTTTTCCAGTGCTTTGATACCTTCGGTATCACCGTTGCCGTATAATTCTGTACGTTTTTCCATAGCAGCAAATGGAGCCCAGCTCTTTGGATATACAATATCAGCATCTTTAAAAGCTTCTGCCATGCTGTTTGTTTTCTTGAAAGAACCACCGGATTTTTCAGCATTTTTTGCAGCTACTTCTTCTACTTCTGGGAAGATTTCATAACCTTCTGGATGTGCAAGTACAACATCCATGCCAAAACGTGTCATTAAGCCAATGATACCCTGCGGAACGGACAATGGTTTTCCATAAGAAGGAGAGTAAGCCCATGTCATAGCAAGTTTTTTGCCTTTCAGGTTTTCAACGCCGCCGAATTCGTGGATAATATGCAGCATATCAGCCATAGCCTGTGTCGGATGGTCAATATCGCACTGTAAGTTTACTAAGGTTGGTTTTTGCTCTAAAATGCCGTCTTTGTTACCCTGGGTAACAGAGTCAACAACTTCATGCATATATTTATTTCCTTTGCCAATATACATGTCATCGCGAATACCAATAACATCAGCCATAAAGGAAATCATGTTTGCTGTTTCACGAACTGTTTCACCATGCGCTACCTGAGACTTGCCTTCATCTAAATCCTGAACTTCTAAGCCAAGCAGATTACAAGCAGAAGCAAAAGAGAAACGGGTACGTGTAGAGTTGTCACGGAATAAAGAAATACCAAGCCCGCTTTCAAATACTTTTGTAGAAATGTTATTTTCTCTCATAAAACGGAGTGCATCTGCAAGAGTAAATACAGCTTCGATTTCATCGTCTGTCTTTTCCCATGTAAGGAAAAAATCCCCGTTGTACATTTCTTTAAAATTCAAAGAATTCAGCTTGTCGATGTAGTCCTGTAAAGTTTTCATAAATGTTTCCTCCTAAATAATATATGTAAATGAATATAGGTACCGCTTGTTGCAGCCGTTTGGCTTATTTGCTGTATTGTTGTGGAAGTGCTGCATATACGGCCGCACATGTTACCAGATCCTGTTTCCAAGTTTTTTCGTTTGGAGCGTGTGCCTGTGCTTCTGCACCAGGGCCAAAACCGATACATGGAATGTTATTTCTGCCCATAATAGAAACGCCGTTAGTAGAAAACGTCCATTTATCTGTCAGTGGGCGAGCCTGTCTCATTTCTAATGTTTCTTCTGCACCGATACGCTTGTCGCCATAAAGTCCTGTGTAAGCAGCTTCTAAAGCTTTTGTTACTTTATGATCTTTTGGAATTGCCCAAGTAGGGAAGTAGCATTCAATTTCATAAACACATCCAGTATAAGAAGGACGGTCGTAATTATACATAGATACAACAACGTCATCCCCATATTTTTTCACGCTTGGAAGTGCACGGATTTCATCTAAGCAGCTTTCCCATGTTTCGCCAAAAGTCATACGGCGGTCAAGGGAGATTGCGCAGGAATCTGCAACTGCACAACGGCTTGGAGAAGTATAGAAAATCTGGGATACAGTAACAGTACCGCGTCCTAAGAAACGTGCTTCTTCCCAATCCTTGTTGTATTTTTCATCCAGCATCTTTACAAGGCCTTTGATTTCTGTGCTGTCTTCTGCGTCATTTTCATTCAAAGCACGGATGTCTTGTAAGATGTCAGCCATTTTATAAATTGCATTATCGCCGCGTTCCGGAGCAGAGCCGTGGCAGGAAACGCCTTTTACGTCTACGCGGATTTCCATACGTCCGCGCTGTCCGCGGTAAATACCACCGTCTGTTGGTTCTGTAGAAACAACGAACTCTGGACGGATTTTATCTTCGTTAATAATATACTGCCAGCATAATCCATCACAGTCTTCTTCCTGAACAGTACCTACAACCATAACTTTGTAGCCGTCTGGGATTAAATCCATATCTTTCATAATCTTTGCGCCATATACAGCAGATACGATACCGCCACACTGGTCAGACACGCCGCGGCCGCCGATTTCTGTATCGTTTTCATAGCCTTCGTATGGATCAAAATTCCAGTTGTCACGGTTGCCGATGCCTACTGTATCAATATGTGCATCGTAAGCAATGATTTTATCGCCTGTGCCCATAAATCCCATAACGTTGCCTTGTGTATCGATTTTTACTTCATCAAAGCCAACTTTTTTCATTTCAGCAGCAATTGTATCAATATGTGCTTTTTCATCGCAGCTTTCGCCTGGATTTTTTACAATTGCACGCAAAAATGCGTTCATATCTTTGCCATAGTTAGCAGCAGCTTCTTTAATTTTGTCAAAATCATACATGTTAAGTAATCCTCCATTTTTCTATTTTTTTGTTTTGCTGAATTTAGGTACACACTGTTTTACAACTTTTTCTTTCAACAGCATTTATGTAGTTTTAGATGTTTCGTCTGAAATCTGTAATCTATTTGCATAAGCTGTAAAACAGTGTTATTTTTTAGAATTATATATAAATCTGCTTTCAAAAGCTTTTATAAAAAAAGGTCTATTATAAAATAAAGGTCTGTCATTAAATAAAGGTCTGTTATTGAATAAAGGTCTTATTTTCTAAAAAATTTTTGGAAGTTGTTAGTTTTTTATTTTAACCTGAATTATTCACGGAATAACAGCATTAACTGCTGAAACCCGCACAGTTACT
>CANDJR010000051.1 GCA_947385105.1 uncultured Eubacterium sp.
ATCATTTTCTTACGGACTTTGCAGTCAATGCAAAGTCCTGTGTGAACAGTAACTTGTTTTCCTTTTTGATTGATCATTTATTTTCACATCATATACAATATGATGCATTTACACTTACAAACATTCCTCTTTCTTCGCGCATGTGAGTGCTCAATCCTTAGATTCTATCAGCACTGCAACCCCATTTTTAATGGTGATTTGAGCAGTTTGTTCTACAATCTCATTGCTAACGCCCAAAGAAGAAAAGGTTTCTAATGTGCCGTCCTCCAGCGGATATGCAAACCCAGTCAGTGTCACGCCGCATACTTTTGTCGTCAATGGAAGGAGAGAGGTATAATGTCCGTACTGCTCTGCTTTTTGCAGCACAGTGCTGCCCTCTGGGATTAAACGAATCCGGTTATGTGCATCCACTAGGTAGCAAGGTATTTTTTGCTGCAATGCAAGGCCGAGCAAATGCACGGTACCAAGCACATGGTCAAGCCTTGTGCCTGTGCCGCCCAAAATATGGATTTGTGTACTCCCGCGTGTGATTGCAAGCTTCAGTGCAATCTCTGTATCTGTCTCATCCTTTTGCGGCTCATATGTGTGAAACAAAATATCTGCATTTTGTTGAAGCGCCTGCAGCTCTTTTGCATCTGCTGAATCAAAATCTCCGACCACTTCATGTACTGGCAGACCGGATGCTGCAAAAAAATGAAGCCCGCTGTCTGATGCAATGAAATAATCAAATTTTTGCTGCTCTACATATGACAGCGCAAATGCCATATCGAGAAAGCCCCCTGTTACAATTAATGTCTTCATATCCTTTTTTTCCCATGATATACTTTTTTTCGTTCCTTTAGCTCGCCATACAGCTGACAGTAATTTTCATACCGTACAGGAGAAATCTTTCCCTCAAAAACTGCCTGCTTAATCCCACAATCGGGTTCGTTAATATGGCTGCATCCCTGAAATCTGCAATTTGGTTCATAAGCTGCAAATTCCACATAATACTGCTGCAAATCTTCTTTTTCCATTTCCGGCAAAAAGAGCGAACTAAACCCGGGCGTATCCATAATATACGTATTGCCCTCTATATGGATAAGCTGTGTATGGCGCGTTGTTTGTTTACCGCGTTCTATTTTTTGGCTAATCTCTCCGGTTTCCATCGTCACATCCGGCTGCAGTAAGTTGATGAGCGAAGATTTCCCTACGCCGGAAGGCCCTGCGACAGACGCTGTTTTTCCATAAAGCGCTGCCTTTAAATCCTCTAACCCTTGCTGCTTTTTCGCACTGGTAAACAGGATCGGATAACCGCACGGCAGATAGACATCCATAAGCGCTTGTCTGTCTGCTGCATCGAGTAATTCCATTTTATTAAAACAAATCGTCACTGGTATGTTGTTCATCTGCATAAAAACCAAAAAACGGTCTAATAAATTCAGATTCGGCTGCGGGCTTGCGACTGCAAAAATGACAAGCGCCATATCTATATTGGCAACAGCCGGACGTAAAAGCTCGTTTTTGCGCGGCAGTATGTTTTCTACATTTCCTGTTTTTTCCGTTTCATTTAATACTTCAATTTCTACCAGATCCCCGACCAGTGGTTTTTGGTCCTGCAGGCGGAACAATCCCTTTGC
This sequence comes from uncultured Eubacterium sp., assembly GCA_947385105.1. GTDB lineage: Bacteria > Bacillota > Clostridia > Lachnospirales > Lachnospiraceae > Eubacterium_J. The sequence goes on from CANDJR010000051.1 coordinate 1,620, forward strand.
CCTGCAGGCATAGATGCCATGTCCAAGTACATGTACATAATAAAACCCTGCAATGCCTTTTACTATCTTTCCATGCATAAATCAAATCATCTCCATCCAAGGGAACAAAAAGTTACTGTGAGCACCAAAGGTGTGAACAGTAACAAAAAATTTCTGTTCCCCTGTAAGGTAATTACTTACTGCTGTTCAAATTTTAGTTCCTGTTCCTGTGTATTAGTGGTAATATTGCCTTCTTCATCTTCTAAAATCCACTCAATAGACATCTTGCCTGTTTCCGTTGTAATATTTTTCTTAGAAATCGTATATGGGAAGGAAGATATGCTGACATTTCTCCACTCATCCAATTTATTTCCATCTGCATCATACAACTGAATATTAGCAGAAATGACATTTTCATTATTCGGCAAGCCGATTCTTTGCTGTGTCTGGTAGAAAACCTCTTTTTCCTTTTGGCCAAGGCTGACCACATATGTGACCTGGCTGCCTGGAAGTACACTTTCCCCTGGCTGCGGCGTCTGGCTGATTACCTGGCCCTGCGGTACTTCTTCATCATATGCACTGTCTGCTGCGCCTTCCAGCCGGCTGGCTGCTAATTCGGAAATTGCCTGCTCCTCTGTCTTACCACGCAAATCAGGTACCGATACGTTCTCTTGTCCAAGACTTACGACAATCGTTACCGTATCCCCTTGTTTTACCATTTCTCCGGATTGCGGTGACTGTGAAATGACAGTACCTGCCGGCTGATCATGATACTGCTGCGAAACAGATACCTCCAGTTTCGCATCTGTGAGCATCTCTCTTGCAACTGCCTCTGAATTGCCAACTACATACGGCACTTTAAACTCACCTGCACCGCTGCTTACAACAACCTTAACCGTCGTACCCTCTGGAACCATTTCGCCTTTTTTAATGTCCTGTGAAACGATCTGTCCTTCCTCGTATTCATCAGAAGATTCTGTACCGATCCGGTACAGCTTCAGCCCGCGCTTTTGTAATTGCTTTTGCGCTTCATTGACTTCTTTTCCTAACAGGTTGATCATCTCTACCTCGTCCCCTGCCTGTGAATCAGATTCTGTATCCGGATCGCCAGGCTCAATATCTGTTGCTGTCAGTTCCTGGCGTTTGTCGTTGTCCTTGTCCTTGTTTGAAGCTCCAAATCGAAAAATCCCAAGCATATTTCCAATCAAGTAGATAATGATAAATAAAATGATGACTGCAGCTACAATTCCCATTATGGTCATTGCTTTTTCCATTTTAGGATTTAAAAAACCACCGTCATCGTCGTCTTCTTCCTCGTCCTCCCGCAGCTGGCTGCTGGCACGCTCTGGCTGCAGAGGTTCTTTCCGCAAATGGACGCCCGCTGTTTCTTCTTTTATTTGAGCTACTTCAGCCTCTGAAATAACGCGCGTCTTATCTTGTACAGCTCCCGGCACAACCATGGTCACAAAATCCTCGTTTGGATGCGTTAAGGCATGCTTTAAATCATTCATAAGCTCACCCATAGTTGCATATCTGCGGTCTGCACTCTTTTGTGTACATTTAAAAATAATTTTTTCCAGGCTAACCGGCAGATCCGTCACATAGCTGCGCGGAGATTCCATTTCCTCCTGCAAATGCTGGATCGCAATTGCCACTGTCGTATCTCCGTCAAACGGCACCCTTCCTGTAACCATCTCATACATGACAATTCCCAGAGAATAAATATCACTTTTCCCATCTACAAATCCATTCCTAGCCTGCTCCGGGGAAGAATAATGGACAGACCCCATCACATCCGAATGAATAGTATTGCTGGTTGCTGCCCTGGCAATGCCAAAATCAGTTACCTTTACCTTTCCCTCCGTAGAAATCATAATATTCTGCGGCTTAATATCTCTGTGAATAATATTTTTATTATGCGCAGCCTCAATGCCTCTGCCTACTTGAATTGCAATACTAATCGCTTCTTTATAAGATAACTGTTTCTTTTTTTCAATATATGTCTTTAACGTAATCCCTTCTACATATTCCATCACAATGTAGTGGATGCCGTCTTCACTTCCTACATCATAAATATTTACTATATTAGGATGCTCTAAGCTTGCCGCTGACTGTGCCTCTGTCCGGAATTTGGTAACAAAATTGACATCATCTGCAAACTCCTGCTTGAGTACTTTTATTGCAACGATCCTGCTAAGCACATGATCCATGGCTTTATATACATCCGACATGCCGCCTGCGCCTACTTTTGCAAGTACCTCATAACGGTCTGCAACAAATCTACCTTCTTCTAACATCTTACCACCTCATCTGAAAACGGATCTACGATGATCACCGATATATTATCCCTTCCGCCATTTTCATTTGCCGTCCTTACAAGCAATTCCACGCATTTTGCAATATCTTTGCAGCTGCATATCATCCTGCAGATTTCCTGATCTTCGATCATATTGGTCAGTCCGTCAGAACACAGCAGCACACGGTCTCCTGGCATTAATTCTACTTCAAAGAAATCCGCCTTAAGTTCCCTAACTGCCCCGACTGCGCGTGTTATAATATTTTTATCCGGATGGACTCTGGCTTCTTCTGGCCGCATCTCTCCCATACGGACCATTTCCTCTACCAGTGAATGATCCCTGGTCACCTGGGTAATCTTTTGGTTGATGACATATAGCCTGCTATCCCCCACATTGGCAACACTCATTTGTCCATTTGCGATTGTCGCGGCTACAAAAGTAGTGCCTGTTCCTTGTAACTGCACATCTGCCCGCGCCAGCTGCAGCAAACTGTAGTTTACCTTACGCAATGCTTCTCCCATAAGCGCGATAGGTTCTGTTAAAGCGCTTGCAGCAATTGTCCCTACTACCTGCTCTACGGTATACCTTGAGGCAAAGTCCCCTGCATTATGTCCTCCCATCCCATCTGCAACGATAAAAAGATTCGGCAGGTTCCCGACCGGTTTCTCAGACGTATAAATATAATCCTGGTTTGTTTCACGTCTTCTGCCTATATCTGTCATGGAAAATATCTTCATCTACTCGCCTACCTTTCAGATACAATCAAGCGGCTCATGCTGGGCGTATTTTTGTCTTAGCTGCCCGCATGCACCGTCGATGTCACGGCCCAGTTCCCTTCTAATAGTAACATTTATTCCGTTTTTTTCAAGCCTATTTTTAAAAGCATTTATTACATCTGCATTTGACTGTACATAAGCACGCTCTCTTACCGGGTTGATTGGGATTAAATTTAAATGACAGTTCTTTCCCTTCAGCAGCTGCGTCAAACGCCGTACATCCTCTTGTGTATCATTCATTCCCCCGATCAGGCTATATTCAAACGTCATCCGCCTGCCTGTCTGCGCAAAGTAATAAGCACACGCATCCATCACTTCTTCTAAGTGATATTTTTTTGCCACTGGCATAAGAGCCTGCCGCTTTTCTTGTGAAGATGCATGCAAAGACAGCGCAAGTGTTATTTGCAGCTTTTTATCAGCAAGTTCCCGTATGCGGGGCACAATGCCGCAGGTTGATACTGTTAGGTTGCGCTGGCTCATATGTATGCCGTTATCATCTGTTAAAAGTTCGATAAATTTTAATAAATGCGCAAAATTATCCAAAGGTTCCCCTGTTCCCATAACAACCACATGGGAAATCCGTTCCCCGATATCCTGCGCAATCCGGTAGATCTGTTCTAGCATTTCTGATGGATACAGATTGCGTACAAGTCCGCCAATCGCTGAAGCGCAAAAGGTGCAGCCCATCCGACAGCCTGCCTGAGAAGAGATACAGATTGAATTTCCGTGCCTGTATCTCATGAGCACGCTTTCGATCATATTGCCATCGGATAGGGCAAATAAATACTTACGCGTACCATCCTTTGCGATTTGCCGCTCCACAGCCTTTAGCGAAATAAGCGTGCACTGTTTGGCCAGCCGGATGCGCAGCTCTTTTGGGAGATTTGTCATTTGCTCAAAATCAGTCACATGCTTTTGGTGCATCCATTGGTAAACCTGTTTTGCACGGAATGCTTTTTCTCCTTGTGCCTGGAACCATGCTGTCAGTTCAGCTAAGTTATACGACTTAATGTCTATTGTTTGTTCCATGTTCTGTTCTAAAGCTTGCTTTTCTGCTGTTTCCATACAACCCTTCCGCTTTCTTTCTCACTGCCCGTCCTATTTGATACGTTCAAAGATAGCACAGTAAAATCCGTCTCCGCCTTCTTTGCAGGGCAGCCACTGTTTGCTGCTTATCAGCCGAAACTGTGTATACTGGCTGCTAAACCATTCCGTGTTTTCTTCATTTTCCTGGCAGTTGATTGTGCAAGTACTGTAAACCAGCCTGCCGCCTGGCTTCACATAATGGTATACAGCTGCAAGAATCGCGCGCTGCAGCTTCACGAGTTCTTCACATTGTGCTGGTGTTGCATGATAGCGGATGTCCTTTTTCCTGCGTATGACGCCAAGCCCCGAACACGGTACATCTGCCAGGACAAGATCCGCCTGCTCAAAGAGCGAGTCATCTGGAATTGTCGCATCCCACACTTGGATATCCATATTTTCTGCCAGGCAGCGGCATTTGTTTTCCTGTAACAGCCTGGCTTTTTCCTGTGTCAAATCCCGCGCCAGTACGCGCCCTGTCCCATGCAGCGCCCATGCCATATGCAGCGCTTTACCACCTGGCGCTGCACAGACATCCAGCACAAAATCGCCTTTGTTTGGCTTTACCATGTCCATGGCAAGCATAGAACTAATATCCTGGACATAAAACAACCCGTCCTGAAAGCTTTGCAGTGCCCCCAGATAATCATATCCTGTAAGCTGCAGTGCGTATGACGGCTGTTCTAGTATCTTCGCACATACCCCTTCTTCCTGCAGCTGCTTAGAAAGCTGCTGCGGCGTACAGCGATCCGGATTTAAGTGAATATAAAGCGGCGACGGCATCTGAAATGCCTGCAGCATTTGTTCCATTTTCTCCCAGTTCGTCCTGTCTGCAGCGTCTGGTTTGTGGTTTTTTTCGATAAACAGCTGCTTTTTCCACATCTGTATCATCCATACTGGAATCGAATAGCAGACTGACAGATATTGTTCCGGCTCTTTTTCCCGATCTGGTAAAGCGACTTTTGTATGTCCGCGGCTGATGCTGCGCAGTACGCCGTTTACAAAGCCTGCCAGATTTGAAAATCCCTTTTTCTTTGCCAGCTTGACCGCTTCATTGCATGCCGCAGCATCAGGTACAGCATCCATATAGCAAATCTGGTAAGCCGCACTTTGAATAATGCAGCGGATCACTGGTTTCATTTTACGTACTGGGACTTTTGAGAAATGATCAATCACATAATCCAAATAAATACCCTGCTCCAGCGTGCCTTCTATCACGCGTGTCAAAAACGCACGCTCCTGTTTTTCCAAATACTGATATTTTGCCAGCACATTTGCAATCGCAAGATGGCTGAATGTTCCGTTTTGGGTAATTTCCAGCATCACGCCAAGGATTAGTTCTCTCGTATTGACAGTATTAGTCACGATCTCTTCCTCCAAAAAGCAAAAGCAGACGAAGGAGCTGCAAAATAGCTGCCGCTGCCCCAGCTACATAAGTAAGCGCTGCTGCCCCTAATACTTTTTTCGTATACGGCAGCTCCTGCTGTCCTAAGATTCCCGTATCGCCTAAAATGCGGATGGCACGCGCTGATGCATTAAATTCTACTGGCAGTGTAACAATTTGAAACAAAACTGCTGCGGAAAAAAAGATAATCCCGATCTGGCAAAGCGTGCTGCCTGCACCGCCCAAAACTAATCCTAGTACAATCAATGGCCATGCTGCAGCAGAACCAAAATTAGCGACTGGCACCAAGGCACTCCTTAGACTTAACGGCGAATAACCCTGCTGATGCTGGATCGCGTGTCCGCACTCATGTGCTGCTACGCCGATTGCAGCTACAGAAGCAGAACCGTATACTGGATCTGATAGATTCAGCGTCTTATTACGCGGATCATAATGATCCGTTAGGCTCCCGGATACATGGCGGATCGTCACATCATGGATTCCCGCACTTTGTAATACACGCTGTGCAGCCTGAGCGCCTGTCATATTTGACAGACTGCGTACACTGGAATATTTGTGAAACGTTGATTTTACTCTGGCTGAAGCAACCAGTGAAACCACAACGCCAATTAAAACTAAAATGTAAGTTGGATCAAAGTAATACCCATATCGATATGGCATACAGCATACCTCCTATCTTCTGATTGCAGATTACGCGCTCAGCGTAATCCGCGTTATACTGTTCACTCCGTTCTCAGTAACATGCAAAAATTCATCTAAAATCGCCTTCGGCAATGGAATTTTTGCACTCCTGAATCATTTTCTTTGGGACTTTGCAGTAAATGCAAAGTCCTGTGTGAACAGTAACTCATGTGCCTATGATCTGTGCCTGCTGCTTTTACGCATTCTGCCCGCCAAGCTGCGTTCCTTGTGTCACAGGACAGCCGCGCAAAAATGCATCTGCAGGCATTCGCTTTTTTCCCTCCAGCTGAAGCTGTGTTAAGCTAAGCTGCCCTGCACCAGTCTGCACGACGAGCTGCTTTTTATCCGCCAGGACAACCGTTCCAGGTGCATATCCTGCATACTGCTCATCCTGTATGACAGCTGCACCCCAGATTTTCAACGTCTTGGTGCCCAGTTTCGTAAATGCGCTCGGCCATGGATTCAGCCCACGGATCAAACGCTCTATTTCATCTGCTGGTTTTTGCCAGTCAATAGATCCCATTTCTTTGGATATCATGCGCACATGCGTTGCCTGTGTTTCCTCCTGCTTCACAGGCACTACAGTCCCTGCAGCGATATGTGCAATGGTCTGCACACACAGCCTGGCGCCTTCTTCTGCCAGCTTTTGAAAAAGACTGCCCCCAGTCTCGTCATCTGCCACCTCAACGATTGCCTGTTCTAGTATATCGCCCGTATCCAGCCCTGCAGCCATCTGCATAATCGTAACGCCTGTCACACGATCCCCATTGATCACTGCCCACTGGATCGGCGCTGCTCCACGGTATTTTGGAAGTAAAGAAGCATGGACATTCACACATCCGTATCTTGGCATCTGCAAAATCTCCTCTGGAAGAATCTGCCCAAATGCAGCAACCACCATCAAATCCGCTTCATATTTTCGCAGCTTTTCTGCACATTCTGCATCCCGGATACGTTTTGGCTGGTATACCTCCATACCATGTGCCAGCGCTGCCTCTTTGACTGGGGAGCACTGTATGGATTTCCCCCTTCCTTTTGGCTTATCCGGCTGTGTAATGACAAGCACCACCTCATGCTTGGCTTCTATAAGCGCTTCGAGTGTGTTTACCGCAAAATCGGGTGTTCCCATAAATATGATTCTCATACAACCACCTGCTTTCTATCTGCATGTCAATCGCATGCTGCCCGTCGAATCTAATCGTCATCTTCTGTTTCTCTGTTATTCCTCATCGTACTCCTCGTCATAATTCACATCATGCAGTCCGTCTGTAACATGCTCTGTATACATATGGCCATCCAGATGCTCAATTTCATGGCAAAAAGCACGCGCCATAAGCTCTGTTCCCTCCATCTCATATTCGTTCATATGCTCGTCGAATGCCCGAATTACTACGCGGTTTGGTCTTGTCACTTTCCCGGCTTTGCCTGGTACGCTTAAGCATCCTTCGTCACCTGTCTGTTCCCCTTCCTCAAGCACAATGGTCGGGTTTATCATGATAATGGGCGCATCCCCTTCTCCTACGTCCACAACCGCAATCCTTTTTAGTACGCCTACCTGCGGTGCTGCAAGGCCAACTCCATTTGCTTCATACATCGTATCTAACATATCCTCTATCAGTACCTCCAGCATAGGAGTCATCTTTTTTACTTCTTTACATACCTTATTTAAAATTGGATCTCCTGCCAATCTAATTTGCCTAATCGCCATTTTTGTCTATGCCTCCTCCATTTATCAATCTATTGTCACTCTGAAATCTTCATTAAGTCACTATTATAACATAAGTTATCTCTGATAGGTAGCTAAAATTTCATCCTTTCAGTTTCTGAGCGGCCAAATATCCTTACATACTATTTTGCGGATCAAAGTCAAATTGTATGCTGATCTTGCGCCACTTTTTCGGTTCCTGCTCTATTTTTCTCTCGATAAAATCTTTTACACAGACAAGGGCCTCGTAATGCGGATGCTTCATATACAGCACACGACGATAGACATCGTTGATTTTTGCAATCGCTGCGTCTGCCGGGCCAATAATCTGTATCCTTTGCCATATTCTGTCTGTTTTTTCGATCGTATCTATACTTGCTATCGTATTTGTTTTTTCGAGCATATCTATACTCGTTATCGTATCTGTCGTATTTGTTCTTTCCGTGCTGTATTTTTTTTGCTCTGCCTGAATCCACTGTGCAATTTGCTCCGTACAAGATACAGCCAATTCGCCATCCGCAGACGCGACTAAAATATGCAGCATGTGCCAAACTGGCGGATAGCGCATCAGCCTGCGGTATAAAATTTCTTCTTCATAAAATGCCGCATAATCCTGTGCCCTTGCTGCCTGAATGCAAAAATGGTCTGGCTGGTACGTCTGTATGACGACAGCTCCAGGCTCATTCCCCCTGCCTGCACGGCCTGCCGCCTGTGTAATCAGCTGAAAAGAACGCTCCGCTGCATGGTAGTCACTGATATTTAAAGACATATCTGCCGCAAGTACACCTACAAGTGTAACCTGTGGAAAATCATGCCCTTTTACTATCATCTGCGTTCCAATCAGAATATCCGCCTGATGGTCTGCAAATGCAGACAAAATACGCTCATAAGAATCCTTGGTACGCGTCGTATCGTAATCCATACGCAGCGTCTTTGCCTGCGGAAAACGCAGCTCTACTAATTCCTGTATTTTCTGTGTACCAGCACGAAACCCTCCGATCTGTTTTGAGCCGCAAACGGGGCATTGATGCGGCATAGGTATTTCATACCCGCAGTAATGGCAAATCAGTCTGCCATGCATATGCTGGCTTAAAGACACATCACAGTGCGGACAGCGGATGACATTTCCACATTCTCTGCAGGATACAAAGCCTGCCAAGCCGCGGCGGTTAATAAACAGCATAATTTGCTGCTTTTTTGCCAGACGGTCTTCGATCAGTTCCTGCAGCCTGGTGCTAAAAATCGAACGGTTCCCTTCCCTTAACTCTGTGCGCAGATCAATCAGTTCGCAAACAGGCAGCGGCCTGCTCTTAACACGCGTACTTAAACGCAGCAAAGTATAGTTTCCCTGCAAAGCCTGAAAGTAACTGTCTACCGAGGGAGTCGCAGAGCCCAGCACAACGCTTGCCCCTGCCATTTTTGCGCGCGTAATGGCAGTCTCTCTGGCATGGTACTTTGGGACAGTCTCGCTTTTATAACTGTTTTCGTGCTCCTCATCTATCATAATAAAACCAAGATTTGAAAATGGTGTGAACAACGCGGACCGTGGGCCGATAATGATATCAATTTCCCCGTTTTTTGCCCGCTCCAGCTGATCGTACCTTTCTGCCTGCGACAGCCTGGAATGCAGGATAGACACCCGGTCGCCAAACCGCTCATAAAAGCGGCGAACCGTCTGAAAGGTCAAAGCGATTTCCGGGATGAGCATAATACACTGCCTGCCCATGGAAACCGCATACGCAATCAGCTCCATATATACCTCTGTCTTGCCGCTGCCTGTCACTCCATACAGAAGATACGTCCCTCTCCTTCCAGCCTCGTACTCGCTTATAATCTGATCAACAACGCTTTGCTGCGCCTGATTTAAACAAATATCGTACGTCTGCTTTGCAATTTGCGCTACTGGGTTACGATAATAATATTCCCGCTCGATTTCCAAAATACCCTTTTCCTGTAAATTGCGAATGGCAGAAGCTGATATTTTCAGATCCTTTGTCATATGCAAGTATGGCTGCACGCGGCATTCCAAAAGCTGTGCCAAAATCCTCGCTTGTGCTGTATGGTGCTTGCGCACACATTCCTCATACAGTGTCTTTGCTTCTTCGTCTGACACCTTTAAGCGTACTTGCTTTTTTTCCTTTTGGCGTTCCTGGCGTTTTACAGGAAGTACGGTCTTTAATGCCTGATTCATCGTACCGCCATAATTTTTCCGAATCCAGGCTGCGAGTGCAATCAGCTGTGATTCGATCGCTACCGAACCTGATACTGCCGACAGTATTGGCTTTAGCTTGGACACTTCATACGCAGGCGTATCCGTAAACTCTATAATATAGCCTGTCATCTTACGGCTGCCAAATGGGACATGCACAAGCATCCCAACCGCAAGCTCTCCTTCCAGTTCTTCTGGCACCATGTACTGAAATGTCCGGTCAAGCTTCTCATGTGAAATATCTACAATTACATTTGCATATAACATCGCTTTCCTCTGTTTTTATTCCCGCAGGATATCTGCAATCAGATCTCTTTCATCCATCGGGTATTTGACGCCGTGGATCTCTTGATAATCCTCATGCCCTTTTCCTGCCAGTACAATAACGTCCCCTGGCTTTCCGTTTTGTATCACATAGCGAATAGCTTCTTTGCGGTCTGCAATTTCCACATATTTGCCGCTCGTCTTTGCAATTCCAACCTTAATATCATCTATAATTGCCTGCGGATCTTCATCCCGCGGATTATCAGACGTAATCACTGTCAAATCAGCCAGCTTTCCAGACACCTCTCCCATTTCATAGCGCCGCAGCTTACTACGGTTTCCGCCGCAGCCAAATAAGCATACAAGTCTGCCTGGCTGGTATTCACGCAGCGTTGTCAAAAGACTCTGCAAGCTCATCGCATTATGCGCATAATCAATCATCAGGGTAAATGTATCTGAAACCTTTACAAGCTCAATGCGTCCTTTGACTTTTGCCTGTTTTAATGCCTGCTGCATATCTTGTACAGAGACCTCAAAATGGCGGCAAATCGCAATTGCTGCCAGCGAATTGTATACGCTGAATGTTCCAGGCACGCTGATTTCCACTGCAAGCGAGCAAAGCCCCTGCGTTTGGTATGCAACGCCTAAATGCCCTGGCTTATGCACCAGCTGTATTTGTGCTGCGCGCAAATCTGCCTGTTCCGAAAATCCAAACGACTCAATTTGACACGTATGTCCCTTGATCACATCCTGCACGTGTGCATCGTCACAATTGACAATCCCCACCTTGCATTGACGAAACAGCATCCCCTTGCACGCCATATATTCTTCAAAAGATGCATGTTCATTCGGCCCGATATGATCTGGTTCAATATTGGTAAAAATACCAAGATCAAACGTAAACCCGCCTACTCGGTGCATCATTAAGCCTTGGGAAGACACTTCCATAACGCATGCGTCACATCCAGCCTGCACCATATCCCGGAAATACTGCTGTATAAGATAAGACTCTGGCGTAGTGTTCACAGACGGGATTGTTTTTGTCCCAATCTGTGTCTCAATTGTCCCAATCAAGCCAACTTTATGTCCTGCGCTTTCTAAGATGGATTTAACCATATAAACCGTTGTTGTCTTTCCTTTTGTTCCTGTAATGCCAATTGTTTTTAAATGTTCTGCCGGATAACCAAACCAGGCTGCCGACAGCTGGGCGAGTGCCAGCCTGGTATTTGTAACCTTCAGCACAGTCAGCCCGTTTGGAATTTCCACATCCCGTTCTACCACTACTGCTGCTGCCTGCTTTTGTGCAGCCTCTTGTACACAGCTATGGCTGTCAAAAGCAGCTCCTTTCATACATACAAAAACACATCCAGGTACGATCTTTCTATTATCATATACCAATGCATGTATTGGCACATTTAATGTACCAGACAACATCTGGTATTCCATACGCGCTGTCATTGTTTCCAAAGTAATTACTGTATCTGTATTCTTTTTGTCTTCCATAGGAATTTCCCTCCCATTCTTTTACAAATAACTCACACTATTATATGCTACGAACTTACATTTTACAAGTTTTGATACATAAATTTCGTTTATTTAGGCGAATCATTGTTACTGTTCACTCCGTTCCCAGTAACGAATCATTACCATTTGGCATTCATCATATAAAAAACGACTACCAGCTGCGTCACCATCATTAACGGAATACCTGCCGTAAAATAATTCTGCTGCGTCTTATGCCGAAACAGATACATAGCAAGCAGCCCGCCAATTGATCCGCCCGCAAAAGCAAGCCCAAGCAGCACTACAATCCGTATCCTTGCTTTGCCTTTTCTTGCACGGACTTTATCGATCGCAAATACAGCAAAGGTAATGCTGTTAAGCAAGACAATATAAATCGCAAACATTTGATGCTCAGCAAAAAACGTCCAAAAATCAAAGCGAACAGTATCTGTACGATATCCCTGCAGCATTAAAAATAGGATGGCCTGAATTACGAATATGCATACAATCCATACTCTGGACATCATATTTTCTTTATACGTTTTTCGGTCAAACAGCAAAATAGACAGCAGCACACCCAAAGAACCCCCTAGCAGCGAAGCAATACAAAAAAGGAATTCTATCTGGCTTTTTCGTGCATAAGAATGCACCCTTTTATTTACGAGTACCAACACCGCGCCAATCACATTGATTGCAATCAGATAGCTGCTTAACATTTCCATCACCACTCCTTTTTCTTATTCAAACACAAAATCCAAATACAGATTCCAAACAGAATCCTCTTTGAATTTCATTTTCTTCCTTATTATAATAGCAGCGATGGTAAAAATCCACCCCTATTCAAGCCTAAAAATCTTTCATAAAGCTACAAAATGTTACTGTATTACTGTTCACACCCAATGTCATTAACTTAAGCTCTTTTCGACAGAAATTCAGTTGTGCAAAGCCCTGGTTTGAACTGCTAACTTCCAATGGGCTGCATATAAGAAATGTGTAAAAGCTGTATCATTTCTGCATCATTTCTGCATAAATTTTCTCTATTTGCGTATCCTAGCCGCATGAAGCAAATACAAAATTTTTTTATATGTGGTCTAACTGGCTGGTGTATGGAAATTTTATTTACTTCCACAGGAAGTATGTGGAAAAAAGACAAACGTTTATTAGGGCAGACCTCCCTATGGATGTTTCCGATTTATGGCATGGCTGCTGTCATTTCCCCTGTTTCCAGGCTCCTTGGCAAATGCCCTGCCCTGCTGCGAGGCGCTATTTATAGTGTCGGTATCTTTACCGGAGAATACGTCAGCGGCAGCTTTTTGAAAAAACATAAAATGTGCCCCTGGGATTACAGCAGGGCAAAAGCAAATGTCAATGGCATCATTCGCCTGGATTATGCACCTCTTTGGATGTGCGCAGGCCTTACCTTTGAAAAGATTCTGAATATTACCAACGGAAATGGATGATTTCAGTCTTGAATTTTACCATTTATTATTATATGATGGTATTCAAGCTGAACAAAGATGTCTTAAAAGGAGGTCACTATGAAGCACTTACTGAATCCGTTGGATTTTACTGTTACAGAACTCGATACTCTGCTAAAGCTTGCCAACGATATTGAATCAAACCCGCAAAAATACGCACATGCATGTGAAGGAAAAAAACTGGCGACTTGTTTTTATGAACCAAGTACTCGGACAAGACTCAGCTTTGAAGCTGCGATGTTAAACCTTGGCGGCAGCGTGCTCGGATTTTCCAGTGCGGACAGCAGTTCTGCTGCCAAAGGGGAAAGCGTTTCAGATACGATACGTGTCATTTCCAGTTATGCTGATATCTGTGCGATCCGTCATCCAAAGGAAGGCGCCGCGCTTGTTGCCAGCAGCCATTCTTCCATTCCAGTTATTAATGCCGGTGATGGCGGACATCAGCATCCTACACAGACACTTACAGATTTATTAACAATCTATTCTCTCAAAGGTCATTTTGATCACTTAAAAGTCGGTCTTTGCGGCGATCTGAAATTCGGTCGTACGGTCCATTCTCTGATTGATGCCCTGATTCGTTATCCTGGGGTAGAATTTATTTTAATTTCACCAGAAGAACTGCGTGTACCTGGTTACATTCGCGAGGATGTTTTAGATGCGCATCAAATCCCTTATCAGGAAGTTGAACGCTTAGAAGACGCATTGGCTCATTTAGATTTGTTATATATGACCCGTGTACAAAGAGAACGTTTCTTTAACGAAGAAGACTATATCCGTATGAAGGATTTCTACATTTTAGACAAAGCGAAAATGGAGCTTGCACCAAAAGATATGCTTGTCCTGCACCCACTGCCGCGCGTCAATGAAATCTCGGTAGAAGTAGACGAAGATCCAAGAGCAGTTTATTTTAAGCAAGCGCAGTATGGCGTATATGTCCGCATGGCGCTCATTTTGACACTGCTTAACATACATGTAGCATAAGGAGGAGAAAGCGATGTTAAATATCAGTGGCGTCCAGGAAGGTTTTGTCTTAGATCATATCCAGGCAGGTATGAGCATGCAGATTTATCATGATTTAAAACTAGAATCCCTTGACTGCTGCGTTGCGATTATCAAAAATGCACGCAGCAATAAAATGGGTAAAAAAGATATTATAAAAGTAGAATGCCCCATCGATCAATTAGATTTAGACATTCTTGGTTTTATTGACCATAATATTACTGTCAATATTATCCAAAATGACAAAATCGTGGAAAAGCGCGTACTGTCACTTCCAAAAGAAGTCAAAAATGTCATTCGCTGTAAAAATCCGCGGTGTATCACTTCGATTGAACAGGAATTAGATCAGATTTTTGTACTGACTGACCCAAATAAGCAAGTATACCGCTGCAAATATTGTGAAACAAAATTTAAGGGCAAACGTAAAATTGTACTATAAAATGGTTGATTATCTCAAAAAAGCCTTGATATGCCGCCCGGAACCCTGCCAGCCCAAACACCAGCACACAGCATTGAGAAAGAATAAATAAAAACTGAATACGATGCAGACGCGGCGTTTCTCTATCCCTAACCGTGAGAACAGGAACGCCGCTTTTTTTATGCATATTATAATTTTTTTAGAAATAATATAAATAATCTTATTATGTAGTTCTATATAATAAATGTACTTTTTATGTAAAAAAGACTATAAAACGCAAATGATATAGCCTATTTGCAATATGTTCTCGAAATGAGTAACATATAAAGTAAATAAATAGTTTGATTGTTTAAAAGTTATTTAATGAGTAATAAAAATTTTAGTTAAAAAGGCGTATTTTAAACATGAAGAAATTGACAAAAAGCTTATTGAGTTTTATACTGATCCTCAGTATGGCATTTAATTTTAGTGTACCAGCATTTGCAGCAGAAAATGAGGATATGCTTACAAACACCTTTATAGAGGACGATGAGGATATTCAAGATAATGAGTATGTTCCAAACGATGAGTATATTTTGATTGATGCAATTGAAACTCCGTACGGAACGGCATATTACGTCCAATTAAATGATGGTATACAAACAGCTACTATTTGGGATCTTGTGGATATCAACCAGTGCTTCCTTCTAGTGCATATTTTAGACAGGGAGGGAAGGTGCTGCTTAAATCTGATGAAGTAGCTAAGTTTGCAAAAACTGCAAAAGGAAAGGCGGCTGTTAAGGCAGCAATGAAAACCTTTAAATATTCTGACGGGATCTCTTAAAAAGCAGTTAAAGCAATTAAGAGGAAGTTTAAAGGCTCTGAAGGAGAAAAAGTATTAAAACTTTTTCAAGACGCTGCTAATAATGGTTTAGTTGGCGCTAAAAATATGGCCGGAATAAAGAAGATTAATCCAAGCGATAAAATTGGAAAGCAATATACACATGAAATTAAAATTTTGACTTCTCAATATGCTGATTATAGAATTTTCGGTTACAAAACTAATACGGGAACTTGGGTCTTTGATTTATTTGATAAAGGGAGCTTGCATAAATAATGAAATTTCCAATCGAATCGCAAATATTTTCGGAGTTTATATCAAACAATGACTTGTTTAATAAAACAAAAGAAAACCTTGTTCAATGCCTGAATAATTTTTATAAAACAGATCAAGTCCGGTTTGATGAAATGTTTGAGGCAGATTTAGATCAAGTTATAAATACGTATGTCTTTAAAAATGGAGGGGTATCATTAGGTAAAAGTTTTTGTTATGATCCGCCGTTAGACTATACATCAGTGTGGATTAGAATTTATGATAATGAGAATGACTATTTAGCAGAATATACTGCTTTCTATGATTTAGAGTTAAACTGCATTGATGACCAGCTGAAATAATATGCAGAAAATTCAAACCCAGTTTTGATATAGGTTTTGCTGATACAAGTTAGAAATAGTAGAATGTGTCAGAAAAATGATTCCTACGCTCTGCATACTATTCACCTTGCGGGAAATTTATCTAAAATAAGTTGACATAGCTTGCTACAGCGTGCCCATGAGGTATGTTGAATAAGTTACATATTCTAGAACTATCATGTTAATTCTGTAACGCTTACAAGGGCAGCACACCGAAACAGGAAATCAAGAAAAGATTTCCTGTTTTTTTGCGCCTATTTTTGATATTTTAGAAAACTGCTGGTATTATGTTGCGAAAAATCTCTTGTCAGGTTGGGGAGTTTTGTATTTTTTGAGTTACGAGGAATGAAAGGGCGATGAAAATTATATTCCACTTAGTGTGGCGTAAGTGAAAGGGGATTAGAAGGAGAAATATTGCCGCAGCTTTGGCAAAATTCCTTTATACAACATTAAAGGTATTGACAGAAGCCTGCACAGCGAAAAATGCCGTTTCTTAAGAGCAAGTATCGTCCATGGTTCCAGATTTCGCCAGGGTTCTATCTTCCACCACGGACAGATACTTGTTGGGGAGTGCCTTCCCCAAACCCTGCCCTGAAAAAAACTCCGGTTTTTCTTTATCGCTCCACGTCATGAAATCAGTTTTTTGCATTATAAACGAAAAATAAAAATTCTTATTTTTTTATAAAGTGATTTGTTTTTGGCCCCTCCCACGTGTGATTAGTGAAGGTTTTTCTTTCAAAAAAAATATATATTTGGAAATATGAAGCGAGGAAATGAAGCGACACCCGAACTATAAGACGGGCGAAAACTACGCCTATCTGG
>CANDJR010000052.1 GCA_947385105.1 uncultured Eubacterium sp.
AGCAAAAAAGCAAAAAAGCAAAAAAGCAAAAAAGCAAAAAAGCAAAAAAGCAAAAAAGCAAAATAGCAAAATAGTAAAAAATAAAAGTAAAAATTGAGAAAAAGGAGGATATGTGCATATGCCATTATCAATGATGAAATCTGGTGAGCCAGGCAGGATAAAAAAAGTTGGAGGAAAAGAAGACACACGCAGGTTTTTAGAAAGCCTGGGATTTGTAATAGGCGAGGTGGTGACAGTTATATCAGACATCAATGGGAATATCATTGTCAATATCAAGGATGCCAGAGTGGCAATAGGCAAAGATACGGCAAATAAAATATATGTGTAAAGGAGCAGCATATGAAAACATTAAAAGATGTACCAGTCGGACAGACGGTTACAGTGGCAAGACTTGCCGGGGAAGGTGCGGTAAAAAGGCGTATGATGGATATGGGCATTACCAAGGGTGTTACAGTCAGCGTTAGAAAAGTTGCGCCGCTTGGAGATCCCGTGGAAGTGACAGTACGTGGCTATGAATTATCATTACGAAAGTCAGACGCACAAATGATCGAGGTAAGTTAATTTTTTTTCACAGTAGGTTAGTTTATACTAATTATTGATAGTTATTAATAATAAAAGATAGTATATACAAACAAATGAAAAGTAAACTGAATAAAGAAGTAAACTGAATAAAGAAGCAAACTGAATAAAGAAGCAAACTAAATAAAGAAGTAAACTAAATAAAGAAGTAAACAGGATAAAAAACAAATACCGCAAAGCAAAGTGCCTAATAGGTATTATTGCTTGCGGGAAGAACTAATATTGGCAAAAAAGAAAAATAAAATAGAGAGGAGTAGCGATATGGCAGTTAAAATTGCATTGGCCGGTAATCCAAACTGCGGGAAGACGACACTGTTTAATGCGCTGACAGGGTCAAACCAGTTTGTAGGCAACTGGCCAGGGGTAACAGTAGAAAAAAAAGAAGGGCAGCTAAAGGGGCATAGAGATATTACGGTAGTCGATTTACCGGGGATTTATTCCTTGTCGCCTTATACGACAGAGGAAATCGTCGCAAGAAACTACTTGCTAACAGAGCGTCCGGATGCGATAATAAATATTATAGATGGCACGAATATGGAACGTAATTTGTATTTGTCCACACAATTAATGGAATTAGGCATACCAGTCGTTGCAGCAGTAAATATGCTCGATATTATGGAAAAGTCAGGTGTAAGCGTAGAGATAGAAAAACTAAGTCAGGCGCTTGGCTGCAAAGTTGTGCAGATATCTGCCTTAAAAGGAACAGGTATTCGTAAAGCGGCAGAAATAGCTATTTCCCTTGCGCAAAATGAAAAAGAGGCAGACGCAGTGCCTGCGTTTTGTGAAGACGTCGAAAGTGCCATTCAGTTAGTGGGACAAAAGCTTACTGATATTCCAGCAGTACAGAAACGTTTTTTTTCCATTAAGCTTTTGGAGGGGGATGAAAAAATCAGTTCCCAGCTAAGCAGTATACCGGATATTTCTGAGCAAATAAAAGAATTGGAAAAAGAGTTTGACGATGATGTGGAAAGTATCATTATCAATGAGCGGTATGCATTTATTTCCAGAGTCGTGCAGACATGCTGTTTGAAAAGCAGGAAAGCAAAATTGACAGCTTCGGATAACATTGACCGCATTGTCACAAACAGATGGCTGGCGCTGCCGATTTTTGCAGTTGTCATGTTTTTCGTATATTATGTATCCGTATCAACGGTTGGCGATTTTGTAACCAGTTGGACGAATGATACACTATTCGGCTCATGGGTGATACCGGGTATTACAGATACATTAGAAGCAATTGGCTGCGCGGGATGGCTGACAGGGTTAATCGCAGACGGCATAGTAGGGGGTGTTGGCGCAGTACTTGGTTTTGTGCCGCAGATGTTTGTATTATTTGCATGTTTGGCATTTTTAGAAGCATGCGGCTATATGGCCCGCATCGCATTTATCATGGACCGGATTTTCAGAAGATTTGGTCTGTCCGGGAAATCATTTATCCCAATGCTGATTGCAAGCGGCTGCGGTGTGCCGGGCGTGATGGCGTCCCGTACGATTGAAAGCGAGTCAGACCGCAGAATGACCATTATGACAACTACCTTTGTGCCATGCGGCGCAAAGCTGCCAATCATTGCCCTGATTGCAGGCGCATTTTTTGACAATGCAGGGTGGGTTTCCTGGAGCGCTTATTTTGTAGGGATTGCAGCTATTATTTGCTCTGGCATTATCTTAAAGAAGACAAAAATGTTTGATGCGCAGCCGGCCCCGTTTGTTATGGAGCTGCCGCCATACCATATGCCATCGGCAGGGAATATATTACGGAGTATGTGGGAACGCGGCTTTTCATTTATAAAAAAGGCAGGTACGATTATTTTGCTCTCAACCATTGTACTTTGGTTTTTGCAAAGCTTTGGATGGACGAAACAAGGCTTTACGATGCTTGAAGCGCAGCAGCTTGACCATAGCATATTGGCAGCTCTTGGCGGCGTGCTTGCACCAATTTTTGCGCCTCTTGGCTGGGGAGACTGGAAGATGGCGGTTGCAGCTGTCACAGGATTGATTGCAAAGGAAAATGTCGTGGCAACCTTTGGGATTTTATTTGGATTTGCACAAGTTGCAGAAGATGGGGCACAGATTTGGCAGACGCTGTCTCTTACGATGTCAGGCGCAGCAGCCTATTCCTTTTTAGTATTTAACTTGCTGTGTGCACCTTGCTTTGCAGCAATGGGAGCGATTAAGCGCGAGATGAATGATGCAAAATGGTTTTGGTTTGCGATTGGATATCAGTGCGGGTTAGCGTATCTTGTATCTATGTGCATTTACCAGCTGGGGACTTTGGCTGTATCCGGGCAATTTAGCGTTTGGACAGTGGTATCTGTCGGATGTTTGACAGCCTTTTGTTATCTGCTTATTTTTCATAAAAAGAGGGCAGGGCAGCTGCGTTCCGAAATCCGTCCGGTTTAAGAATACAAACAAATTCGCAGGACGCACAAATAGATGAAAAAAAGAAGAAAAAATAGATGTAAGAAATAGATGCAAAAAGGAGGGGTATTTAATGGGGACATTCCTTGTAGGAGCTATCTTACTTTGTGCAGTTATCGCTGCGCTAAAGAGCATGATACAGGACAAAAAGAAAGGCAAATTCAGCTGTGGCGGGGATTGCAGCCGCTGCGGAGGATGCCATTAGGCGAACTATCATATTATTTGTAATATCAAATATTAGATACAAAAATAAGATACATAAAAGCGCACAGCGTTTTTTCATCCTGGAACACTTTTTGAGCAGCCTTGTGAATGCATAGGGATGAAAAGACGCTGCTTTATGATCCAGAACATTTAAAAGTGTCAAGCAAAAAATCTACAGGCAGCATTTTTTATGCTTTCGTATTTTTTATGCTTTTTTATTTTTCTCAAGAAATCTTTTTAATTTTTCACAGGAATAATTCAAAATCAAATCTTTTGGCATTTGTGCAAGTTTTAAAAGATCTTCGATATCGCTGAAATCACCAATATGCGCACTTCCGTGGCTGTCACTGGAAAGGATGACAGGATAATGGTAATACTTGCACAGGTTTAAAAGCATAAGATTATTTTTTTTCGTATCGATGCGGTATCCGTCCGGGCGCAGGGAGGCGTTATTGATTTCAAAGAGCGTATGATGCGCGGCGGCTGCTTTAAAAAGTGCAGCATAATCCACAGGAACGCGGCTGTCGTCGCAATGGCCGATGATTTGTACATAGGGGTTTTTGACAGCAGAAATAAAAGCCTTTGTATTTTCTTCCAAAGTGCCCGGTTTTATGACAGCAGGATGCATACTTGCAATCGTATAGTCTAAACGCGCTAAAATGCTGTCGTCTAAATCTAAAGTCCCATTGTAATCCATAATATTTGCTTCTGCTCCATAATAAATTTCAACGCCAAGCCGGATTTTTGGAGCATGAACGAGGTTTCGAAAATAAGAAGGTTTGCCGCCGCCCAAAGTAGCAGGGCCATGATCGGATATGCCGAGCAGCTGTAACCCTTTGCTGGCAGCAGCTTTTGCCATGTCTGTAATTGTAGCATGGGAACCGTGTCCGCTGGCAATTGTATGTGTATGGAGATCAAATTCTATCGAAGTGTCATTCAAAGTCTTAACCGAAGTCTTCATCGAAGCGTCATTCAAAGTTTTCATCGAAGTCTTAATTGAAGTATTATTCGAAGTCATATTCTTAGCCCTTTTTTCTGTAGCGACATTTTTTGCAGCCAGTCTTTCTGACAGTATGCATCAGCCAGTTTGCTTTGTCAATAGAAATCCTTTAGAAACAAACCAAAATCAATGTAAACCAAAATCAATACAAAATAAAATCAATATAAAAACAATCCAAAATCAAAACAAAATCAATGCAAAATCAAAATAAAATCAATACAAAACAAACTTAAAATAAAAACAAAAATAAATCAAAAGAAAAATAAAAAAATGATAAAACAACATAAAATATAATAAAATTAAAATCACAACAAAAACAAATCTATAAAAATGTTGAATTGTGTTGAAATAAAAGAAATAATATGTGGATTTATGTTGCTTTTGCTGTTTGCTTGGAGTATAATACAAACTATCCGAAGGGTGCCCTTAGTGAACAAGGGGAGAGAAAGGAGTAAAAGCGATGGGACGATATACCTATGACAGTACACCAATACCAAAGTCAGAGCGCATTCCAAAGCTGGTAGAGCATTTATATGCCAAGATGCCGGAGATTGAATCCGCGCGTGCAGTTTTAATTACAGAATCCTACCGGCAAACCGAGCAAGAGCCTATAGTAATCCGAAGGGCCAAAGCATTCCGGCATATTTTGGAGCATATTCCAATTATTATCCGTGACCTGGAGCTTATCGTAGGCAGTACGACACTTGCACCAAGGGGATGTCAGACATATCCAGAGTTTTCTTATGAATGGCTGGAGGCTGAATTTGATACCGTACAGACCCGATCCGCAGATCCGTTTTACATAGCAGAGCAGACAAAGGCAGAACTAAAAGAGGCGGATGCCTACTGGAAAGGCAAGACAACAAGCGAACTTGCGACTTCTTATATGGAGCCAGAAACACTGGCTGCAATGGAGCATAATCTGTTTACGCCGGGAAATTATTTTTATAACGGCGTAGGGCATGTGACTGTAAAATACGAAGAAGTGCTTGCGATTGGATTTTCTGGGATCCGGCAAAAAGCACAAGATCAGTTAGAGCAGCTAAGCCTTGCAGACGGCGATTATCAAAAAAAATCCAGATTTTTACAAGCAGTCATCATAAGCTGTGATGCTGCAATCCTTTATGCGCAGCGTTATGCAAAGCTTGCACTCTTAAAGGCGCAGGAGTGCCAGGATACGGCTAGGAAAAAGGAATTGCTTATCATTGCGCAAAATTGCGCAAACGTGCCAAAAAACGGGGCAAACGGGTTTTATGAAGCGTGCCAGTCTTTTTGGTTTGTACAGCAGCTTTTGCAGATTGAATCAAGCGGGCACTCAATTTCACCGGGCCGGTTTGACCAGTATATGTATCCATACTATCAAAAAGATATAGACAGCGGCAAAATTACCCGCGAGTTTGCCCAGGAGCTGATGGACTGCATTTGGGTGAAGTTAAATGACTTAAATAAATGCCGTGACGCTGTATCAGCAGAGGGGTTTGCAGGCTACAGCCTGTTTCAGAATTTAATTGCAGGCGGGCAGGATGCGCAGGGAGTAGATGTGACAAACGATTTGTCCTTTATGTGTATCCAGGCATCCATGCATGTATTTTTACCGCAGCCATCCTTGTCAATCCGCGTATGGAACGGCTCGCCACAGGAATTTTTAATAAAGGCAGCAGAACTGACGCGAACAGGGATCGGGCTGCCGGCTTATTACAACGATGAAGTCATCATACCATCCTTAATCAGCCGGGGGTTGAGCTTGCAGGACGCCAGGGAATACAATATTATCGGCTGTGTAGAACCGCAAAAAGCAGGCAAGACCGAAGGGTGGCATGATGCTGCATTTTTCAATATGTGCCGTCCGCTGGAGCTTGTCTTTTCAAATGGACTGGACGCAGGCGTACAGGTTGGGGTAAAAACAGGGGACGTCGAGCAGATGGACAGCTTTGAAGAATTTTACGATGCGTATAAACAGCAGATGGATTATGCGATTAAGCTGCTTGTCAACGCAGATAATGCGATAGACATGGCGCACGCAGAGCGCTGTCCGCTGCCGTTTTTATCCAGTATGGTCGACGACTGTATGGCACGCGGCAAGACGGTGCAGGAAGGCGGGGCTGTTTATAACTTTACCGGGCCGCAGGGATTTGGTATTGCAAATATGGCGGATTCTTTATATGCTATCAAAACGATTGTATACGAACAAAAGAAGCTGACCATGAAAGAGCTCAAGCGGGCGCTGATGATGAATTACGGCAAAGGACTTGAAAGAGAAGATATTGCTTCACTTGCAGCAAATATGGCAAAGAGTATGCAGGATGCGGGTGAGCATATCGGAGAAAAAGAAGTTGCAGCAATCCTTCATACAGTAACAACGCTGGCAAATTCGCCGCAAGTAATAGAAAGCGGAGAAAAGATTTTACAAATGCTTGACCAGGTACCGAAGTTTGGCAATGATATCCCACAGGTGGACGCGTTTGCCAGAGACGTTGCCTATACTTATACCAGGCCATTGCAAAATTATAAAAACCCACGCGGCGGAATATTCCAGGCAGGATTGTATCCGGTGTCAGCCAATGTGCCGCTTGGCGCACAGACAGGGGCGACGCCAGATGGACGGCTCGCGCACACACCAGTTGCAGACGGCGTATCTCCATCTGCAGGGAAAGATGTCAATGGCCCGACAGCAGCAGCAAATTCCGTTGCCAGACTGGATCATTTTATTGCAAGCAATGGAACGTTGTTTAATCAAAAATTCCATCCGTCTGCATTAAGCGGCACGCAGGGGCTTGAAAACTTTGTCGGGCTTATCCGCGCTTATTTTGACCAAAAAGGCAGCCATATGCAGTTTAACGTAGTCAGCAGAGAAACGCTTTTGGATGCGCAAAAACATCCGGAAAATTATAAACACCTTGTTGTGCGTGTGGCAGGCTACAGCGCACTGTTTACAACGTTATCCAGATCCTTGCAAGATGACATTATCCGGCGTACACAGCAGGGATTTTAGGAACCATAAGCAAGGAGGGGTGACATGCAAGACGATCGACAGATCAAGGGACGTATCTTTGATATCCAGCGCTATTCGATTCATGATGGCTATGGGATACGGACAATTGTGTTTTTAAAAGGATGTGTGCTGCGCTGCCGCTGGTGCTGCAATCCGGAATCGCAGGAATATGCCATACAGACAATGCTTGTCCAAGGAGAGCCAAAGGTCATAGGACGCGATGTTACCGTACAAGAAGTGCTGAATACAGTAGAAAAAGACCGGCCTTATTATAGGAGGACAGGAGGCGGCATGACGCTTTCTGGCGGAGAGAGCTTATGCCAGCCGCAGTTTGCTGCTGCGCTTTTAAAGTGCGCAAAGCAAGAGGGTATTTCTACAGCGTTGGAAAGCATGGGGTGCGCCAAATGGGAAACGATCGAAGGTATTCTGCCATGGCTGGACCAGTATTTGATGGATATTAAGCATATGGATACAGCAAAGCATGCAGCATTTACAGGCAAAGGCAATGAGCTGATGTTAGAAAATGCAGTGAAAATTGCACGTTCCCAAAAGATATACGGTACAGAATTAAGCATCCGTGTGCCAGTAATCCCAAGCTTTAATGATACAGTGCCGGAAATCCGTGCGATTGCGTCGTTTGCCGGACAGTTAGAAGGTGTCAAACGACTGCATCTTTTACCTTACCACAGATTAGGGCAGGATAAGTATGCAGGGCTTGGCAGGGAATATTTGATGGGAGATGTGAAACCTCCGTCGGATCAAAAGATGCAGGAGCTTTTACATACAGCACAACAGGCATCCGGGCTAAAATGCCAGATTGGAGGGTAAGGCAATTGATAAACCATGAAGCGATACCAGAAAGAATTGTACAAGAACTCGTACCGGGCAAAGAAGTTACCATTGCGCATTTAATCGCAGGCCCGGACAGAAAACTGTATGAAAAGCTGGGGTTGTCTGTGGATACAGACAGCGGAAAATCAGCAATCGGAATCTTTCATGTAAGTCCGCCGGAAACAGCAGTCATTGCTGCAGACGTTGCAGTGAAAGCGTCTGGGGTGGCGCTTGGCTTTGTAGATCGCGTGCACGGCACGCTGATTGTAACAGGAACTGTTTCTGAGACAGAAGCGGCAATCCGGGCAGTGTTGGAATACGCAAAAACAAAACTGGGCTTTTCTGTCTGTGAAATTACAAAGACGTAAAAACCAATAAAAACAACAAAAAACAAGTATTAATATCGTTGACTTACGTTGTATTATATGATACCATACATTTATCCAAAAAGAAAACAACAAAAATCAACATACACTTACGCTAAGGAGGATCAGCGAATGCAAAATGAATACGAAGTAAAAAAAGAGATGTGTGAAATTGGCAGAAGGGTTTATAACCGCGGCATGGTAGCTGCAAATGACGGGAATTTTTCAGTGAAGTTAAATGACAATGAATTTTTGTGCACGCCAACAGGTGTCAGCAAAGGATTTATGACACCAGAGTACATTTGCAAAGTGGATGCGCAGGGAAATGTACTGCAGGCAAACAAAGGGTTCCGCCCGTCTTCAGAAATTAAAATGCATATGCGGGTCTATAAAGAAAGACCGGATGTAAACTCTGTTGTACATGCACATCCATTATATGCGACAACATTTGCGATTGCAGGCATACCGCTTACACAGCCGATTATGCCAGAAGCAGTCATTGCACTTGGCTGCGTACCAATTGCAAAGTATGGCACGCCTTCTACAATGGAAATTCCAGAAGCAGTATCTGAGCATTTGCAATATTTTGACGCAGTGTTATTAGAAAACCATGGAGCGCTTACTTATTCGGATTCTCTGCTCAATGCATATCACAAAATGGAATCTGTAGAATTTTACGCTCGCCTGTTGTGGCAGACGATGCAGATTGGCGGGCCGCAGGAGCTGAACCAAGAGCAGGTAGAAAAGTTGTATGAAATTAGAAGACAGATGGGAATGAGCGGAAAGCATCCGGCAAATCTTTGCCCGAATGCAAAAGCAGGAAAGCCAAGCTGCCATAGCTGCGGCGGTCACTGCAGCAGTGCGTCGCCAGCACAAACAGATCCAGATCTGGTAGCTTCAATTACAGAAAAAGTAATGGCTCAGCTTGGGCTATAGGAAATAGCTCGTTGGAAAAAAGTTATGATAACAGACAAAACAATCCAAAACCACGCTGACACAAAAGCACAGGAAAAAAAGCAGCCTGTTTTAAAGGAAGATATCTTACAAGCAGTACAGACTGTGATAGCACAGATGCAGCAAGGTGCGACAGCGGTAAATAACGGGCAGGGCTGTAAAAAGATGACGCTTCAGATGGCAGAAACACTGATTGCAAAAGTAAAAGAACAAGCAGCGCGCATGGGAGTTAATGCTGTCGTTGCAGTAGCAGACGCTTCTGCACGTCCAGTAGCTGTTCATTGTATGGATAATGCATTTATCGCAAGCTTTGATATTGCCTTAAACAAGGCGTATACATGCGCAAGCCTTAAGATGTCTACCAGCAGGTTAAGTGAATTAAGCCAGCCAGGACAGCCGCTTTACGGCATCCAGTTTACAAATGGCGGAAAGATCGTCATTTTTGGCGGCGGGGAAGTATTGGAAATACAAGGAAATATCATAGGAGCTTTGGGTGTAAGCGGTGGTACGGCGCAGGAAGATACAGCGCTTGCCGCCTATGGCAAAGCAATTTTTGAGGAGGTGACAGCGTGTCTGTAAATGAACAGATGGTACAAGACATCGTACAGCAGGTGCTTGCAAATATGCAGATTACTTCGGATATCTCTGGCAGCCGCGGGGTGTTTCGAACAATGGACGAAGCGATTGAGGCTGCAAAAAAAGCACAGAAGGTAATCAGTAAGATGCCTATGGACCATAGAGAAAAAATCATTTCCAGTATCCGTACAAAAATCGAAGAAAATGCAGAGATTCTTGCACGGATGGGTGTAAAAGAAACCGGCATGGGGAATGTCGGACATAAAATCCTAAAGCATCAGCTTGTGGCGCAAAAGACGCCGGGTACAGAAGATATTACGACAACCGCATGGTCTGGTGATCGCGGACTGACGCTTATTGAAATGGGGCCGTTTGGAGTGATTGGTGCAATTACCCCTTGCACAAACCCAAGTGAAACGATCTTATGTAATGCAATGGGTATGATAGCAGGAGGAAATACCGTTGTCTTTAATCCGCATCCACAAGCGATTAAGACATCTATTTTTGCGGTCAATCTGTTAAATGAAGCTTCGGTTGAAGCAGGCGGGCCAGATCATATCGCATGTACGGTAGAAAAACCAACGCTTGAAACAAGTGCCATTATGATGAAACACAAAGATATCCCGCTGATAGCTGCAACTGGCGGTCCAGGTGTTGTGACAGCTGTCCTTTCTTCTGGGAAAAGAGGCATTGGGGCTGGGGCAGGAAACCCTCCGGCATTAGTTGATGAGACAGCAGACATTCGAAAAGCGGCAGAGGATATTGTAAATGGATGTACATTTGATAATAACCTGCCATGTATTGCAGAAAAAGAGATCGTAGCAGTGGACAGTATCGCAGATGAGCTGATGCATTATATGATTTCCGAGCAGGGCTGTTATCTGGCATCCAAGGAAGAACAAGATGCACTCACAGCAGTTGTATTAAAAGGCGGCAAGTTAAACCGTGACTGTGTCGGCAGAGACGCAAAGACGCTGCTTGGCATGATTGGAGTGGCAGCGCCAGACGATGTCCGGTGCATTACCTTTGAAGGGCCAAAGGAGCACCCGCTTATTTCAGAAGAACTGATGATGCCGATTTTAGGCGTGGTAAGAGCAAAAGATTTTGAAGATGCAGTTAGTCAGGCAGTATGGCTGGAGCATGGCAACCGCCATTCCGCCCATATTCATTCGAAAAACGTAGATCATATTACAATATATGCAAAGGCAATTGATACAGCGATCCTTGTAAAAAATGGCCCGTCCTATTCTGCAATAGGATTTGGAGGGGAAGGGTACTGCACATTTACCATAGCAAGCCGTACCGGAGAAGGACTGACAAGTGCATCCGCCTTTACAAAAAGAAGGCGCTGCGTAATGTGTGACAGTTTGTGTATCCGTTAATTGGCATTTGATGGAAGGAGATAAGAAACATGGACATGGAACTAAATTCTGCAAATGTGCAGGCTGTTGTCAGACAGGTGTTAGAAAGCATGCTGGATCAGACATCAGCAGCAAGTACCCCGGCATATAGGCAGGGCATACCAAATACCGCACATGTAGCGATGCTTACATCTTTAGAGCATTTTGAGGTCAAGGAATTTCCAATGCCAGAAGTTGGCGACGGCGATATTTTGATTAAAGTAGAAGGCTGCGGTGTCTGCGGAACGGATGCTCATGAGTTTAAAAAAGATCCATTCGGCCTGATTCCAGTTGCGCTTGGACATGAAGGGACAGGCGAAATTGTGAAGATGGGGAAAAATGTCAAGTGCGACAGTGCCGGAAAACCGTTAAAAATCGGCGATAAAGTCGTAACCTGCATGATCTTTAAAGATAATCCAGATATCACAATGTATGATTTAAATAAGCAAAATGTAGGTGGCGCGGATGTATACGGTTTATTAGAAGACGATGATATTCATTTAAATGGATGGTTTGCTGACTACATATTAGTGCGGGAAGGTTCTACGATTTTTAATGTCAGTGACTTGGATTTGAAATCCCGTATTTTAATTGAACCGTGTGCAGTACTCATACATGCAGTAGAACGGGCAAAGACAACTGGTATCCTGCGCTTTAACAGCCGGGTTGTTGTGCAAGGCTGCGGCCCAATCGGACTTATTTGTATTGCTGTGCTTCGTACAATGGGAATAGAAAACATCGTGGCAGTTGATGGCAATGAGCAGAGACTGGATTTTGCAAAAAAAATGGGCGCAGGCCAGACCGTGAACTTTACAAAACATCAGGGAATCGAGGCTTTGGCAAAGGGCGTAAGCGATGCGTTCGGCGGTTATGCAGCTGATTTTGCCTTCCAGTGTACAGGATCTCCGCAGGCACATGCCAATATTTACAAATTTATCCGCAACGGCGGTGGATTATGTGAGCTTGGCTTTTTCATCAATGGCGGGGATGCAGTCATTAACCCGCACTTTGATTTATGTGCAAAAGAGATTACACTTGTTGGCTCCTGGGTATATACGTTACGGGATTATGCAACTACGTTTGATTTCTTAAAACGGGCAAAAGCAATCGGGCTGCCAATGGACGAGCTTATTACCCATGAATTCCCGTTAGATCAGATTAACGAAGCACTTGTAACAAACTTAAAGCAGGAAGGCTTAAAGATTGCGATTGTGAACAAGTAAGAAAGAGGGAGTAAGTGATGAGCGAAGCAGCAGGAATGTTGGAAGTCTTTGGGTTAGCTACTGCATTTGCAGCAGCAGATGCAGGGTGTAAAGCGGGAAATGTCCGCCTGGAAACTTTTGACAAAAATAAACCGGCCAATGCAGACGCACTGCCTGTTCCGCTGATCGTAATGGTAAAATTCCGCGGCAGCGTATCAGATGTGAAAGTAGCACTGGAAGCTGCCAGAACCAGGGCAGAGGAGCTCGCCGGTGTTGTAGCAGAATATGAAATTGCAGGGCCGACCGAGGATACAGAAAAGATGTTAAAGCTAAGCGGCTTAGATAAAGGAACGCCAAATAAAAAATATATTAAGGAAGTATAGGAGGACAAAGACATGGCACAGCAGGCATTAGGAATGATCGAGACAAGAGGATTAACAGCAGCAATTGAAGCAGGAGACGCAATGACAAAAGCAGCAGAAGTAACCTTGATCGGAACAGAAAAAATCGGATCCGGACTTGTTACAGTTATGGTTCGTGGTGACGTCGGAGCAGTGAAAGCAGCAGTTGAAACAGGCGCAGATGCAGCAGGCAGACTGGGTGAGCTCGTTGCAGCTCATGTCATCCCAAGACCACACGATGATGTAGAAAAGATTCTGCCTACAATTTAAAGGAGCACTTTTATGGGAAAGGCATATGGATTTTTTGAAATTCCAAGTGTGACAGCGGCAATCGTTGCACTTGATATTATGTGCAAGACAGCGGAAGTGGAATTGGTTACCTGGGAAAAAAAGCTGGGCGGAAGACTTGTGACCATTATTATCCGTGGAGATGTATCCGCGGTAAAACAAGCGTTGGAAGCTGCCGCGACAGGAGGAGTGAAAGAACCTGTTGTGCAGGTAACGATTCCAAGCCCGCATGAAGAAATCCTAAAGCTCATTGCAAAAAGTGCAAATAGAGTCACTGTTTAGGATTAGCTAAGGAGGTTAGCATGGCAGAAGAAAACCAGACGCCGGACCAGGAAATAAAAAAAGACCAAAATACGGCTAAAAAGACTGCGGGCACATCAAAAAAAGCATCCAAAAAGAAAGCGGCAGATGCCGCAGGGGCATCCGGTATGAATCTACCGTCAGATTTTGTACAGCAGGAAACCACAGAGACAGCAAAAGATCCTGTACAGACAGCAGCAGAAGTATCGGAAGATACAACTCGACAGGCGGTTACAGAAGTATCGGCACAAACCATAAAGGAGGAAAAGACAATGGCACAAGAAGCACTGGGTATGATTGAAACAAGAGGGCTGACAGCATCGATCGAAGCAGCAGATACGATGTTAAAAGCTGCAAACGTATCCTTGGTAGGTACAGAAAAAATTGGTTCTGGCCTGGTAACCGTTTTGGTACGAGGCGATGTAGGAGCTGTTAAATCTGCGGTAGAATCCGGTTCCGAAGCGGCAGGAAGATTAGGTGAGCTCGTTGCCTCCCATGTCATCCCAAGACCGCATACAGATGTGGAAAAGATTCTTCCGGCAATCAAATAAGTAAATATGCGGGGAGTTACGTATGGATAATCAAGAGATTACAGCGATTACAAAGATGGTTTTAGAAGTAATGCAGCAAAAGCGTGAGACTTTAGGCAGCGGCTTTCTTGTTCCAGTAGGCGTCTCAGCCAGACATGTTCATCTGACACAGGAGCATGTAGAGATCTTGTTTGGAACAGGTTATGAGCTGACTAAGAAAAAAGAGCTGATGGGCGGGCAGTTTGCTTCTAACGAGACAGTTACCATTGTAGGATTAAAACTGCGGGCAATTGAAAATGTCCGCGTCCTTGGACCTGTTAGAAGCAAATCCCAAGTAGAGATTTCAGCTACCGATGCACTGCGCCTGGGTGTAAAAGCACCTATCAGAGAGTCAGGTTGTACACAAGGCTCAGCGCCAATTGCAGTTGTTGGCCCAAAAGGGGCTCTTTATTTGCAGGAAGGCTGTATTATCGCTAAGCGGCATATTCATATGACGCCAAAGGATGCAACAGTAGCTGGCGTGCATGACGGTGATGTCGTATCCGTGAAAGTGGATAATGAACGTGGGACAGTCTTTAACCATGTACAGATCCGTGTGGATGATCAGTTTACATTGGAAATGCATATTGATACAGATGAGGCAAATGCGGCAAAAATTTCGTCCGGGGACTGCATACGTATCATCTGCTGATGATAAGGAGGCATTATGCTAATTGGAAAAGTAACAGGGAGTGTCGTTTCCACCCGAAAAAGTGAAAATCTCGTTGGCAGCAAGTTCATGATTATTGAAGTCTTAGAGCATATGGGCTGCGGGGAAAGGCAGCTCGTTGCTGTAGACAAAATAGGAGCAGGCATTGGAGAATACGTATTAGTCGCGCAGGGCAGTGCAGCAAGGATTGGAAACGGCCTCGAACATGCCTCTGTGGACGCGGCAATTGTAGGAATTATCGACGACGGAACAAGACTGGAGCAAGGATAAGGATATAAAGTATGGATATCAAAGAGCTAAGCATGGTCATGCAGGAAAACGGTATTGTAGGGGCAGGCGGTGCCGGATTTCCTTCCTATGCAAAATTAAATGCACAGACAGAAACGCTGATTTTAAACTGTGCAGAATGTGAACCGCTGCTAAAGCTGCACCGGCAGCTGCTGGAAACCTATGCTATGGAAATTGTAGAGACGTTTCATATGATTGGGCAGGCAGTTGGCGCAAAAGAGATGGTAATTGGCATAAAAAGATCCTACAAAAAGACAATCGATGCGTTACAAAGTGTGTTGGAAGAATATCCTGCGGTGCGTCTTGGATTATTAGAGGAAGTCTATCCAGCCGGAGATGAAGTCGTACTCATTTATGAGCTGACCAAAAAGGTTGTGCCGCCGGGCGGCCTGCCGATTGCATGCGGCGTTACGGTATACAATGTAGAAACCGTATACAATACATACCGGGCAGTTACGTGCGGCCTGCCAGTTGTAGATAAGCTAGTATCTATTGTTGGAGAAGTAGAGCATCCAGTGACCGTACGCGTACCAATCGGATTTTCCATCGAAGAAACTGTACGCCTGGCAGGAACTGTCACAAATAGCCAGGCGCAGTATTTTATTGGCGGGCCGATGATGGGGACGATTGGGAGCGGATCCCAGCCAGTTACAAAGACGACAAATGCAGTGCTTGTACTGCCTGAGGATCATTTGATGATACAAAGGAAACGCAGGAAGTCTTCCATTGATTTAAAGCGTGCCGCAGCCTGCTGCTGCCAGTGTACGATGTGCACAGACTTATGTCCGAGAAACCGTCTGGGCCATCCAATCGAACCGCATTTATTTATGCGTGCAGCAACCTGTAAGGATGTACAGCAGCCGAATATATTTGTCAATACCATGTTTTGTTCTTCCTGTGGCTTATGTGAAATGTACTCCTGTATGCAGGGGCTGTCTCCGCGGTCACTGATGGCAGAATATAAGGCAGGGCTGCGGGCTAACGGTTTAAAGCCTCCAAAGGCAGAAGCAAAGCCAGTAGGAGAAGAACGCGAATACCGCAAAGTGCCTATGGCACGTTTGATGGCGCGTCTGGATCTTGTAAGATATAATAAGCAGGCGCCTTTGACAGAAGAACCTGTGGATGCAAAAAAAGTAAAAATCCTGCTTAGCCAGCATATCGGAGCGCCGGCTTTGGCAGTTGTCAGCCAGGGGGATGCAGTGCAAAGAGGGCAGATGATTGCAAAGCCGGCCCAGGGGCTTAGCGTTGGCATTCATGCATCCATAGACGGCGTCGTAAGCGCGGTGACGGAAAAATATATTGTAATCGAACAGCAGAAAGGATGTGCACAAAATGAGTAAAGCAATCGGAATGGCGGAATATAAGACTGTTTCGGCAGGCGTAGTGGCAGCAGATGCCATGGTAAAAGCGGCGGATGTAACAATCATTGAAGCACAGACTGTATGCCCGGGAAAATATATTATCCTTATTTCTGGCCGCTTAAGCGCAGTCAATGCAGCAGTGGAAACGGCAAAGACGAACCATAGTACACAGCTGATTAACAGCTTTGTACTGGGAAATCCCCATGAATCTATTTTTCCGGCAATTTATGGGGCTGCAGCCATTGAAAATATAATGGCGCTTGGTATAATGGAAACATACGATGCAGCTTCTATTATCGTTGCTGCGGATGCAGCAGCAAAAACAGCAATTGTTGATTTGATTGAGCTTCGTGTTGCCAGAGGCATGTGCGGGAAATCGTACCTTATGCTTACTGGTGAAGTGGCTGCCGTAGAAGCTGCGATTGCACGGGCAAAATCCACAGCAGCAATTGATGGGATGTATTTAGATTCCTCCATAATTGCGCATCCGGATGCCCAAATTCGAAACGCAATTTTATAATAAAAAGGGAGGAAATGTGATGCTCGCAATTGAAAGGCGGAAAGAGATATTAGCAAAGCTGCAGGCAGAACATCGTGTCGTAGTCAGTCAGCTAAGCCAGTTTTACAGTGTATCAGAAGAAACGATCAGACGAGATTTAGAAAAGTTAGAAAATGAAGGGTTTGCTATTAAAAGTTATGGCGGCGCAGTCATTAATGAGAGTGCAAACGTGGATTTTTCCTTTAATGTGCGGAAAAACCAAAATATTGTCGGCAAGCAGCAAATAGCAAAGATAGTCAGCCAGATGGTAAAAGACGGCGACAGCCTAATGCTGGACGCAAGTTCCACAGCAGTCTATCTTGCAAAGGCGCTAAAAGAAAAAAAGAATCTGATCGTCATAACCAATTCCATAGAAATCATTATGGAGCTGCTTGATATGACAGACTGGAGAGTACTTTCCACTGGAGGGGTATCACGGGTAAGTTCTTATGCATTAGTAGGTCCGCAGACAGATAAGATGTTAAAATCTTATCATGTAGACCGGGCGTTTATCTCATGCAAAGGACTAGATCTGGATGCAGGTTTTACAGATTCGGATGAACTTCATGCAAATAATAAAAGAACAATGCTGGAGTCAGCAAAGGAGAAAATCCTAGTCGCCGATTCCAGCAAATTTGGAAAAACAGCGTTTGTTTCTATCGGAACGCTGGCGGATATTACGGCAGTTGTAACCGATAAAAAACCAGATAGTAAATGGCTGCAGGCGTTTGAAGCAGCCGGGGTGGAATGCTATTATCCAAAATAACTAAAATTCATGAAATGTCCATAGAAAGAAATCTGATATTGATAAAATCTGCCTTCACAGACAGCAGCAGGTTCATATGATTTGCCAAGAGGAGTGCAATATGTATAAAGTTTTATTGGTGGATGATGAGATTCTGATTCGGGAGGCAGTGAGTGCAAAAATCCGTTGGAATGAATTAGGATTTGAACTGGCAGGGATATGTGAGGATGGACGCCAGGCGATTGCATATATTGAAAAAAATCCGGTAGATGTCGTACTGACAGATATCTGTATGCCGTATATTGATGGAATGGGCCTTAGCAAATATATTTATGAAAATTGTCCACAAACAGAAATTATTATCTTAAGCGGCTATGGAGAATTTGAATATGCAAAGCAGGCGCTTCAATACCATGTATCTGAATATATATTAAAACCAGTGACAGCAAAAGAGTTATCAAAAGTACTTGAATCGGTTCGTGAAAAGCTGGATAGTGCCCGCAGGCATGAGCAGAAAATGAATCAGCTAAACCAGGTATACCGAAAATATACAAAAAATGAATCGTTGATTATATCAAAAACTCTTTCCCGGCTGGTAAGCGGTACACAAGGAATAGAAAAAAGTTTAAAAGAATTAGAAGAACTGGGAGTAGAGATTCGTGGAAATGCATTCCGGGTCGTGGCTGCGGATCTGGATGTATATTCT
>CANDJR010000053.1 GCA_947385105.1 uncultured Eubacterium sp.
CTTGCAGCAATACTGCTTACAGATTGAAAACGCTGTTCTTTCGAACTTTGTTAAAGCTTTGTTAAAACTTTTCTGAAACTTTATTGAATCTTTCAAGGTTATTTCACTGTTCAATTATCAATGTTCGTTTGCTTGACTCAGCTTTGATATTATATCATTTCGCTTTTTGTTTGTCAAGACTTTTTTTAATTTTTTGAAGTTTTTATTTTTCATCAACTTCAAGTTTATTTCTTTTTCGTTCTTGCTTTTATCGCTTTTTGCGACAGCTAGATTATAATAGCATATTTGTTATTTCTTGTCAAGAACTTTTTTATTTTTCTGAACTTATTTTCAAACTCAGTTTTTTGCTTAACTTTAAGCTTTTTCTTAAGTTCTATTTGGTATTTATTTCCGCTCTGTCTCGCGGACAAGTAGTATATTAGCATAGTTATATTTGTATGTCAACTATTTTTTCAATTTTTTTTATTTTAAAGCTGTATGTTACGATTTATTCTCAGAAACGCGCACTGGCTGCGCGTTTCGTAAAACATGATTCATGAGTGAGGGGCGATTTTGCGAAGCAAACTTTCAATATCGCCCCGAATTGTTACTATGAGCGGCCACAGGGCGTGAATAGTAACAATTAATGTTATGATTTATTCTCAGAAACACGCACTGACTGCGCGTTTCGTGAGAGTTTCAACGCTTTAACTGTTCTAGAAACAGATACAAACGATTCTCCTCATATAAGCTTCTAAGTACCGCATGATCTTCAATCATACGAATTAGCGCCGCGCTGCTTGGCAACATTCGTGTATATTGAAGCAAAAGCATAAACAGCCAGATAACAAGTAGTGCTTTGATAATACCAGCAAAAAAACCTAGAATTCTATTAACAATATGCACACCTGGTATCTTTGCAAAGAGATCCAAGGCATCCCCTATCTTCCAAATAATGATTGAAACAAGCACTAATACAAGCAAAAATGCGATCGCATTCATACATACATTTGCAAGCAATGTAGAAAATTTCTGGTATACGCCATGTACCTCAAGCGCTTCTTCTACTGCTTCATTTGATTGATCCATCCATTCGTCCAAAAATGATTTTGGCAGTGAAACACCTGGTAAATCCAAAACATCGCTAATTGTTCCTCGTTGCAGCTTTGTATGAATCTTCGCTCGTACATATTGTTCGCTCTGTTTTTCAACCCACTGATAGATAGGCGTATATGTTTTTATCGTTTGGCTTGTCCAAGGTACAGCCAGCGCTAAGCAGATCACAGTTAAAAAAAGGGCTGCCATAGAATATACAACTCTTAGAAAACCTCTATGATATCCTCTTAGTGCAGATAACACAATATACGCCATTACTATGATATATAACCAATTCATGTTTACTTATCCTTTAATCGAATACGATTTGTCTCTCCATTTAAAATAAGCAGATAATCCATCTGTCCTTTGCATGAAATGATACCATATAGATTGCGGTTAAATTTGTAAGAAAAACGTTTCTTGCCCCGCATTGTATACAACATGCATTGCCTCTCATTCCGTATGCATAAAAGATTGTTTGACAGAAAATGAATATCTGTATATTCTAATTCAAAATCCTGCGTTAGCACACAGCTGCCTTTCATGTTATAGATATCTGTGCGATACCCTTTTGCAGACGCCGGGTTATCATATACCAGGCCAAAATATTTATCATTATAGTAAACGCTACGGGCATCTTCAGGAAGATTGATTTCTTGTACTGCTTCCGGCTTTTGTGTTCCCTCAAAAATGATAATCTCTGTATCTCCAAATGCTAAAAGTCTGTCATTAGAAACAAACTCTATGCTAGGTATCACCATATCAGAATAGGAATACGATCCTACGATATTATCGATCTCATTTTGCCCCACTGTTCCATAATTATAAAATACAATCGCTGATTTTATATTTCCTTCATTAATGTCTAACATTGAAACTGCCAGCTTTTGCGCATCGTCTGATAAGGCAATATCAAGCGGATACCCACTGTTTTCGATATGAATTTCTCCAGCAGCAAGCTGTTTTCCTGTTTTACTGTACATATGTAAATAACTAGTGTTGGAATCTTCCATTAGTACTGCTACCGTTCCTTCTGCTGAAATACTTACCCGCTGGATCGGAATTGTCGTCTGGATCGTGCCTTGCGCCCCGATTGTATTCATAATAAAAATCCGGTTACCCTCCTGCTCATAAATAGCCAGGTACTCCTTACACGTTGTGATGCATGGCGTCTCCATTTCATACGTCTGGTTCCAAATAATATTGCCTGATAAATCGCTGTATACAGCGCCATCTTTTGTATATTGTAATACGTTTCCCTGAAATTCTTCATACTCTGCTGCTTCTGTGTCTATCCGTTTTATCTGTTGGAGCACGTCAAAGCTTTGGTATGATTTCTGATCAAAATATAAATACGCAAACACAAGCCCTCCGAGTAAAATTCCAATGATGGCGAGAATCACAATTAAAATTTTTATGCGGTGTATGCGGATTTTCTGTTGCAATTCTTTTAATTCCTCTGCACTCTGGTCTGGAATCGTCCATAATTTAATATTACCGCTGTTTTGCATCATTTTCTCCTGTAAATATAGCCTCTTGTCTTAAGATACTGTTTGCATTATATCTGATCTATATCTATACGTCAAATTCTAGCAGCTGTGCACAAATTTCATACAGCAAAAAAGGCTATCGCACGAAGTACATACCATACAATATCCAGTTTTCCACATCAGAAAATACTCTGCATATTGTATACTTTTCTCTTCATGCGATAACCCCTCTGCATGTTTATACAAAACCCCTATACAGCTTTCTCTTGCTGTTTTCTGTTCTTTTCTATTGTTTCATGTAAAGAGCCTGCTATATCATACTTATGGCAGTTCTAATTTTTGTCCAGTGTAGATCTTGTCCTGATCTTCGATGCCATTTAAAGAGCATATTTTCTTCACCTTTTTTGGAGTGCCGTATATTTTTCTGCTGATTCCTACAAGACTGTCTCCTTTTTTTACAACATAATACCCCTGCAGCAAATATGTCTGAACTTCTGTCAAAACATCTGCATCTGTTGTTGTTACAGAAGTCTCTGGCTGCTGTATCGTTTCTGTTTGTTCCTTTTGGTCGCCGCTGTTTGTATCTTGCTCTGGATCAGTTTGACTCTCTGTATCTGCGTCTTTTTCCTGGTCTGTATTTGTTTCTTGATTTGAATCCTTATCTGTATTCTGATCTTCGCCGATATCTTGCGTCTTGTCCTTCTCTTGCTTTTGATCGGAAGTGCTGCTATTTTCTGCATCTGTTTGTTTTGCAGTTTGACTCATAGCAGGCACTGTATCAGGCGACAGTGCATCTGCCTGCTCTACTTTTCCGGATATTTGGTTTACAGTTGATTCCAAATTCTGCATTTTCTCTACATTGTTGACAGTATTGACTCCAAGTACAAAAACAGACAGCACGAGTAATAAACTAGTTGTGTACAGTACGCCATTCCATTTGCGTGCAGATACTTGTGCTTTTTTTTCAAGCAAGGCTTCGCGATAGCTTTGCATCACTGGCTCTTGTATTTCTTCCTGTGGGATATTCAGCACCTGGTCTTTTTGAGTTTCTACCATATACTCCTGCATTTGCGGGTTTTTTTCATAATAAACATAATATCCTTCCCTGCGCTGCAGCATGTTTTTTTCATAGATATAAAATGCTTCTTCACCTTCTACAATGTCTATTAAAAAAAGAACATTTTTTTGTATATTAAAATTTTGTTTATGATTTCGCTCCAGTTCTGCTGTCAGGCTTGCTGACGCACCGCTGACATCTTGTCCCCATCCAATGACCTCAAGATTATCATAGTATTTTTTCATCTCCTGGAAAATAAACGCCCATGTTTCATCACTAAATTCCAAGATATCATCTTTAAAATACTGATCCTTAATACTGATTAATCCACTGACAAAATACCGGATAAATTCTTTTTCCCGCCGTATCTGTCCAAGCAAAACAAATCCTCTATGAAGCCAGTCTTCCTTTTTCTCCTGCGTATGCAGATATGTATATACATAATCCTCCATATAGACTCTGACATTGCCTATATTTGTGCCGATCTGGCGGATATTCTTTGGTAAGGCACACGATGCACCCTGTTTTTGTTCAGCCATTGCACACACCTCTTTCCATATTTCAATACATTTCAAGCATATGTCCAATGTTAACATACAAGGCCAGTCCTATTTTGACGGATATTGTTGGCAGCACCATCATTCTTTCATTCGCTATGAATATTTTTCCTATCCATGCATATTATAATTCCGTACGCCCTTCCAAAGCCCGCAGCAATGTCACTTCATCAATATATTCTAAATCTCCCCCTACTGGCACACCACTTGCAATGCGCGTAACTTTAATTCCTGTTGGTTTGATTAATTTGCTAATATACATAGCTGTCGTCTCCCCTTCCAGGCTGGAATTTGTCGCAATAATGACCTCGTCCACTTCACCCTGTAAACGCTGCATCAGCTCTTTCAGTTTAATATCAGAAGGCCCAACTCCAAGCATTGGTGAAATTGCGCCATGCAGGACGTGATATGTGCCGTCGTATTTTCCAGTCTTTTCATATGCAGCAAGATCTCTTGGATTTTCTACTACCATAATTTGCTTTTGATTGCGATTGGGATTTTTACAAATTGGGCAAATCTCATGATCTGTCAATGTAAAGCACTGTTTGCAGTAACATACTTTGCGTTTTGCTTCTATGATTGCATTCGAAAGTTTCTCCACCTCAGCCTCAGACATGCCCAAAATATGAAAAGCCAGCCTTTGCGCTGACTTTGTACCTATCCCTGGCAAGGTTGCCAGGGATTCAATTAATTTGCTGATTTGATTACTATAATAGTCCATATTTAAAACAACCCCATTCCGCCGCCTAATCCTCCGGTTATTTTTCCCATGGTATTTTGAGAATATTCATCAATCTTACGCATTGCTTCATTGGTAGCTGCCATAATTAAATCCTCCAGCATCTCTACATCATCTGGATCTACTGCTTCTGGATCAATTTTAATTTTCGTTACCTCACGTTTCCCAGATACCGTTACCTCGATGACACCGCCGCCTGCAGTAGCAGTCATTTCTTTTTCTTCTAATTCTTTGGTTGCATCTTCCATCTGCTTTTGCATCTTTTGCGCCTGTTTCATCAGGTTCGCCATATTTCCCGGCATGCCGCCGCTAGGAAATCCACCTCGTCTTGCCATTGTTATCTCCTCCTTGTTCACTAGGTTTACATTTATGCGATAGATCCAATTTTAACGCATATTTGAATATATGACAATATCTATCTTACAAATCATTTTTCATACTGGCTTCTTTGTCATGCAAGAAAGCAAAAACACTGCTTGGCAAATAGGTTTATCCCCTGACATTGGGTGTGCTTATTCTTCAAATTCAATATTCATATGGATCACTTCTGCTAAATCTACATAGGTATCATTTGACGTTTCCTTTGTTTCATTCACCCTGATTTCAATCGAAACTTCTTTGCCAATATAACCAGAAATGATCTCTTTGATCTCCTGCAAGTATTCTTCTTGTGCAAGCATTTCTGCACCAATTGGATCATCCATCACTATAAGAAGCTGTTCTTCATTGCCCATACTTAACCGCGCTTTCCGGATATAGGTACGGATGATGCCTGGCATAGATGCTGCAATCGTTTGCCAGTTTTGCACAATCTGGCGAAGATCCTGCGGAATCGCTTTTGGCAGCTGCGGCTTGTGTTGCGGATCTGCATCCGTCTTATTTACAGCAATCGCTGGCTGCACCTGTGGCACTGTGTTAGCTACTGCACCCTCCTCTATCTGCTTTTCGAGCTGTTCGATTCGTATGGAAAGGGATGCATAATCTTCTTCCATCTGTGGCCGGCACATCTTAATGACTGCAATCTCAATCAGTACACGCTTTTGCGCAGCATACTTTACTTGGTTTGATAGTTCTGAAAAAATGCGGATATCCCGCATAAGTTCTATGTCATTTGCCATTTTACATTCTTCTTTTAACAATTCCAGACTTTCGCTTGAGACGTCCAGTACCTCAGTCATATCAGCACTGCTTTGTAATAACAGCAAATTACGTAAATACCAGGTAAAATCAATAACAAATTGACCCAGTTCCCTTCCTTCTGTTACTAATTCCTCAATTTGACGCATAGCATCTAAGATATCTTTATTCACGATTGCACGAAAGAGCATTGAAAAACGTTCTGTATCCACTGCTCCAAGAACAGACAATACCTGATCATAGGTCAGTGTTTCACCCATATAAAATGCCATACACTGATCTAATAAACTAAGTGCGTCTCGCATTGCTCCATCCGCTGATTTTGCAATATAACGTAACGCTTTTTCTTCTGCCTGCATCTGCTCTTGTTCGATTAATTCTTTCAGTCTTTCTGAGATGATATCTGCGGATATTCGATGGAAATCATATCTTTGGCATCTCGATAAGATTGTGATTGGAATTTTATGTGCTTCTGTTGTTGCAAGGATAAATATGACATAAGAGGGCGGTTCCTCTAATGTTTTCAGTAATGCATTAAATGCCCCTATTGACAGCATATGGACTTCATCGATAATATATACCTTATATCTGCCTTCTGTCGGTGCATATGTTACTTCTTCCCGGATCTCCCGGATATTGTCCACTCCATTATTAGATGCTGCGTCAATCTCTACGACATTTAAAGAACTCCCAGCAGCAATCGACTGGCAGATCGGGCAGGTACCGCAAGGGCTACCGTCTACTGGATATTCGCAGTTCACGGCTTTGGCAAATATTTTTGCAATCGTTGTCTTTCCTGTTCCCCTTGTTCCGCAAAACAGATAAGCATGTCCGATCCGGTCTGCTTTAATTTGATTTTTTATTGTCGTTACAATATGCTCCTGCCCTTTGACATCTTCAAAGCTTTTGGGGCGGTATTTTCGGTATAGTGCGGTGTATGACATGTTCCCCTCCCTATTGCATGAATGTAATAGAAAATCTGCTGCACGAACCTATTGGCCATACAGCAGACAATTTGTTATCCTCTATTTATTTGCTTAGTCACCAAAGCTGATTCCGGTCAGTTTTGCTTCTTTTACGATCTGCGCATTCGGATCAACCATTTTTAGTTTGCCAGCAACATTTTCTAATGGCACACGACGAATTTCACCATTTACCATTGCAATCATGTATCCGAAATCTTTTTCCAGTATTGCCTTTGCGCCCTCTGCACCAAGTCTGGTACAAAGCACACGATCATAAGGCGTCGGGCTGCCGCCGCGCTGTGTATGGCCTGGAACCGTTACACGAACTTCATTGCCAAGCTTGTCGCCCAGTTTTTTCGCTAATTCATAAGAAACGGAAGGATACGGAGATTTTTCTAACTTTTTCTTATATTCTTTTTTGCTGAGTTTTGCATCATCTTTTGAAATGGCACCTTCTGCCACAGCAAGAATCGTAAAGCCTTTCCCAGCCTTTGTACGTTTTTCAATCGCTTCAATTACTTTTTTAATATCATAAGGAATCTCTGGAAGAAGTATAATATCTGCCCCTCCTGCAAGACCAGCGTATAAGGTAAGCCAGCCAACCTTATGTCCCATAACCTCAACAATAAAGACACGGTTATGAGAAGCAGCTGTCGTATGAATGCAGTCAATTGCATCCGTAGCAATATTAATTGCACTTTGGAAACCAAAGGTTACATCTGTTCCATAAATATCGTTATCAATTGTTTTTGGCAGATGGATCACATTCAGCCCTTCTTCACGAAGCATATTTGCTGATTTTTGTGTTCCGTTTCCACCCAAAATTACAAGGCAGTCCAAGTTCAGTTTGTAATAATTTTGCTTCATGGCTTCTACTTTATCTAAGCCGTTTTCATCCGGTGTGCGCATCTCTTTAAATGGCTGACGGGAAGATCCAATAATCGTACCGCCCTTTGTCAAAATTCCGGAAAAATCACTGGAAGAAAGAAGCTTGTAATTTCCATATATCAGCCCTTTGTATCCATTTAAAAATCCATAAATTTCCAAATCTTCTACATTTGTACTAAGCCCTTTTGCTACCCCGCGCATTGCTGCATTTAAAGCCTGGCAGTCCCCGCCGCTTGTAAGCATTCCTACTCTAAGCATTTTTACTCCCTCTCTTTCGCCTATGATAGTTTCAGCATATCCGTCAATTGTAATCTTGCTACGCTTTTTTTATTATAAAATATCCCCCTGGAAACTGTCAATATGAAAAACTTATTTCGTTTTAAGGACTTCCAGCAAATACTCCCACACACGCTTTGTTGACGAGATGCTTAGCTTTTCTTCTGTGGTATGCACTGACTGCATATCCGGGCCTATGGAAATACAATCAAGGCCAGGCAGCTTTGCTGCAAGCAGCCCGCACTCAACACCTGCATGAATAGCTTCTACAAGCGGCTTTTTGCCATACATTTTTTCATAGACATCAATCATCTTTTCGCGCAGTTTGGAATCTCTTTTATACTCCCATGCTGGATAAACGCCCGCAATGTGCGTGGTACCGCCGATACTTTCTGTAAGATAAACTAATTTATCTAATAACGCATCTTTTGCACTGCCGACAGAACTGCGCGCCGCATAATGTATGGCAAGCTCTGTTTCTTCTAATTTTAAAACGCCCAGGTTTAGAGACGTCTCCACCAGACCTTCTACATCTGCACTCATTGTCTGTACGCCATTTGGCAGCATATTAACAAGCATGACTGCACGCCTTGTACTGTCTTCGTCTAACATTTGCGGGTTCACTGACGTATCTTTTTCTAAAGTGATTTTAATATCTGGATCAACTAACGCATATTCATGGGAGAGCGACTGCTGCAATTGTGTGATTACTTGTTTTGCCTTTTCTTCATCTTCAGGTGCAAGATAAATGCCTGCACTGCAATCCCTTGGAATGGCGTTATCTTTCTTTCCGCCTGCAAAATCTGCCAGATAATAACTCACATTTCTGGAAAGGGTCATAAGCACACGGCCCATAACAAGATTTGCATTTGCACGGCCTTTATGGATT
The DNA here is from genome assembly GCA_947385105.1 of uncultured Eubacterium sp. Lineage (GTDB taxonomy): Bacteria > Bacillota > Clostridia > Lachnospirales > Lachnospiraceae > Eubacterium_J. Next base: position 9,076 of record CANDJR010000053.1, read on the forward strand.
TCTACGCCGGAATGACCGCCTATCATGCCGTCTAACTTAATCGTATAAGCACAGCCGGACGCTTTTATCCGTTTCACTGGCAGCGTACATGTAACTGATGCGCCTCCTGCGCAGCCAGACAAAAGAATCCCTTCTTCTTCAGAGTCCAAGTTAATGAGTCTGCGTCCCTGCAGCATCGATACGTCAATCTCTCTCGCCCCATTCAAGCCGACTTCTTCGGAAGCAGTCAGAATCACTTCCAGTCTTGGGTGTGCAATCTGATCGGATGCTAAAATCGCTAATGCATAAGCAACTGCAATCCCATCATCTCCTCCAAGCGTCGTCCCTTTGGCACTAATATAATCACCTTCTACCATAAGGTCCAGTCCGTCGTTGTCAAAATCAATCGTACAGCCCGGCTCTTTTTCACATACCATATCAAGATGTCCCTGCAATATTACAGCTGGTTCGTCTTCATAACCAGGAGTCGCTTCTTTGATCAAAATAACGCTGTGTAATTCATCTTCATAGTAGGTCAAATGATGTTTTTTTGCAAAATCTACACAATAGTTACTGAGCTTTTCCTCTTTATCGGACGGATGTGGAATTTCACAGATATCCTCAAAATAGGCAAATACTTCTTTTGGTTCAATTTCTGATAATACACGCATATTTCTTCCTTCCTTTTCATTTATTTGTTTCTATTTTATTTGTTTCTATTTTTTACATTTTATATTTTTGTTCCTAGTTTTTTCTATTTATTTTTCTTTTTATTCTCGTAAACAATAAAACGATTATTATGAAGTGTCTTAATATATTCGCATAAACGCTCGTAAAGCGGCTCTGCTTTCTTTCCGAATTTATCTTTTACGTGAGTGCCGATTTCATAAATTGACTTTGTCCCGTCCATCTCCTGCCATATAAAGCTGCCGAATTCATCCAGTTCAATTTTACTAATCTTTGGCTTATGAAAGATAAGCTGTGCGATTCGATTGTACAAACCACGGTTTATGACCGCCACTTCTACATGTTTTTTTGTATTAATCTCCCAATCATAAAGCTTGTTCCTCTTTGGGATATAATCTAGAAAATTCTCTGCTTTCTTTTTACCCATTGCTGCATTCCTTTTCCTTTTATTATGGTATCCAAATCTGGGATTATTACTAGAGAAACTAGTGTACTGGCTTGCTGGTATTTATGGTAAGCGTGCTGGATATTTTGTCACTCTGCAAGGCGGATTTTCGACGACGTAGTGGTGGCTACGGCTAGAAAATCTAACGAAGCAGATGGAAAAATAGGCAGTACGATTGGTATGAATACCAACGAGCCAGTACACTAGGACTTGTGCATATGCTAATATCTGCCGATAGACCATGCTACCGGCAGACATTCTAAATATAGCCTATTTTTTATTTTTTGCACTTGTTACTACATAACATAATGTTGCTGTAAGCAGTGCAAAGATAGCCAGGCCACCCCAATTGCCCAGGTTTATTGTCTCAGATAAATTGATGACATCTCCAAGCGTCTCATCTTTACTCACTTTAATAATTGCAAATACAGCTAATAAAATACCTACTAAGCCTTCCCCTGCAATCAAGCCAGAAGAATACAACACGCCTTTTTCGACTTTTCTCTTACGGACGTTTTCATTTTCACCCTTTTTCTTTTCAAAGTAAAGCCTTACCAAACCACCTACGATCATTGGTGTACTCAAATGAATCGGCAGGTAAAGTCCTACGGCAAACGGCAATACCGGAATGCCAAGAATCTCTACTACAATTGCAATAAACACGCCTGCAAATACAAGAGCCCACGGAAGATTTCCGTTCATAACACCTTCTACTACCATTTTCATCAGCATAGCCTGTGGAGCAGGCAGCTGATCCGAGCCATACTCCCATGCTGCATTTAATAAATACAGCACACCGCCGATTGTAATTGCAGATGCAACAACACCGATTAATTCACCAATCTGCTGTTTTTTAGGTGTAGAGCCAACAATAAAACCTGTTTTTAAGTCCTGTGATGTATCGCCTGCAATTGCTGCAATAATACAAATAATAGAACCAATACTAATTGCTGCAACCATACCCGGCATGCCAATTGTACCAGATGCTTTTAATATCATTGTTGAAATTAAAAGCGTTGCAATAGCCATACCAGAAACCGGGTTATTAGAACTACCAACTAAACCTACCATGCGGGAAGATACTGTTGCAAAAAAGAAACCGAAAATAATAATAATAACCGCACCCAGTAAGTTGACCGGAATAATCGGACATAACCACATAAAAATAGCCATCACGCCAATACCAATTAAGACTACTACCATCGGCAGATCTTGTGATGTACGCAGCGAGGAATCAGATTTGACGCCAAATCCTTTGATTGCCTGACGAAACGTACGAATAATCAATGGGAACGACTTAATTAAACTCATAATACCGCCTGCTGCAACTGCACCAGCACCTATGTAGCGGATATAAGAACGCCACAAATCCCACGCGCCCATAGAACTAATCGGAACTTCACCCGGATAAAGCACAACATCTCCGCCGAACAATGCTATAAGCGGCATAATTACAAACCAACCTAATGTACCGCCGGCTAATAAATAGGAAGATACTTTTGCACCGCAAATATAACCTACGCCCAAAAGTGCTGGCAATACGTCCATACCTATGCCAGAACCCCGATAGCTCTTAATTTCAAAATCTACTTCACTTGGAAAAATACACAGCCCGTCTGCAATAAATTTGTAAACAGCTGCAATACCAAGACCTGCAAATACGGTCGTTGCGCTTGCCCCGCCTTCTTCGCCTGCCATTAATACTTCTGCACACGCTTTTCCTTCCGGATAAGGAAGTGAGCCATGCTCTTGTACAATTAATGCTGTACGCAACGGAATCATAAATAAAATACCGATGACACCGCCTGCTACGGCAATTAATGCAATTTCAACTAATGAAGGCGCTGCTGTACCTTCTTCTGCTGCCCACATAAATAAAGCTGGCAACGTAAAAATCGCACCTGCTGCCAGTGATTCTCCTGCAGATCCAACAGTTTGTACAATATTATTCTCTAAAATAGAGTCACGTCTTAAAATTACACGAATGACCCCCATAGAAATAACTGCTGCAGGAATAGATGCTGATACTGTCATCCCTACTCGCAGCCCCAAATATGCATTAGCCCCACCAAAAAGAATGGCAAGGAGAATACCCAGTATAATAGATACCGGTGTAATTTCGGGTAGCACTTTGTCCGCCGGGATATACGGCTTAAACTCGTTCGACTCGTTCATAACGAAATCCTCCTTCATAAAATAATATACTATCTATTATCCCTTTAATTCGATAACTTGTCAATCAAATGCGAAAAATATCGTACGGGAATTTTTGTTTTTGCTTGAAAATTTGTGTGAATGTGGTATAATCTTCATTTATAAGATGTTTTTATGGAGACGTACCGAAGTGGCCGTAACGGGGCTGACTCGAAATCAGTTTATCGGTAATTGCGCCGGTACGAGGGTTCGAATCCCTCCGTCTCCGTTTAGTTTCAGAAAATCTTTTCTTCTCCACACTCGCGTTCTGCCAATACTGCAGTGATGCGGGAAATTACCCTGTCGCATATCCATGTGGCAGGGTATACTGATCTAAAGCGCCAGGCGGTTGATCTGCGTTGCCAGATACCCTGCGCCGTAACCGTTATCAATATTAACGACTGCAATTCCATTTGCACAGGAATTGATCATTGTCAGCAATGCAGACAGTCCATGCATGCTTGCTCCATAGCCGACAGAAGTTGGTACAGCTATGACGGGTTTATCTACTAATCCGCCAAGTACACTTGCAAGCGCGCCTTCCATGCCTGCGACTGCTACTACACAATTAGCGCTCTGTATCATCTCCAGCCTGGAAAACAATCTGTGAATCCCACTGACTCCAATATCATATATTCTGTGTACTTTTGTTCCAAAATATTCTGCCGTCTGTGCAGCTTCTTCTGCGACTGGAATATCTGCTGTACCAGCTGAACATACGACTACATTGCCTCTTTGCTGTTTTCCTTCTTTTTCTATTTTGATAATCCTTGCTGTTGGATCATATACTGTCTGCGGATAATACTTTTGAATCATCTCAAACTGTTCTTTGGAAGCTCTTGTACCAAATACCTCCTGATCTTGTTCATATAATTTGCCAAATATTTTTAAAAGGTGATCGTCTGTTTTCCCACTGCAAAAAATAACCTCTGCAAACCCAGAACGAAGCTTTCGATGTGTGTCCAGTTTTGCATAACCCATTTCTTCAAATGGCTGCCTGCGGAAAAATTGTTCTGCTTCTTCGATTGATATTTGTCCAGCCTTCACTTTTTCTAATATTTCTTTTGTCTCCATCTTTGTAATCCTTCCTAACTGTTGTAGTCCGTCTTTGGCTATAGCTATAAAATAAGAAAACGCAGGGTAATAAATCCTGCGCTTTTCATCTTATATATTTTAAAGAAAAGGAATTTTGTAAAGCTTATTTAAGCTACTTTTATGGACATCCTGCTTTGAATCCCGATCATGAACGTTACTCTGGCAGTTAACTCGGCCCAGGCACCCTTACGGCACACAAGAGCTCTTGCTTAGTGCTGCTCCATTCCTGACCTGACACGGTTCACAAGTTCTTATTGCGTAAGACCCAGACGTCAACGCCACTTTCCAAAGGCTGCTTCACAATCAAAGACCCGGGGCAGGATATCACCCCAGCTATAGCGGATTGCTGGTACAGGGCACCGCTAATTCCCCGGCTGTCCGAAATTTATTATATCGTTTTTCCCGCAAGATGTCAATCTATCTTTCTTCTTTTCACGAAGTTCTGCAAAAAACTGTGTCAGCATGGCAGCGCACTCGTTCTCTAAAATGCCTTTTGTAATCTGTACTTGATGATTAAATTGCTGCATCTGCAGCAAATTCAAAACAGAGCCTGCACATCCTGCTTTTGGATTCATAGCACCAATTACAACTTCTTTCATCCTGGACTGTACAATAGCCCCTGCACACATCTGGCATGGTTCTAATGTAATGTACATCGTACAATCCTCCAGTCTCCAATCTCCTGTCTTTTTACTCGCTTTTTTGATTGCTGTCAATTCTGCATGTGCTAATGTGTTTTTATCAACATTCCTGCGATTATAACCACGTGCAATAATTTTATCATTTTGCACAATTATACATCCAATTGGTACTTCTTCCAGCGCATAGGCTTTTTTTGCTTCACGCAGCGCTGCTTTCATATATTTTTCCTGAACTGTCAGTTGCCCTCTCATTTCCTTTCCTCCATCTGGCAAGCTATTTCGTTTCTTTTCCACATGTGTCATTATACACCTTAGAAACATTTTCAGCTACTGATAATTCTGATTCATCCATAGGTTTTTTCCAAACAGCTTCTTGTATCAATTATGTCTGCTGTTATTGTTTACACCTTTAGTACGCACAGCAACTGTCTGCGTTACTGTTCACTCCGTTCTCAGTAACATGAATAATTCATCTATAATCGCCCTCGGCAATGGAATTTTTGCACTCCTGAATCATTTTGTTACGGGGCTGTCGCAATAAGGATGAGTATACAAAATATAGTATTGTTTTGGAACTAAATCCCACTAAATCTTGTATATGTTTTTCTTAGTGCGACAGCCCCTGTGTGAACAGTAACCTGTCTGCTGTCAATCTGACATGTTTATATTCAAAAGTCTTGCTGATTTTTATCGTCCGGGGTATAATAGCTACGGATGTTATGGATGGAGGAAAATTATTTTGAATTTCTCATATGAAACTGATCGGTTGTTATTGCATATTTTAGATGGATCAAACGCACAGGATGTTCTGCGTTTTTACGCTGCAAACCGTCCTGTGTTTGAGCGCTACGAAGCAGCGCATCCTGCTAATTTTTATTCTGTAGCCTACCAAAGACGTGTTTTGAACTATGAATTTAATCTATGTATCAAACAAAAAGCCATTCGGTTTTGGGTATATGAAAAGACAGACCCTGCCCATGTCATTGGCACGGTCTGTTTTCGTGATATTGTGCGTAATGTCTATCAATCTTGTGAAATAGGTTATAAATTCGATCATAATTTTTGGCACTTAGGTTATGCACAGGAGGCAGTAGAAAAATGTATTTCGATTGCTTTTTTTAATCTTAACTTGCATCGTATTGTTGCACATATTATGCCTGAAAATGAACCATCCATTCGCCTGGCAGAGCGTATTGGTTTTGAACGGGAAGGAATTGCCCGAAGCAGTGCTTTGGTACAGGGAGTGTGGGAGGATCATATTGTTTACAGCCTGATTCACCCTGAATCACCCTGAATCTTTATAGCTTTAAAATCCGATACCAATATCCTGGCTGTTCTCCCTGTTCGTTTTTCTGTGCCTGCGGTAAAAAGTCTGGGAATCCAAAAATAGATGCCATTGCATGCTCTTGGTTTTGATACACGCCTGGAATGCCGATAAACCAATTCTGTTCTAATCTTCCAAAGATCAAATAACGATAATTAAAAAAGCCATGCAGCAAAAAACTATTATTTACAATACTCCAGAATTTATCCGGCAAAAGTCGTACATCTTTGATTTCAATCCTTACGCACAGTACATTCTGTTCGTTAGCGAAATCATTTAAAACAGGATACATTCGCAGCATGTAGCGCCAGGTCTGCTCCCAGCTTTGTTGTCCCATCGCTATCTGTGGCTGAATTTCTGCTGTCTGTATGACAGAACTTTGTTTCATACTATTACTGTCTGCACCAGCTTGTGTATATTCTGTCTGCTGGTCTGTTTGCTCTGGCTGCTGTTTGTTTGCCTCTGCCCACTCCTTTTGATCATCGTCTGATTCTTGATTATTAGAAACAGACTGATTATCTGCATGTTCTGCTCTGCCTTGCGGCTGATTTGTCTGGTTCGCCTGACGGCTAAACTGACGCCGCATTGGCTGCTGACGCCGATTCATCTGATTTTGTCTGCCTGTTTGACGATATGTTTGACTTACCTGTCCCTGTCCTGGCTGCTGTGTTATTTGCATTTGCTTTGGTAATCCTGTCTGTTCTGTCGCAGGCATTGCTTGTGTGCCTCCACTATTTGGCGAGGTGATTGCTTGGCTTTCTTTTGCAGCTTCAATATTTGACGATACCGATTGGCCGATTTCCAGCTCTGGTTCATTTTGTAGCGAAACTGGTTGACCAGCTGCTTGCTTTGACATACCCCCTTCTTGCTGTCCGTTTGCCATTTGCTGCCTGCTTTGCATTTGTTGTCTATTTGCCATTTGCTGTCTGTTTTGCATTTGTTGTCTGTTTTGCATTTGTTGTCTGTTTTGCATCTGCTGCCTGTTTACCATTTGTTGTCTATTTTGCATTTGTTGTCCATTTTGCATTTGCTGCCTGTTTGACATTTGTTGTCTATTTTGCATTTGTTGTCCATTTTGCATTTGCTGCCTGTTTACCATTTGTTGTCTATTTTGCATTTGTTGTCCGTTTGTCATTTGCTGCCTGTTTTGCATTTGATGCCTATTAGGTATCTGCTGTCTATTTTGCATTTGCTGTCTATTAGGTATCTGCTGTCCATTTGACATTTGCTGTCTATTTTCCATCTGCTGTTTATCTGCTTGTTGTTCTTGATCCGTTTCTCGGTCTTGATCTGTTTCTTGGCCTTGACCTGCTGCTTGGTCTTGACCTGTTCCTTGGTTTTTATCTGTTTCTTGGTCTTGACCTGATGCTTGGTCTTGATCTGTTTCTTGGTCTTGACTTTGTCCTTGTTTCCTGCGCGATTCTTGTTGTAAATTACTCATGCGGCTGACGGTTTCCAAATTACTTTCCGTTTGCTTGCCAGCTGTTGTTTCCTCCTGTATATTCGCATCTATGACAGCATTTGTCTGTACTGGAACACTTTTCTCAGCTTTTGGAGGCTGCCAGATTTCAAAGTGGTCTAAATCTACTGCCTTTTCATCCCATTGGCTTAAGAATGCAACCTTGCCTTCAATTAAAATAATAATGCCATGCATTTGCATAATGGACCACAATGTCTGTCCAATTTTTTCTTCTTGCTGCTCATATCGGAAATCCGCCTGATTATTATGAAATGTAATTTCTCCAATAGAAACCCCTTGTATATTTTCCTGCCTTCTGACAAATAAATAAACCGTGCCAGTTTTGCCCGCATATCCAATATCCTTTAAATGAATTTCTATCCGGTTTCGTCCTGTACGGATTTCTACCCGTGCAAAACCGGCATTATGGATTTTCTGATTGTTATAAATTGAATATAAATAACTTACAAATCGTTTCATGCACCTCTTAATACTCCACGCCTGTCATTATTACAGTGTATGTATGGAGTTCAAAAACATGCATAAAAATTGTCTGATGCCGAACAAAAACTGCATGACAAAATACATTTCAAAAAGCATGGAATATATTTCATGTTGATTTCTTTTGTATTTTTGTTGACATTTTTGTATTGCGTTTTATAATATTAATAATAATTATTAATTTAGGAGAGGATTAGACAATGAATTACAGTAGACAGAGGGAAAGTATCCTTCAGTATCTGCGTTCTACCACTTGCCATCCGACAGCAGAGACGATATATCAAAATATTCGATTAGAAAATCCTTCGATTAGCCTCGGCACAGTCTATCGAAATTTGGCGTTATTAGCAGAAATTGGAGAAATTCAAAAGTTGTCAGATTTTGAAGGTTCTGATCGCTTTGATTGGAATACCACTTTGCATTATCATTTCATTTGCAGAGAGTGCCGTTCCGTCAGCGATCTTGATATGGATACTCTGGATCATATCAATTTGTTGGCTGCACACAAATTCAACGGCATTATCGAAGGGCACATCACTCATTTTTATGGCATATGCCCAAATTGTTTGAATAAGGAATCCAAATAAAATCAGTAATTATTTCTATTTTTCTGTTGACATTCACAAAAAAATGTGATATAAAATTATCAACAGGCAATCATTCAAAACAGTTGCATATTGAACTGTTATTGAACAAATATATAAATTAAAATTATTAATGAATGAAAAGGAGACAAAAAATGGCTAAATTTGTATGTCAAGTATGTGGTTATGTTCATGAAGGAGATTCTGCACCAGAAAAATGTCCAGTATGTAATGCACCAGCAAATAAATTCACAAAGCAGGAAGGCGAGGTTACTTGGGCTGCTGAACACGTAGTAGGTGTTGCAAAGGGTGTATCTGAAGATATTATTGAAGATTTAAGAGCAAACTTTAACGGTGAATGTTCAGAAGTTGGTATGTATCTTGCTATGGCAA
>CANDJR010000054.1 GCA_947385105.1 uncultured Eubacterium sp.
GTGACGAACTGGCAGCAGCCAATTACAATTGCCAGACATGCGTATGGAGATGTATACCGGAATGTAGAAATGAAAATACCAGGTGCGGGCAAGGCAGAGCTGGTATTTACTGCAGACGATGGCACGCAGACAAAAGAAACGATCTTTACGTTTGAAGGGCCAGGGATTGTTCAGGGCCAGCATAACTTAAACCAGTCTATTGAAAGCTTTGCAAGAAGCTGCTTTACGTATGCACTGGATACAAAGCAGGAATTATGGTTTGCGACCAAAGATACGATTTCTAAAAAATATGATCATACATTTAAAGACATTTTCCAGGAAATTTTTGATGCTGAATATAAAGAAAAATTTGAAGCAGCAGGCATCACGTATTTTTATACACTCATTGATGATGCCGTTGCCCGTGTGATGAAGTCAAATGGCGGTTTTATCTGGGCATGTAAAAATTATGACGGGGACGTTATGAGTGATATGATATCGTCCGCATTTGGTTCCCTGGCAATGATGACTTCTGTATTAGTATCACCAGAGGGCTATTATGAATACGAAGCTGCTCATGGGACAGTACAGCGCCATTATTACAAGCATTTAAAGGGTGAAGAAACGTCTACCAATTCCGTTGCAACGATTTTTGCATGGACAGGTGCATTGCGTAAGCGCGGAGAGTTAGACGGCAACAAACAGCTGCAGGAATTTGCTGATCATCTGGAGCACGCATGTCTTGGTACGATTGAGTCTGGTAAAATGACAAAAGACCTGGCGCTGATTACCAAGCTTGAACAGCCGACAGTTTTAAACAGCGAAGGCTTTATTAAAGCAATTCGCCAGGAATTGGAAAAAATTTATGCATAAACCTGTACGGGGCGAATAGGAAGGATGCATGAGAGGTAAATTAGAATAGAATCAGTTCGAGGAGAATTGGAAAATATGAGAGAATTAACACATTTAGAACAATTAGAAGCAGAAGCGATTTACATTATCCGTGAAGTGGCAGCAGAGTGTGAAAAACCAGTTATGCTTTATTCGATTGGAAAAGACAGCTCTGTTATGCTGCATTTGGCACTCAAAGCCTTTTATCCGGAAAAACCGCCATTCCCGTTTATGCATATCGATACTACCTGGAAATTTAAAGAGATGATACAGTTTCGGGATGAAACAGCCAAAAAGCTGGGAATTGAGATGATCACCTATACAAATCAAGATGGTGTTGCACAAGGAATTAATCCATTTGACCACGGATCTGCCTATACGGATATTATGAAGACGCAGGCTTTAAAGCAGGCTTTGGATCAACATGGCTTTACAGCTGCATTTGGCGGCGGCCGCAGAGACGAAGAAAAATCACGGGCAAAGGAACGAATTTTTTCTTTCCGCAATGCGCAGCATGCCTGGGACCCAAAGAACCAGCGTCCGGAAATGTGGAAAGCGTATAATACAAAAATAAATAAAGGTGAATCGATCCGGGTATTCCCTTTGTCTAACTGGACAGAAAAGGATATCTGGCAGTATATTTTACAAGAAAAGATAGAAATCGTACCGCTTTACTTTGCAAAGGAACGTCCGGTCGTATACCGGGACGATAATATTATTATGGTAGATGATGACCGTATGACACTGCGTCCAGGCGAGGAAATCGTCATGAAAAAAGTACGATTCCGCACACTGGGCTGCTATCCGTTAACTGGGGCGTGTGAGTCTGATGCAGATACGTTAGAGGAAATTATTGACGAGACACTACAGGCTGTGACATCTGAGCGGACGAGCCGTGTCATTGACCATGAAGCTGCAGGAAGCATGGAAAGACGTAAGAGAGAGGGGTATTTCTAATATGAAAAGTTTGCTAAAATTTATTACCTGTGGAAGCGTGGATGATGGGAAATCAACCTTGATTGGTCATATGTTATATGATGCAAAACTGATTTTTGCAGATCAGGAAAAAGCGCTGGAGCTTGACAGCAAGATTGGGAGCAGGGAAGGCGCGATTGATTATTCATTGCTCTTAGACGGGCTGATGGCAGAGCGCGAGCAGGGTATTACGATTGATGTCGCTTATCGCTATTTTACGACAGAACATAGAAGTTTTATTGTTGCAGATACACCAGGCCATGAAGAATATACGAGAAATATGGCGGTTGGGGCTTCGTTTGCGGATTTGGCAGTCATTCTTGTGGATGCAACGCAGGGTATGCTCATTCAGACACGCCGGCATGTGCGGATTTGTTCGCTTATGGGGATTAAGCATTTTGTATTTGCAGTCAATAAAATGGACTTGATCCACTATGATAAAAGCGCTTATGAAAAAATCAGAAGGGATATTAAGCGTTTTACAAGTGAATTTAATATTGACAGCCTGCAAATTATCCCGGTATCTGCGACAGAAGGCGATAATATTACAAAACCGTCAGCATCTATGCCTTGGTATACAGACGGTACACTGCTGGCTTACCTGGAACAGATTGAAGTGGCAAACCTGGAAGAAGGACAGGAATTTATTATGCCAATTCAGCGTGTAAGCCGTCCAAACCATACGTTCCGCGGATTTCAGGGACAAGTGGAAACAGGCGAGGTTCACATTGGGGACGAGCTTTTAGTACTGCCAAGTAAGGAACATGCAAAAGTAACAGGCATCCATGTGGGAAACCAAAGCACAGATACTGCGCAGGCAGGACAGCCGGCTACGATTCAATTAGATCAGGAAGTTGATATTTCCAGAGGCTGCGTGCTGTGCAGGGCTTCTGGCATAGAAGTATCGAATTTATTTACAGCTCAGGTTCTTTGGATGGATGATAAGCCGCTTCTATCAGGCAGGAATTATTGGGTAAAATTAGGGACAAAGCTGATACCGGCTTCTGTGATGGAAATTAAATATAAAATTGACGTAAATACGGGAGATCATATTCCAGCAGAGCAAATCTTTAAAAATGAGCTTGTTGTATGTGATGTCATGCTCTCTGAAAAATGCGCAATCTATGATTTTGAGAAAAACAGGGAATTAGGCAGTTTTATTTTTATCGACCGTATTTCAAACATGACTTCCGGCTGTGGTGTTGTGCAGCATACGCTAAGGCGTTCGGATAACCTGGTATGGCAGGAAACGGATATTACGAAAAAAATCCGCTCTGAGCAAAAGGGACAAAAGCCAAAGACGATCTGGTTTACTGGCTTATCCGGCTCTGGAAAATCGACACTTGCAAACGAATTGGAAAAACGGCTTGTAGCATTGGGCAGACATACGATGCTTTTAGACGGAGATAATATCCGTATGGGCTTAAACCGCAATCTTGGTTTTAACGAGTCTGACCGTGTAGAAAACATCCGCCGGATTGCAGAAGTTGCAAAACTTTTAAATGACGCTGGGCTGATTGTGCTGACTGCATTTATTTCCCCATACCGCAAGGACAGGAAAAACGCCAGAGAAATCATCGGCAGCGATTACTTTGAGGTTTATGTCAGTACGCCATTGGAAGAATGCGAAAAGCGTGATGTCAAAGGGCTGTATAAAAAAGCCCGCAAAGGGGAGATCCCGAACTTTACTGGCATCAGCAGCGCTTATGAAGCACCAGCAGCGCCAAACATTACGGTAGATACTAGCACATGCAGTATAGAAGATGCAGTAGAAAGAATTTTGGCGCAGCTAGAGAAGGATTTGACGGAAACCGAATAATTGATTATAATGAGCGAGTGTAGCATTTATGATGCTGCACTCAAATTTTTTCGTGAAATGGAGAATCGGAGGTTTTTATGATACTTTCCTGTCAAAATATAAAAAAATCTTTTGGCGTTAAGGACGTGTTAATAGATGCATCCTTTCACCTGGAAGAACATGAAAAGGCAGCCATTGTCGGTATCAATGGCGCCGGAAAATCCACACTGCTAAAAATCATCATGCAGGAGCTTGCGCCAGATGACGGTATCGTAACGATTGCAAAAGGAAAAACCATTGGTTATCTGGCCCAGAATCAGGACTTAGACGGTAATCAGACTATTTATGAAGAAGTCTTGGCTGCCAAGCAGCCGGTGATTGACATGGAACAGGAAATCCGCCGCATGGAGGCGTGTATGGATGATGTGCCAGAACAGGAACTGGACACATTTATGGATAAATACCATAAGCTGGTACACCAGTTTGAGCTGTCTGACGGTTATACCTATCAAAGTGAAGTGACCGGTGTATTAACTGGGCTTGGCTTTACAGAGGCAGAATTTGACAAAAAGCAAAAGGAATTATCCGGCGGGCAAAAGACACGGGTTGCTTTGGGGAGGCTGCTTGTGACAAATCCAGATATTTTACTGCTCGACGAGCCTACAAACCATTTAGATATGGAATCGATTCAATGGCTGGAAGGCTATTTGTCTAATTATAAAGGCGCTGTGCTGCTCGTATCGCATGATCGCTATTTTATGGATAAAATCGTTACAAAGGTAATTGAGGTATTCCAGCATCATGTATATAGCTATTTAGGCAATTATACGGCATATGCGCACAAAAAGGCAAAGGTGCGTGAAGCACAGCTGCATGCTTATTATAACCAGCAGCGTGAGATCAAGCATGACGAGGAAGTGATTGCACGGTTAAAGTCATTTAACCGCGAGAAATCAATCCGGCGGGCAGAAAGCCGTGAAAAACTATTAGAAAAAAGGGAACGGCTGGACAAACCAGTAGATGACAATACAGATATTCATATTTCGCTTGTTCCAGCGGTAACAAGTGGAAATGATGTCATACATGTAACAGGGCTGGCAAAATCTTTTGGCAGCTTAGCGCTGTTTTCGGATGTAGACTTTTCGATATACCGCGGGGAACGGGTGGCGCTCATTGGCAATAACGGAACTGGTAAGACGACGATTTTAAAAATCGTAAATGATGTACTTCAAGCAGATGCAGGTGAGATTGCCTTAGGGACGAATGTCCATATCGGATACTATGATCAGGAGCACCAAGTTCTCCATAAAGAAAAGACACTGTTTGAAGAAATCGCTGACGAGCGTCCGGATCTTACCAATACACAAATCCGTAATGTACTGGCTGCATTTTTGTTTACGAATGATGATGTATTTAAGCGTATTGGAGATTTAAGCGGCGGAGAATGCGGCAGAGTATCCCTTGCCAAGCTGATGCTTTCAGAAGCAAATTTTTTGATTTTGGACGAGCCGACCAACCACTTGGACATTACCTCGAAAGAGATTTTAGAAAACGCGCTGGTGCATTATGAAGGGACGGTATTTTTTGTTTCCCATGACCGTTACTTTATTAATAAGACAGCTACGCGGATTTTAGATTTGCATGAGCATCAAATTTTGAATTACATTGGGAATTATGACTATTATTTAGAAAAAAAAGATCTGATGAGAAGTAATCTTACCAGAAATACTTTTGGAAAGAGCGACTTGCCGATTGGCGGACAAACATCAAATTTGCAGCAGCAGGAAACGCTTGGCAAGGAACAGTGGAAACAGCAGAAAGCAAAGCAGGCAGCAAAACGGAAAATAGAAAATGAGCTGCAAAAAGCAGAAAAGAAAATCGAACAGCTGGAAACAGAAAAATCTGAGCTGGAGGAAGAAATGACAAAGCCGGAGGTAGCGGTAATTTCTGCTAAAGTAATCAAACTGCATACTAGAATGCAGCAAATTGAACTGGAATTGGAAGGGCTTTATGAACAATGGGAGACATTGTCGACACAATTGTTACTGTATTAATGTAAAGCATGGAAATTCTGGTAAACATTGACAATAGTTTCGTAAATAATTATAATTTGTTTTGAGATACAAAAAAGAGGGTATGAAATTGGGTAAAGAAATTTCGCAGGCGGTCATTCGCAGGATGCCGCGATATTACCGCTATTTGGGGGAATTATTAGATGAAGGAGTGGAGAGGATATCTTCCAATGAACTAAGTGTAAAGATGAAAGTGACAGCGTCCCAGATACGCCAGGATTTGAACAATTTTGGTGGTTTTGGGCAGCAGGGATATGGTTACAATGTACAATACTTATACAGTGAAATCGGTAAAATTTTAGGGCTGGAGCAGCAGCATAATATTATTGTTGCAGGAGCTGGAAATCTTGGGCAGGCACTGGCAAATTATTCTAATTTTGAAAAATTGGGATTTATTATTATTGGTTTATTTGATATCAATCCGAATCTAAAAGGTACGACCGTACGGGGTGTTCCCATTATGATGTTAGATGAGCTGGAAGAATTTGCCACTACACATAAGATTGACATTGCAGCGCTTACAATGCCAAAAGATACTGCTGATCCGCTTGCAAACCGCTTAGTGAAGCTTGGTATCCATGCGATTTGGAATTTTGCGCATTTAGATTTAGACTTAGTGGAGCAGGATGTTGTTGTAGAAAACGTACATCTGTCTGATAGCTTAATGCAGCTTTCGTATAATATGCTGCAGAATCAAAAAGAACATCACAAAGAATATCAGAAAGAACAGCAGCTAGAACAGCAGAAAGAAAAAAAACTATGAAACCGATTGTAAACAGCGAAGAAATGAAAGATTGCGACCAGCATACGATCCAGCATTTTGGTGTGCCGTCCTGTGTGCTCATGGAGCGCGCCGCGCTTAGCGTTGTTGCAAATATGCCAAAAAAGCTGTCCCATGGCAGCAGCGTTTTGATCGTATGTGGAAATGGTAATAATGGGGCAGATGGTCTGGCCATTGCAAGGCTGCTGTATCAGCAGGGCTGTCAGGTGACGGTTGCACAAATTCCGGATCATGGAAACCGATCCCCGGAAAATAAACTGCAAGGAGACATTTTGCTTGCGTATGGCATACCTGTTTGTGAAGATATCCGATTGTGCATGAAGGCACAGTCTGCGTATGACTGTGTCGTTGACGCCTTATTTGGCATAGGGCTTTCCAGGCCGCCAAAGGATGTGTATGCTGCATGGATTACTGCTATGAACAGCTTATCTGGCTATAAGGTGGCAGTTGATATGCCAAGCGGCGTTAGCAGCGATACCGCAGACGTATATGAAGCAGCTTTTTGCGCGGATCTGACAGTGACCTTTGCTTATCAAAAAATAGGGCAGGTGCTGTATCCAGGATGTGAGTTGTGCGGCAAGACGATTGTTGCACAAATTGGTGTTACACAAGAAAGCTGGATGGGACGTAAGCCGTCTGGTTTTCAACTGGAGTATTCCGATTTAAAACTGCTGCCTAAACGGCCCAAACGCTCTAATAAGGGGACCTTTGGCAAGGTACTTGCCATTGCAGGCAGTAATGGGATGGCAGGGGCAGCTGTTTTTTGTGCACAAGCAGCCTATCATACAGGGTGCGGGCTTGTAAAAATTGCTACGCCGATCGAAAATAGAGAGATTTTGCAGGCTGCGTTGCCAGAAGCAGTATTACTGTTTTATCCGGATCAAACATCGAAAGACAGTGCGTTTGTACAAAAACAGTGGCTGGATGCTATTCAATGGGCGGATGCTATTGTCATTGGGCCGGGACTTGGCACAGATCCGCGTGCATGTCAAATTGTACGGCTGGTATTAGATCATGCAAAGGTGCCGGTAGTAATAGATGCAGACGGATTAAATATTTTAGCCGGGCATTTGCAGTGGACAGAACTTACAAAGGCAAAGCTTGTGCTTACTCCGCATATAGGGGAAATGGCACGGCTTTTCAATAAAACGATCCCAGACATCAAAAGGGAAATGGTGCCGTCTGCACGAAAACTTGCACAACAGTTACATGCCGTCTGTGTCTTAAAAGATGCGGTTACTGTTACAGCATGTGCAGATGGGCGTGTATATTTTAATCCTTCTGGCTGCAATGCCATGGCAAAGGGCGGGAGCGGCGATGTGTTAGCAGGTATGATTGCTGCATTGCTTGCGCAAAAATATAGCGATTTGCCAATCGGTCAGACAGCTGCCTTAGGCGTTTATCTTCATGGACTGGCAGGAGAAGCAGCAGCCAGAAAAAAAAGCGATTACAGCGTGCTTGCGCGGGATATAGCCGCAGCCATTGGAGAGGTTTTATCAAAGCGATAAAGGAGAGAATAAAAATGGAACGATACAGCCGCGTATATGCCAAAATTGACCTGGATGCGATTGAACATAATATAGAGGCAATGCACCGCCTGATAAAACCAGAAACCAAAATACTTGCTGTCGTAAAGACAGACGGGTATGGGCATGGTGCAGTGGATGTTGCCCATACGATTGAATCGTTGGATTATTTGTATGGATTTGCAGTTGCAACAGCAGAAGAAGCATTTACGTTAAGACGTAATGGAATTAAAAAACCAATTTTAGTTTTAGGGTATGTATTTCCAGAGCATTATTTCATGCTTGCAGAATGGGAAATCCGTCCAACGGTGTTTACACTGGAAATGGCACAGCAGCTTTCAAAAGCAGCTAAAAAGGAAGGCAGAGTCCTTCCGATACATATTAAAGTTGATACTGGCATGAGCCGGCTCGGCATGCAGGCTACAAAAGAAAATGCAAAAATAGTAGCGCAGATTGCCTCTTTGGAGCATATCATAGTAGAGGGAATCTTTACACATTTTGCAAAAGCAGATGAAGCAGATAAACAATTTGCACTGGCACAATTTGAGCAATTCCAGACAATGATTGCGCTTATCGAACAAGAAGGCGTAACGATTCCTTACAAGCATTGTGCAAACAGTGCTGCACTGCTTGATTTACCACAGACAAATATGGATTTGGTACGGGCAGGAGTCTCGCTTTACGGACTATGGCCGTCAAAAGAAGTGCAGAGAAACCAAATAAAGCTTACACCTGCTTTGGAATTAAAAAGCCACGTAGTGCATGTCAAGGAGTTAGAAGCAGGCAGGAGCATTTCTTATGGAGGGACTTATACGACGACGGAGGCAGAAAAAATAGCAACGATTCCAGTCGGCTATGGGGACGGTTATCCAAGAAGTTTATCCAATCAAGGATATGTGCTCATCCATGGACAAAAAGCGCCTATCCGCGGACGTGTCTGCATGGATCAATTTATGGTAGACGTTACGCATATTCCGGATGTGAAAATCGGAGATACGGTAACTTTGGTTGGCGTAGACGGTGGGCTGCGGCTTACCTTAGAAGAACTTGGAGACTTATCAGGAAGGTTCCACTATGAGTTTGCCTGCTGTTTGGGTAAGCGTATTCCGCGGGTATTTTATAAAAATGGATACCGAATTACTGAGCGGGACTGCTTTTTTGAATAAATCCATCGCTTGGAATGAATACACTCGATAAAACTGGAAATACTCACCGTATAACCTATTTTGTGGAGTGGAAAAATGTTAATAAGACGTGGTGATATTTATTATGCTGATTTAAGGCCAGTGGTAGGCTCAGAACAAGGCGGCATCCGGCCAGTGTTAATCATTCAAAATGACGTAGGAAATCTGCACAGTCCAACGGTAATCTGTGCTGCGATTACCTCACAAATGAATAAGGCAAAGCTGCCTACGCATGTAGAGCTGTCTTGCAACCGCTATGCATTGGTAAAGGATTCTGTTATTTTATTAGAACAGCTGCGTACGATTGATAAAAAGCGGTTAAAAGATAAAGTATGCCATTTAGAAGGCGAAATAATGAAAAAAATTGATAAAGCGCTATGTGTCAGTCTACAATTAATGATTACATAGCTTGACGTAATACAGCAGAAATGATATTTTATTTACAACATGTTTTGGCCAAGGCTAATACATAAACAAAAAGGAGAGGATTATATGGATGATGGTGCGAGTCCCAAGCTGAACAATGCAGAGAGGAATAACTGGTTTGCAGATTTTTTGAAAAAATTAAATCGCAGAAACCAGGAAACAGTAACAGAAAAAGATATTATTTCTATGGTAAATGAAGGCCATGAAAACGGTGTGCTGCAGGCAAGTGAAGCAGAAATGATTCACAATATTTTTGAGTTCACAGATAAAGAAGCCAAAGACATTATGACTCACCGAAAAAATATCTGTGCACTTGATGGGACGATGGAATTTTATGAAGTATTGGATCGGGTGCTAGAACAGCCTTTCTCAAGATTTCCTGTATATTTGGATGACATTGACAATATCATTGGCATCCTACATATTAAAGAGGTCTTGGCGTTTCAACGAAACAAAGATATTATGCATACGCAGATCAAGGATATCGATGGGCTGTTCCAGGATGGGGAATTTATTCCGGAAACACAAAAAATCAGTGATTTATTTCAAAAAATGCAGGCGAAAAAAGCGCATATGGTCATTGTAGTTGACGAATATGGACAGACCTCTGGACTGGTTGCTATGGAGGATATCTTAGAGGAAATCGTCGGCAATATATTTGACGAGCACGATAAAGAAAACCAAATGATTGAAAAACTGCCCAATGGGTCCTACCTTATGCAGGGAATGACTGCATTAGACGATGCATGGGACGCACTTGGAATCGCATATGAGGAAAATGAATACGATACGCTGAATGGTTTTTTAATCTCTCAAATAGATAAAATACCATCAGATGGCGAGACGTTTTCGATTCCGTATATGGGGTATTTGTTTGATGTCATTAAGGTGGAAAATAAGATGATTCAGAATGTCAGAATCAGGAAGGATAGTGCTTGTCTTTCACACAATTAAATGCTAAAATAGAATTGATGAATGAGTAGAAAAGAGGAGTTTTTATGTCAGGACATTCCAAGTTTGCCAATATCAAACATAAAAAGGAAAAAAATGATGCTGCAAAGGGCAAGGCTTTTACAATGATTGGCCGCGAAATTGCAATTGCGGTAAAGGAAGGCGGACCGGATCCGGCTAATAATAGTAAACTGCGCGATGTCATTGCAAAAGCAAAGGCCAATAATATGCCAAACGATACGATTGAGCGTGGCATCAAAAAAGCAGCGGGGGATGTTGGCAATGTAAATTATGAAGTAGTTACATATGAAGGATATGGACCAAGCGGTACTGCAATTATTGTCGATGCGCTTACGGATAATAAGAACCGGACGGCTGCAAATGTACGCAACTGCTTTACAAAAGGACAGGGAAGTATTGGTACGCAGGGGTGTGTTTCTTATATGTTTGATCAAAAGGGACAGATTCTGATTGCCAAAGAAGAATGTGAATTAGAAGCAGATGACTTGATGATGATGGCGCTGGATGCAGGCGCAGAGGATTTTTCCGAGGAAGAAGACAGTTTTGAGATTACAACCGATCCTGCAGATTTCCAGACAGTGCGTGATGCCCTTCTTGCACAGGATATTACGCTGACACAGGCAGAAATTACGATGATCCCACAGACGTATGTAACATTGTCAGAGGAAACGGATCTTACAAACATTCAGAAGATTTTGGATCTGTTAGAGGAAGATGATGATGTACAGACCGTATATCACAATTGGGATGAAGCATAATAAATTTAATGGAGGATTTCTTTTATGAAAAAAATACTTTTTGCAGCATCTGAATGTGTGCCATTTATCAAAACAGGCGGCCTGGCGGATGTATGCGGTGCATTACCAAAAGAATTTGATAAGGAAAACTGGGATGTGCGGGTTGTAATGCCAAATTATACTTGTATTCCAGAATATTACAGAAATGAATTTCAGTATGTGACACATTTTTACATGGGAACAGGTCCTATGCTGCCAGAAAAATATGTAGGCATTCTAACTTATGAACTGGGCGGCATTACGTACTATTTTATTGACAATCAGGAATATTTTAACTGTGCTGTGCCTTATGGCGATATTCGTTATGATATTGAGAAATTTATTTTCTTTGACAAGGCAGTATTATCAATGCTAAAATCAATTGATTTTCAGCCGGATCTCATCCACTGCCATGACTGGCAGACTGGCTTAATCCCAGTCTATCTAAAAAATGAGTTCCAGGGAGATATGTTTTACTGGGGCATGAAGTCTATTATGACAATCCATAACCTGCGTTTCCAGGGTATTTGGGATAAGAAGGTTATCCAGGGCTTAAGCGGCCTGCAGGATTTCTTGTTTGCACCGGATAAGCTGGAATTTAATAAAGATGCAAATATGTTAAAGGGCGGACTGGTTTATGCGGATTATATTACAACTGTCAGTGATACATATGCGCAGGAAATCCAGACACCGTATTACGGAGAAGGCTTAGACGGCCTGATGGCAGCAAGACATATGGATATGCAGGGAATTGTGAATGGTATTGATTATGAAATTTATAATCCTGCAACAGATCCAAAGATTTACTGCAATTATGATCCGAGCAACTGGCGTAAGAAAAAAGCGAATAATAAAACAAAGCTGCAAGAGGAATTGGGCCTTGCAGTAGATAAGAAAAAGTATATGATCGGATTAATTTCCCGTTTGACAGATCAAAAGGGATTGGATTTGATTAATTATGTGATTGATCGGATTGTGGACGATTACACCCAGCTTGTTGTAATCGGGACAGGGGATCCTGGCTATGAAAATATGTTCCGCCATTATGCATGGAAATATGGAGATCGTATTTCTGCAAATATCTGCTATTCCGATGATTTGGCACATAAATTGTATGCTGGTGCTGATGCATTCTTAATGCCGTCTGCATTTGAACCATGCGGCTTAACACAGCTGATTTCCTTCCGTTATGGCACGGCTCCAATTGTACGTGAGACAGGTGGCTTAAAGGATACGGTTGTACCATTTAATGAATATGAAAACAGCGGAGACGGGTTCTCATTTACAAATTATAATGGTGAAGAAATGCTCAAAGTCATTAATTATTCTAAAAAGGTATTCTTTGAGATGAAAAAAGAATGGAATCAGATGATTGACCGCGGAATGAAGAAAGACTATTCTTGGAATGCATCCAAGTTTAGATACGAAGGGTTATACAACTATTTGATCGGAGAATAATCACGCGATCCGTTAAGCTAGTATGCAGTGGATTGTGAATAACAAAAGATGAGCGATAGGGTGTATTTGAAAGGAAACTGTTTCAAATGCACCCTATTGCCGCTTTCTGTATAATTTCGGACAAAAGGGCACATACTCTTACAAAAAGGAAAGAGGTGTGTTTATGAGTGATGCAGAAAAGAAAAAGGAAGAACTGGAGGCAGAAGCCAGCGAAAATGAAGCGATTAAAACAAACGGCGAAGTTACGTTAAATGAAAATTATCACCACCATAGGATTTACCTTTTGTCTGTCATTGGCGAAATTGAGGGGCATGAGTGCTTATCCTCGAATACGAAAACGACAAAATATGAGCATGTGCTGCCTAAATTGGCAGAAATTGAAGACGCTGATAATATTGACGGCGTCATGCTGCTTTTAAATACAGTAGGCGGAGATGTTGAATCCGGACTTGCAATTGCAGAGATGGTTGCATCCTTAAGCAAGCCAACCGTATCTTTAGTATTGGGCGGCAGCCATTCGATTGGCGTGCCGTTAGCTGTTTCTACGGATTATTCTTTTATTGTGCCAACAGGTACGATGGTCATACATCCGGTGCGTATGAATGGCATGGTCATTGGTGCTCCGCCGACTTATGAATATTTTAAGCAGATGCAAAACCGGATTATTGGCTTTATTGCATCCCACTGCCAGGCAAAGGAAGAACGGATGGAAAAGCTGATGATGAATACGACAATGCTCACTAAGGATCTGGGTACGATTTTAGTAGGAGAAGAAGCTGTCAAAGAAGGCATTATCAACGAAGTAGGGGGTATGAAGGAGGCATTGGACAAGCTGCATGCACTGATTAGCCAACATTCCAAAAACAGCGCACAAAGCGGTAACGAATAATGGTTACTTGTCTTGGAAGAATCTGCAAAAAAAAGCCTAAAATTAAATGACATTTACGCAGACTTATGATAATATATATAATTATATATTTGTCTAATGAATTGGTAGGGGCTGTTGCATGAAGCGAAAAGCATACAATATGCAGAGTATTTTACGATGCGGATTACTTGATATTGTATGTTAGGTACTTCGTACGACAGTCCTCAGACAAAACGAAAACATTCGTTTTCGTTTTTTGCTGTCTATAAATCATGATAAAGGAGGCATAACATGTCATTATTAGAAGCAATTTTGATGGGGCTAATCCAGGGGATTACGGAATTTTTGCCTGTCAGCAGTTCTGGACATTTGGCATTATTCCAAATTGCATTTGATTTGGATGAGGTTGGGCTGTTGTTTGACTGTTTACTGCATTTTGGTACGCTGCTTGCTGTATTTGCAGTCTATTACAAGGATATTTGGAAAATGATCTGCGAAGGTTTTGCGCTTTTGGGAGATTTTTTTGCAAATATTGGAATTGCCTTTGCAAGGATGAGTGGAAACAAGGACAAACAATACCGCAGAGTCATCTGTAATGGATACCGTAAATTTGACATGCTCGTCATTGTATCTACGATTCCAACCGGGATTATTGGGGTTGTAGCTTCTGATTTAATCGAACTTGCATCTACGATCCTGCTTGTCCCTGGGATCTGTCTTTTGATTACGTCGATTTTACTGTTTATTGCAGATCGATGCAAAGAAGGGCGTAAGACACCAAAGCATGTAAGTTATACAAACGCGTTTGTGATTGGTATTTGCCAAGGCATTGCGACAATGCCTGGAATTTCCCGTTCCGGCACTACGATTACGGCATGCTTATTAAGCGGGTTTGACCGTAAGTTTGCAGTAAAGTATTCTTTTATTATGTCAATTCCAGCTATTTTAGGTTCGCTGGTACTGCAGATTTTTGATATCAAGCAGCTGGACATTGGCACAACACAGTGGATTTACTATGCTATTGGAACAGCCGTTAGTGCAATCGTAGGATATATCTGTATTAAAATTATGCTATTTGTAGTAAAAGAAAAGAAATATACGCTCTTTTCGATTTACTGTTTGATTGTAGGTATGATTTCTATTATTACATACATCATGTTATAGGAAGAAAAGAAAGAAAATGGAGGATACATATGGCTGGACAGTCAGGGAAAAAAGCAGGGAGGAAACACACAAATGCCCAGTCCTCGGATGCATCGAAATATGAAGCAATCCTATGGGCAGTACTTGCTTTATCCATTATATTGTTTATCAGCAACTTTGGAATTGCCGGAAATGCCGGCCGTATGATCAGCGGTTTTGTCTTTGGTATGGTCGGCTTGACTGCATACATATTCCCGCTGCTGCTGTTTGCAGCAGTTGCTTTTATGATCGCGAATAAAGACAATCCTGTTGCAACTTTAAAAATAGTTGCTGCGGTTATCTTTTTTGTATTTGTTTGCATGTTTTTAGAGTTAATTGGCGGAAACAATCTTGCAAAATCACCGTTTGATTCCTTTGTATGGGCAAAGACGCACAGATATGGAGGAGGTTTGATTGGCGGGATTTTAACCTGGCTCATCCAGCCAAACCTGGGGAAAGTCAGCGCATATATTATTGATATTGTAGTCATGATTATCTGCATGATATTGATTACGGAGCGTTCGCTTTGGAAACATATCGAATCTGGCAGCCGGAAAGTATATCATACAGCAAAAGAAGAAACTATCCGCCAACATGAGCAGTATACGCAGCGCAGGCAGCTGCGCATGGATAATAAGGTGGTTGGCGTGTCTTTAGATACAACCATTAAAGATACTGGCACGCAGGCGCCAGGCAGCGCTGCTGTGGAGCTGCATGCAGATATACCCGTTGTACAGGATTTCCCGATTCACGTCATGGGGGAGAGAAGTACAAAGAAAGAGGAGCAAAAAGCACAAATGCCAAAGCAGGAGGCTGTTGGCATGGGCTACCATACAGAGATAGCTTCTGTTATCGGAGATGCAGGGGGGAAAATGCAGCGGGCACAGGCGCTAAAGCCTGATCATATCATACCGATGGAAAGCCAAAAGGTTTCGCTGCAGCCGAATTTTATTGCAGAAGAAGAAAACATACGCGGGGCAAAAAATCAAGAGCAAATCGTGTCTCCAGCTATTCAGGCAGATGATCTGCTGGCGAAAACAAGTGATTTGTTTTCTGAAATGCTGCCAAAATTTCAGGAGCCAAAGATAGATTTACAAAAGCAGGAAGATGCTTTTAAAACACCATATGAAGTAGCCCTGGAGGAAGAAACTCCTCAGGAAGAAGTTTCAGATGAAAAAGTTTCAGATGAAGAAGTTTCAGATAAAGAATCTTTATATCAAAAATCTTTACATCAAGAAGCTTCAAAGGAGAATACACTATATCAAGAAGCTTCATATGAAAAAACCTTGGAGGAAGACTCTCCATATGAAGAAGCTTTATATAGAGAAACTTTACAGGAACAACCACCATATCAAGGAACCTTATATGAACAAACTTCATATGAAAAAACCTTACTGGAAGACTCTCCATATCAAGAAATTGTAAATAATGGAACTTCACATAAAGAATCTTCCCAAGAACAAACTTTTAATCAAGAAGATCCATATGCACAAACTGCCTATCTGGATACTAGCAAAACAGATACTAGTACAAATATTTCTGACAGTCTAGCCTTGGCAGCTGGGAGAGGGGAGGAACGGTCTTACCAAAGTACAGAACATCCAGAAAGCTTTGAGGATAGCGCAGTAGGAGAGACAGCCAAATCACATGTGATAGCTGCGCAGGCGGATGAATGGGAAAGTGAAGACGAATTACTGCAGCCAGATGATGATGTATTCTTATCTGCAGAAGAATTAATGTCACAGCAATTGCAGGAATCTGGTGCAAAGGCAAATACGCAGCCAAAGCAGGCAGCTTCAAAAAAGGTGACAGCAGTTGCGCCAAGTGTTCCGAAAAAATCACCTGCACAAACGGCTTCTCATGCAGCGGATATTGACGTACATCTGCAGCAGGCACAGCTGCCCGTGAAGCGGAAACATCTGTTTCCGACATCTGATTTACTAAAGCTTGGTGATCCGAATAAAACAGGGGATTCGAGACAGCATCTGCAGCAGACTGCGCTGAAATTGCAGCAGACATTGAAAAATTTTGGAGTGAATGTTACAATCTTAAATGTCAGCTGCGGCCCGGCTGTTACCCGGTATGAAATTCAGCCGGAAATGGGCGTTAAGGTAAGTAAAATTGTAAACCTGGCAGACGATATTAAGCTGAATCTGGCAGCAGCGGATATCCGGATAGAAGCGCCAATCCCAGGAAAAGCAGCGATTGGCATTGAAGTGCCAAATAAAGAAAATGTGCCTGTGATGTTTCGAAGCTTAATCGAAGCAGAGGAGTTTGAGCATCATAAATCGCCTTGTGCTTTTGCAGTAGGGAAAGACATTGCCGGAAAGGTTGTGGTGACAGATATTTGCAAGATGCCGCACCTTTTAATTGCCGGTGCTACTGGCTCAGGAAAATCCGTATGTATTAATACGATTATTATGAGTATCCTTTACAAAGCAGACCCGCAGGATGTCAAACTCATTATGATTGATCCAAAGGTGGTTGAGCTCAGTGTGTATAATGGCATTCCGCATTTGCTGCTTCCGGTTGTAACAGACCCGAAAAAGGCTGCAGGAGCGCTGCACTGGGCAGTCTCTGAGATGATGGAGCGTTATCAGAAGTTTGCAGGCTGCGGCGTACGTGATATCAAAGGGTACAATGCCAAGGTGAAAAAACTCAAAGATATACCAGATGATAAAAAACCAGAAAAAATGCCGTATATTGTCATCATTGTAGACGAGCTGGCAGACCTTATGATGGTAGCGCCTGGGGATGTTGAAGATGCTATTTGCCGCCTGGCACAATTAGCAAGAGCAGCTGGCATCC
>CANDJR010000055.1 GCA_947385105.1 uncultured Eubacterium sp.
AGCTTTATTATCAGTGAGCTGCGGGCAGCATTTATTATTGGTTTTCTTATCTATATCCCGTTTATTGTCATAGATATGGTAGTTGCGTCTGTATTAATGTCAATGGGTATGATGATGTTGCCGCCGACTACAATTTCAATGCCATTTAAAATATTGCTTTTTGTACTTGCAGATGGCTGGAATCTTGTAATCGGAGAATTAGTAAAGACATTTTATTAGCGAAGGAAATGATGAATAAATTTCATTATGCGGAAGTTTCATTCCGCAGCCATTTAAGGAGGATATTCGTATGATTACAGAAGGGCAGGTTATGGATATATCCCGGGATGCTATTTATACAATTATTATGACAGCTATACCGCTGCTTCTTGTATCCTTAATTGTAGGTTTGATTATCAGTATTTTTCAAACAGTTACATCGATTCAAGAGCAGACACTGACTTTTGTACCAAAAATATTAGCAGTGTTTGCAACTATGCTGCTGCTTGGTTCATGGATGCTAAATAATATGGCTGATTTTATGACCAGGTTATGGTCAGACTTCAGTTTATATGTGTAGGAGTAGGAATGTAACATGTTCAATGCGACATTCACAATACAAACAGTTGAATATTTTTTGTTAGTACTGGTTCGAGTAGCTTCTTGTATTTTTGCAGCGCCATTTTTTAATATAAGGGGAGTTCCGAACAGAACGAAAATCGGGGTAGCAGGCTGTATTGCAATTATGCTGACCAGTGTTTTGCCTGAGCAGAACCTTGCTTACACAGGGATAATGGAATATGGAATGATTGTGATGAAGGAAGGAATTACAGGCTTGTTGATCGGTTTTTCAGCTAGCATCTGTAATTCTATTGTTTTATTTGCAGGGCGTATTATGGATATGGAAATGGGTCTTGCAATGGCACAGGAATACAATCCTTTGACACAGATGACAGAAAGTATTACTGGTAATTTTTATAACTATTTGGTGATGCTGATGTTATTAATTACAAATATGTATCATTATGTGATACGTGCGGTTTGTGATTCTTATCAATTAATACCAATTAATGGACAGATTTTCCAATGGGATTATTTGCTGAAAGGATTTACCAGTTTTATGTCAAGCTTGATTATGATTGGTTTCCGCATTGCGTTACCAATGTTTGCCTGTATGACAGTTTTAAATTGTATTCTGGGTATTATGTCAAAGGTTGCGCCGCAGATGAATATGTTTGCAGTTGGTATGCAGATGAAAGTATTGCTGGGGCTGCTTGTACTTTTTTTCGCAATTTCATTAATTCCTGGGGTTGCCGACTTTGTAGTAAAAGAGATGCGCAGGCTTGTGGTATATATGGTAAAGGGGATGTATACAAGTGGATAAGAAACAATTTGCGTTATCCTTAGATCTGCAGTGGTTTGCAAAAGACGGTCCAGGCGGAGAAAAAACAGAAGAACCGACAGCGAAAAAGCTTTCTGATGCGAGAAAAGACGGAAAAGTAGCAAAAAGTAAGGAATTAGATAATGCAGTTGGTTTGCTTGTCTTATTTGGAATGATGCAAATTATGATTGCAAGCCTTGGTGATCAGATGCTTGGGATGTTTCGCAGTTTTTACCATCTGATTCCAGATTTCCTTTCAGAAAATGGCACAGGCGTATCAGGAAAGGCCGTCTCTCAGGTGCTGCAGGAGGCAATATTTGCTTTGATTAAGATGGTAGGGCCCTTTTTTGCAGTAGGTTTTTTGGCGATGGTTGTCATTAATTTGTTGCAGGTCAAGTGGAAAGTAACTGCAAAGCCAATGAAACCGCAATTAAGTAAATTTAATCCGATTAATGGCTTTAAACGGATTTTTTCAAAAAATTCTTTAGTAGAACTGGTTAAATCCATAGCAAAGCTTGTGTTGATTGCTTGGATCGCTTATACTTCTATTAAGGATGAGTCGCATAATCTTTTGTTTTTATGTGACATGCAAATACTGCAGGCAGTCATGCTAATAGGTTCTCTTGTGATTGGGACAGGATTTAAAATTTCAGCTGCTTATCTTGTACTTGGTCTTATAGATTATCTTTATCAGAAATGGAAGTTTAAAGATGAAATGAAGATGACCAAACAAGAAGTAAAAGATGAATATAAAAATGCGGAAGGTGATCCGCAGATCAAAGGAAAACAGCGCGCACGTATGCGTGAGGCATCACAGCGGCGAATGATGCAGGATGTACCAAAAGCGGATGTAGTTATTACAAACCCGACACATATTGCAGTTGCATTAAAGTATGATGCTGAAAAGTCGCAGGCGCCGATTGTGCTGGCAAAAGGGGAAGATTATCTGGCACAGCAGATTAAAGAAAAAGCAAAAGAAGCAGATGTAGAAATCGTAGAGAATAAACCATTAGCACGTATGCTATATGCGAATGTGGAAATAGGTGAAGAAATACCGCCAGAATTGTATCAAACAGTAGCAGAGATTTTGGCTACTGTATATCGATTGAAAAATAAAATCTAAAATACATACGATTTTGATGCTTTCATAAAAGATAAATAGTTTATGAAGTAGAAACGTTTTATGGAAAGATGGATCGTCTTATAAATATAAAAACGTTTTGATAGAAAAATAGATAGTCTTAGGAAGAGATAGAAACATTTTATAGAAGTATAGATAATCTTATAAAATAGAAACATTTTATAGAAGTATAGATAGTCTTATAAAAAACATTTTATTAAAATATAGATCGTCTTATAAAATAAAAACATTTTATAAAAGTATAGATAGCCTTATAAAATGAAAACATTTTATAAAAGTATAGATAGCCTTATAAAATGGAAACGTTTTTAAAGAAAGACAGTCTTACGAAATAGAATGTTTTTATGATAGATGATTTGTGATAGAAACAACATTTAGAGCCTGTATCTGTCATATGAAAAAGGATACAGTGATTTAGAGGTAAAATAATTGAGGAAAGGGGAGTTGACATGAAGAAAGCAGATGTAGGCGTTGCATTGTATTTATTAGCAGCGGTAGTGTTCTTTATTGTCCCGATCCCTAATATTGTATTAGATGTTATGCTGGCACTAAATATATCGATAGCATTAGTCGTATTATTTAATTGCCTGTTTGTACAGGAAGTTTTAGATATGTCGTTTTTTCCGACACTATTATTGTTTACAACAATTTTCAGAATTTCATTAAATGTATCTTCTACGAGATTGATTTTAACAACAGGTGATCCGGGTAACGTAGTTGCGACTTTTGGTAATTTCGTAGGTGGCGGCGATCTTGTAATTGGTACAATCGTTTTTATTGTTCTGATTATTATCCAGTTTGTAGTCATTAATAAAGGTTCTGAACGTGTATCTGAAGTTACAGCGCGTTTTACATTGGACGCAATGCCTGGAAAACAGATGGCAATTGACGCAGATTTGAATACAGGTGCTATTGATGATCGTGAAGCAAAAATCCGTAGAGATAAGATTCAACAGGAATCTTCCTTCTTTGGTTCTATGGATGGTGCGACAAAGTATGTAAAGGGTGATGCGACAGCAGGACTATTAATTACATTTATTAATATTGTCGGTGGAACCGTAATGGGTATGATGCGTGAAGGGCTAGAAGCTGCGGACGCTCTGCAAAAGTATGGTATTTTGACAATTGGTGACGGTTTAGTATCGCAGATTCCATCATTGCTTATTTCACTTGCTACTGGTATCTTAGTTACGAAAGCTTCAAAAGAGGCTGATATTAGTGATGTTTTAATTTCTCAGTTGTTTGGGATTCCGAAAGTTTTGTATTTAGTAGGGGCTACTTTGAGTTTCTTAGGTATTGTTACGCCATTAAATCCCGTACTGTTTGTTGCTTTTGGTCTTGTGTATTTTATTGCAGGCAGACAAATTGATAAAAGTATGGCAGTAGAAGCAATTGAGGAAGAATCGACACAGGCGGAAGAAGAAGCAGAAGAAATACGAAAGCCGGAAAACGTTGTGTCCTTACTGCAAGTTGATCCAATTGAATTGGAATTTGGCTATGGCATTATTCCGCTGGCAGACGTAAACCAAGGCGGCGACTTACTGGATCGTGTTGTTATGATCCGGCGTCAAATTGCACTTGAGTTAGGAACTGTAGTTCCGATTATCCGACTGCGTGATAATATCCAGTTGAATCCAAACCAGTATATCATTAAAATAAAAGGAATCCAGATTACAGAAGGTGAGATTTTATTTGATCATTATATGGCAATGAACCCAGGGTATGTAGAAGAAGAAATTACAGGTATCCCGACTTTTGAGCCATCCTTTCACTTGCCTGCGTTATGGATTACAGAGAGTCAGCGTGAACGTGCGGAGACACTTGGCTATACTGTTGTTGATCCGCCATCAATTATTGCGACGCATCTAACAGAAGTAATCCGCAGCCATATTGCTGAGCTACTGACCAGGCAGGATGTACAGAACTTAATTGAAAACGTAAAAGAAAATAATCCAGTACTGATAGACGAACTTGTACCGAAGCTGGTTAGTATTGGCGAGATACAAAAGGTATTGCAAAACCTGCTTTCTGAAGGCATTTCTATCCGTGACTTGCTAACAATATTTGAGACACTGGCAGATCATGCAGTAACAACAAGAGACACAGATGTATTGACAGAATACACGAGGCAAGCATTGAAGCGTGCGATTTCAAACCACTATTTCATGCCGAATGAAGCCACAAGTGTAATTACACTTGATCCAAATATTGAGCAGGAAATTATGGCATCTGTAAAGCAGACAGAGCAGGGGGCATATTTGACGATCGATCCAGAACGGACAAAGCTTATTATGGCATCCGTAGAGACAGAGATTGCGAAATTGGAAAATTTAGGCAAAAATCCGATTATCGTTACATCACCAATCGTACGCATGTATTTTAAGAAGATGACAGAAGATTATTTTAAGGACCTTATTGTGGTATCTTATAATGAAATTGATTCGAACGTAGAATTACAGTCAGTAGGGATGGTGACAGCATAAATGACAATTAATAAATTTCAAGGAAAAACAGAAAGTGAAGCGATCGAAAGGGCAAAAAAAGAGATGGGTCCTGACGTTGTGATTATGAATGTCAGGACAATTAAGCCAAAAGGGATGTTTCGCGCTTTAAAAGGGGTTTTGTATGAAGTGACAGCTGCGCTGGAGGAGGCAGAGCCAGAGAAAGTGGTAAGGGCGGAAGTACCTGTAAAGCAACCGGAAAGTATTAATCTTGCTGCAGATGAACAAATCCGAATCCCTTATTCTGCACCGCCGCAGCAAGAATTAGAAAAGCAAGCAGAAAAGGTTCTACTTCAGCTTCAAAAGCAAGGTGCAAAAGAAACGCAAGACTATGCACAGAGCAATCAATTGCAGTCCAGTGCAATCGAAGAACGGCTGGATAGCCTGCAAAGCCTTCTGGAAGAAAGAATTTCTGCAGAAAAGAAAAATCAGGAGGATGGATTGGGTGTTTCAGACGAAAGCAAGACAAAAGAAGGGTTTTCTTTTGTAAAAATGCTTTATCAGACATTGCTGGATAATGAAGTGCATGAAAAATTTGCAAACCAGATTTTAGATGAGTTGGAAAAAGTATCTGGGAAAGGAACAAGTATTGATTATATCCTGTCTCATATTTACCAGAAGCTTATTTTAAAATTTGGTCAGCCAAAACCAATTGATTTAGATGGAGGGAAACCGAAAGTTATCTTTTTTATAGGACCTACAGGTGTTGGCAAAACTACAACGGTTGCTAAGATTGCTTCGCGCTATAAAGTAGATGAAGGAAGAAAGGTAGCATTTTTAACAGCAGATACGTATCGTATTGCGGCCACAGAACAGCTGAGGACTTACGCAAGCATCTTGGATATGCCGTTAACTATCGTATATTCGCCCGAAGAAACACGGGATGCTGTAAATAAATTGACAGATTGTGATTTGATTCTTGTAGATACAGCTGGTTTTTCACATAAAAATGCAGCTCAATGTGAGGATGTAAAGAATTTAATCGGAAGTGTATCCAATGATTTTGCTACAGATGTGTTTTTAGTTATCAGCGCAACAACAAAATATCGTGATTTGCAGGAAATTTGTGACATTTACCAAAGATTTACAGATTTTAAGCTAATCTTTACCAAGTTGGATGAGACTTCTTGTTACGGAAATTTATTAAATATTCACTTATATTCAGGTGCAGACTTGTCCTACACGACCTATGGACAAAATGTCCCAGATGATATTGAAGTATTTGATACGCAAAAGATTGTGAAGAAATTACTTGGAGGAGATTAAGATGGATCAGGCAGAACAACTGAGAAATGCGCTTAAGGCTAAAAATGTCCGTCCTGTATCTAAAGCGAGAGTTATCACAATAACCAGTGGGAAAGGCGGAGTCGGAAAATCCACAATTGCAGTGAATCTTGCTATCCAATTACGAAAGCTGGGAAAAAAGGTTATAATTTTTGATGCAGATATGGGGCTTGCAAATGTTGAGGTCATGTTTGGCGCGATACCAAAATACAATTTAAGTGATATGATATATCATGGAAAAAAGATGAAAGAAATTATTACGGAAGGGCCTATGGAGATCGGATTTATTTCAGGTGGAAATGGGATTACTGGAATGAATAATTTATCACGTAATCAACTAACGCGATTGGTCAATAATCTGATAGAGTTAGACGAGCTAACGGATTTTATATTGATTGATACAGGCGCGGGAATTGCAAATAATGTTATGGAATTTGTACTTGCAAGCCCAGAGGTTTTGCTAGTATTAACACCAGAACCTAGTTCTTTGACAGATTCCTATTCTTTAATTAAGGCATTGTATGGCAATCCAGGCTTTATCCGCAATGGTACGAATATTGAAGTAGTTGTTAATCGAACAACAATGCCGGAGGATGGAAAGATTGTATATGCAAAGCTTAGTTCTGTAATTTCTAAATTCCTCCAGGGAGAAGTTCATTTTTTTGGCACAATTCCACAAGATGTGCAGTTAGAAAAATCTGTGCGTGAACAAAAAATTGTTTCATTAAGCGCACCGAATTCGAGATCTGCTTTGGCTTTTGAACGGTTTGCCAAGAGCCTGGTGGATGGAGAGCCAGTCATTGAGCCAGAAAGGCGTGGAATACGGCAGATGTTTTTTAGCTTGCTAAAATAAAAAAGCATAGTTTTAACAGCAGTGGACATGTAAATAGAGCAAAAAAGAAGGAAGTTCGGATGCGGTATGAAAAAAAATATTTTGGTAGTAGATGACTCTGCACTCATGAGGAGGGCCATTTGTGATATAGTAAATACAAGTAATGAGTATGAGGCAAAGGATACATGCAGAGATGGTCTGGAAGCATATGATAAAATAAAGAAGGGCAACTATGCTGCCGTACTTTTGGATATTAATATGCCAAGGATGAATGGTCTGGAGCTTCTGCAAAAATTGCAAAAAGAGAATATTCGGGTTACAGTAATCGTTGTCAGTTCCCTTGCAAAAGAGGATGCTGATATTACGGTAAAGGCAATGGAGTATGGTGCTGTTGATTTTCTGACTAAGCCAGAGAATATCATCGAAGCCAAAGGGGTACAATTCCGTAACAACATGGTAAGTATCTTAGATGCTGTATTGGGTAATAGTAAAACAAGGCCAATTGCAACATCAACGGCTACAGCTGCATCAACGGTACGTAAAACAGTATCCGCAGTTAGTGGAAGGACTGTACCGCGCAAACAGCCTGCTGCTGCAAGCAGTGGTAAGAAGCTGGTTGCCCTCGCATGCTCGACTGGCGGGCCAAAAGCTTTGCAGAGTGTTATTCCATACTTAGAAAGAAATATGGATGCACCTATGGTTC
Organism: uncultured Eubacterium sp.; assembly: GCA_947385105.1. Lineage (GTDB taxonomy): Bacteria > Bacillota > Clostridia > Lachnospirales > Lachnospiraceae > Eubacterium_J. The sequence continues at coordinate 7,822 of CANDJR010000055.1, forward strand.
TTGTACAGCACATGCCGATTGGATTTACAAAATCTATGGCAGACCGCTTAAATGAATTAAGCAAAGTACACGTGAAAGAAGCAGAAGAAAATGACATTTTAAAAAAGGGTTATGTTTATGTAGCACCTGGAGGTTATCATCTGGAAGTGGTTCCATTAAAAGACGGTAATCATAAAGTTCATTTATCAGATGCTCCAGCGATTGGCGGTTTACGACCGTGTGCGAATGTGACGTACAAATCATTGCGGCGTTCTACTTATGACGAAATTACTTGTGTTGTTTTAACAGGTATGGGAGCAGACGGGACAGAAGGCATCCGGGAGCTGAACAAGGCAAAACCGATTTATGTCATAACACAGGATGCACCTTCCTGTGTTGTGTATGGAATGCCAAAAGCAGTTGTAGAAGCAGGGCTTTCAGATGAAGTGGCGACGCTTACGGATATTCCCAAAAGAATAATTAATCATGTGGGGGTAAAATAAAATGGATGTAAGTCAATATCTGGAGATTTTTATTGATGAGACGGCAGAGCATATCCAGAGTTTGAGTGATAATATTATGGCTTTGGAAAACGAACCAGAGGATCATGATGTAATTAACGAGATCTTCCGTGCAGCCCATTCATTAAAAGGTATGGCAGGTACCATGGGTTTCAAGCGTATGCAGCATCTGACGCATGATATGGAAAATGTATTCCAGGAAGTGCGTAATGATAAGATTAAGGTAAATGGAGACATCATCGATGTGTTATTCCAATGCCTGGATGCGATTGAAGGCTACCTCAATATTATTAAAGAGACTTCGGATGAAGGAACAAATGATAACGAGGGCATTATCACAGCGCTTAATGGTATTTTAAATGGGGACGTTGCACCAACACCGCCTCCAGCTGTTAAGGAGGAAAGTGTTGTAGAAGCACCGGCAGAGGAAAGCCACCATAAGAAATTTTTAGAGATAAAATTAAAAGATCAAGAGCGTGAAGCACTGAAAAACGCAGAGGAAAGCGGTCGATGTATCTTTGGGTTTACGGTATACGTGCAAAAAGATTGTTTGCTGAAAGCTGCAAGAGCATTTTTAGTATTTAAAGCAGTAGAAGAATTTGGTGAAATATTAGTATATAGTCCATGTTCACAAGATATTGAAGATGAAAAGTTTGATTTAGATTTTAGCTTTTATGCTGTTGCAGATTCAGAAGGTATTGATAAGTTTTTAACTGCTACCAAGGCTGTATCTGAAATTGAAGAAGTCATTGCAGAGCAATTAAAATACGAAGATATTGAGAATGCAAGCGCTCAAAAAAGCCAGTCTGAAGAAAAATCAGCGATTGTAGAACAATCAGCTCCTGCAGTTGTTGCTGCACCGCAAAAAGAAGAACAGGCGAAAACTTCTAGTGCAGCACAAAAAGGGAAGGCTGTCAATAAACCAGTTGCAAACCGAACAGTTCGTGTAGACATAGAGAAACTAGATGCTTTAATGAATCAGGTCAGTGAGCTTATTATTGCAAAAAATAGTCTTGTTTCCATTAGTTCGAGTGATTCCAGCGATGGAACACAAAGCCAGAGTTTCCGCGATCAGATTGAGTATTTGGAACGTATTACGACAAGTCTTCATGAATCTGTTATGAAGGCAAGGATGGTGCCAATTGAAAGTGTTGTGGCAAAGTTTCCACGTATGATTCGGGATTTGTCACGTAAACTGGATAAAAAAATGGAACTGTTTATGACAGGTGAAGATACTGAATTAGACAGGACTGTTGTAGATCAGATTGGTGATCCATTGCAGCATTTGCTTCGTAACTCAGCAGATCATGGACTGGAAAGTGCAGAAACCCGCAAGGAGCGCGGAAAGCCTGAAGTTGGTTCCATCCATTTAAATGCTTATCAGGAAGGCAACAACGTTATCATTGAGGTCGGTGATGACGGTAATGGAATTGATACAGAAACTGTAAAGCAAAAGGCGATTGAGCGTGGTCTTGTAACACCTGAGCAGGCTGAGAATTTAAGCCAAAAAGAAATTATTGACTTTTTGTTTATGCCTAGTTTTTCTATGGCAAAGAAAATTACAGATGTATCGGGCCGCGGCGTTGGTCTTGATGTTGTGAAGTCAAATATCGAGGCTTTAGGCGGTGATGTAGAGGTAAAAAGCAAATTAGGGGAAGGTTCTTCCTTTATTGTACGGTTGCCGTTAACACTTGCAATTATACAGGCATTGTTGGTAGAAGTACATAATGAGTTGTTTGCTATTGCATTAGGCTCAATTGTAACGATTGAAGATGTACCGATATCTGAGATCAAATATGTTCAGGCAGATGAAGTGATCAATTTACGCGGCACAGTCATTCCATTGATACGATTAAATCATATTTTAGATATTGCTGAACCAGAACCAGCACCAGAAAGCCTTACGGTTGTTATTGTGAGCAAAGGTGAGAAACAGGCAGGCCTTGTTGTAGACAATCTGCTTGGACAACAAGAGATCGTAATTAAGTCGCTCGGTAAATTTATTCGCAACAGTAAGATTATTAGCGGCGCGACGATTCTTGGTGATGGTGAGATTGCGTTAATTTTAGATGTAAATACATTAATGTAAAGGGAGGTGCCGAAATTGGAATACATGGAAACAACAGAAGAAACGAAAAAGCAGTATATCGTTGTGAAAATCGGCAGCGAGCAATATGGAATAGACATTAGTTATATTGACAATATTGTAAGAATGCAGAAAATTACCAGGGTACCAACCTCACAGTATTATTTTAAAGGTGTCATTAACCTGCGCGGAGAAGTAATTCCTGTTATGAGTATCCGTAGAAAAATGGGGCTCGAAGATGACGTTTATACAGGTGCATCTAGAATTATTATTTTGAAATTTGAACAAAAAGATGCACTTGGCGTTGTAGTAGATGAAGTAAGAGAAGTAATCAATCTTGGTCCAAGTGATATCGATAAAGTATCACATGGTTCGCAGGAGACAAAAGAGATGTTTATCAATGGTATTGGAAAGAATGGAGAAGAACTCGTATCTTTGTTTGATATTAATACATTTATCGATGAGCATGAAAGTATATAAGTGGAACATACGATATAGTGGGGCTGTGCCTCACTATATCTGATAGTAGAATTCGTGACAATATGCAGGGAGAATTAGATGGCTAAGTTTACTTTTGATGAAATTAACAGTATGTATTTTGATGTGCTAAAAGAGATCGGCAATATCGGCGCAGGAAATGCAACGACTGCCGTAGCAACCATGCTGAGTATTAAACTGAATATGGAAGTTCCAAATGTCAAGTTAACGGCGGTTCAAGATTTAAACACTGCAATCGGTTCTGAAGAAGAAGAAATCGTAGGTATTTATTTGAGTGTGCAAAATGATATTGAAGGCAGCCTCATGTTTTTATTGAAAATGGATGCAGCGCATTACTTGGTAAATCGTCTCCTTGGAAGGAGTGACGATTATAATGAGCCGTTTGATGAAATGGATCTGTCTGCAATGAAAGAGATCGGAAACATTATTGCAGGTTCCTATTTATCAGCTTTATCAGCAATGACAAATATGAATATTGCACCTTCTGTACCTTACATAGCAGTTGATATGGCTGGTGCAATTTTAAGTATTCCGGCAATTCAATTTGGACAATACGGTGATAATGCACTCTTGATAGAGACAGCGTTTGGCGATGAGATTATGCTGGAGGGGTATTTCATACTTTTACCTGAATTGGATTCTTACGATAAGATTTTAGCATCTTTAGGGATTGTGTTATAACAAATGATGGATTAGATGGTTATTTTGCGTAGGCGTTGAGTATTGGAATGAGTATGGGAGTTTAATAGATGAGTCAGATGATAAAAGTTGGAATGGCAGACTTAAATATATGTAAAAGTCCGAATGCGATTACAACACTAGGACTTGGTTCTTGTATCGGGATTGCAATTTACGATCCAGTTACAAAAATCGGCGGACTGGCACATATTATGCTGCCAGATAGTACAAAAATCAGAAATAATTCAAATATTGCTAAGTTTGCCGATACAGGTATTACAGAACTGGTTAACCGGATGATTCGGGCTGGCGCGAGTAAGCCGCGGATGGTAGCTAAGATCGCAGGCGGTGCGAAAATGTTTGAGGTCACAGGTTCGGATACGGTTGGCAGTATTGGCCAGAAGAATGCAGTAGCTTCCAAACAAAAGCTAAAGGAACTGGGCATTCGGCTAATTGCAGAGGATACAGGGTTAAATTACGGTAGAACAGTTGAGCTGCATTGCGATACCGGAGAATATTACATAAAATCGGTAGGAAAACCGTTAAAAATCATTTAAAGCATGTAGGGGGAAGTTTATGAAGACGAAGCATATTCCTGCAATGGTAATGCTGATAGCCGGTTTTGCAATGTGCATCATTTCATTTGTGAATGATTTTAGTTTTTCGTTTTTTATCCGGGCGATGTTTTTTGCTTTACTAGGATTTTATATTTTAGGATATATCATTAAGATCGTGTTGGACATTAATATAACTAAGATGAATGAGGATGAATTGACAGCAGATGATTTAGGTTTTACAGATGGGGAGATTCTAGAAGATGTTGATCTGGAAGTTATCGAAGACGGACAAGAATAAAAGTAAGCCTGGAGGAGCAGCATGAAAAAGGTTTCAAAAGAAAAGCTTTGGGAAATTTATCAGGACAATCGGTCACCAGAGCTACGAGAACAGATTATTCTTGAATATGCACCATTAGTAAAAGTAGTTGCAGGCAGATTAAGCATGTATCTTGGTTACAATGTGGAATATGATGATTTAGTAAGCTATGGCGTGTTTGGGCTGATTGATGCGATTGACAAATTTGACAGAAACAAAGAAGTGAAATTTGAAACATACGCAAGCTTAAGAATCCGCGGTGCAATCCTAGATCAAATTCGAAAAATGGATTGGATACCAAGGACTGTTCGCCAAAAGCAAAAAAAAATAGATGAAGCAATCAAAAAGATCGAAATGCAGACGGGAAAAAATGCTTTGGAAGAAGATATTGCGCAAGAATTGGGCGTTTCTGACAGTGAACTGCAGGAATGGCGTTCACAGCTGAAAGTTACGAACGTAGTATCACTGAATGAATTTATTGAGCAAGGCAGCGAACCGGTTATGGATGCTCGCAATAATTCGCATTTTATCCAGCCAGAGGAACGGATTCAGGAGACAGAGCTCAAGGAGAAACTGCAGGAAGCTATGCAGTTGCTTACAGAAAAGGAGCGGCGTGTCATTTTACTATATTATTACGAAGATCTGACACTCAAAGAAATCAGTAAAATATTAGAAGTATCTGAGTCCAGAGTATCTCAGCTGCACACAAAAGCATTAGCAAAAATGCAAAAAACTATGGGGGGCTATATGGAAATCATTGTGAAAAGTTAAAGGGAAGGTGATTTTATGACAGTACATCCGGTTCATTTAAATGGAATGATACAGAATACACAGGACGCCAGTACAGTCAGGCACCAGGAGAATACAAAACCAGCTGTTGAACAGCAAAATATTCAGGTGCGGGAAGAACAAAAGGAACAAATTCAGGCCCAGGAAGTAACAAGAAAGGATAATGCAGACCAGTTAAATAATAAGCAGGATGCCAAAGACAAAGGGTCTAACGAATATGTAAACCAAAGAAAGAAACGGAAAAAAGAAAAGCAGGAAATATTACCGGATGGCAGCGTTAAATTGAAAATGACAATGTCTGGCGGTTTTGATATTAAAATTTAATTTTGTTGGAGTTTAGCCTAAAACTGCTAACCATTGATATCATATATTTTAATTTAGCATGAAGCTGCATCACTTCAGACAAATTTATTGTAAATTTAGCGTAATTTGAGATAAAGATCAATTTTTAAGTGATGCGAGGTACTGTTTTTGAATGCGAAAATGTTCTTAGAGAGGATTATGGATGACGACAATAGAGATTATATTATTAATTGTTGGGATGCTTTTTATTCTTGGGAGCTTCTGGATTACAGAAAAATTGTCTCCAGAAGAACTGGAACATATTTCAGAATTGAGTAAAGAAGAAATGAGCGTGATGCTGGAGCATGAGTTAGACCACTCGAAACAGCGTGTAGTTGATATTGTTGAAGAAACAATCGATGCAAGTAAAGAGCGTACAGAACGCGCTTTAGAAAAGCAGACAAATGAAAAAATTATGGCTATCAATGAGTATTCAGATACTGTCATTGAAAAGATTAATAAAACACACAATGAGGTTATGTTTTTATACAGCATGCTCAATGATAAGCATACAGAGTTAACAGATTTTTCCACGGAGATTTCAAAACAAATTCAAGATTTGAAATCTCAAGAGGAGGAAATTACAAATTATTATTTGGATCAGTTAAAACAGCAAAAACAGATGTACGTTGCAGCACCTGTAGAGCCGTCTGCCGTTGCTGCTGTGACAAAACCGGCAGTTTCAGATTCTGCTGAAGATACTACGGTTGAGGAAGAAGCCACAGATTCGCAGCAGCCAGCAGCACAAGAGACAGCAGAGGAAGAAAAAGAAGTAAATAAACGGGATGAGATCTTAAGATTATACGAGGAAGGCAAAGATTCTATTGCAATTGCTAAGAAACTCGGAGTGGGTGTAGGTGAAGTAAGGCTGATTCTTGGACTTTATAAAGGAGATCATTCAAGTGAAGTTTAAATATTATTTAAGAGGCGCAGGAATTGGCGTCATCGTATCAACGGTGATTTTGTCAGTTACATTTTTGTTTCATGATAATATGTCAGACGCTGAAGTAATTCAGCGTGCCATGGAGCTTGGAATGGTTATGGAAGAAGGCACAAAAGGGACTCTTGCGGACATACCACAGCAAGGAAATACAAAGACAGACCAAGAACAGCCAGACGATAATCAACAGGCAGACACCCAGGCTGAAGATAGGCAAGAAGGTACGAATGATACACAGACGTCAGCGGATCAAGAGCAAGATGAGCCAAAAAATCCTGACCAGAATTCATCTGATGTACAGACTGGAGACAATTCTGATGACTCAGAGAAAGAACCTGCAAACCAGCCAGATCCTGCATCTAACCAAGATGAGCAGCCAGACGAGCCGTCAAAGCCGAATACAGAGGATGACGAGCCTCCATCGCAAGAAGATAATCATGCGCAGGGGCGTAAAGTAACCATTACGATTGTAGGCGGAGATGTGTCCAGGATGGTATCACAAAAAGTTCAAGAAGCAGGTCTAGTAGATGATGCAGAAGAATTTAATGATTATCTGGGTTCGCATAATTATGCTAATTTTTTGCAGCCTGGTACCTATGAAATAAAAAAAGGTTCTAATTTCCGTCAAATTGCAGAAATATTAACAAATAAATAGCAGAAAATCATATAAAAAAGCAGTATTTCAAATACAGAAACTGCTTTTTTATATGTCCGGTACGTTTATTCTGGTTCCTGATAGTATCACAAATTTGAGACGCAAAACTGCTTCAGATCGTCATATATCTAGGATAACTGTATCAGTGAACAAATAAATTCAGTTACTGTGAGCACCAAAGGTTTGAACAGTAACCAGTAGCACAGACAATCCAAATGATTCTGGAAAAAAATACTTGTCATGACGGGAGCGTTATGTTATAGTATAAAAGTTGAAAAAACACATATGTGGAGTAGTACAGGTGCCGATAGAAAGGGTTGTACTATAATTGGAAACATATGGAAGTACAAAACCAAATGGAGGAAAGAAAAATGAGTGTTATTTCAATGAAACAGCTGTTAGAAGCAGGTGTCCATTTTGGGCATCAAACAAGAAGATGGAACCCAAAAATGGCTCCATACATTTACACAGAACGCAATGGTATTTATATCATCGACTTACAGAAATCTGTAGGAAAAGTAGATGATGCTTATAATGCAGTTGCTGATATCGTGGCAAATGGCGGAACAATTTTATTCGTTGGGACTAAAAAACAGGCTCAGGATGCCATCAAAACAGAAGCAGAACGCTGCGGTATGTATTATGTAAATGAAAGATGGCTGGGTGGCATGTTGACGAATTTTAAAACAATTCAAAGCCGGATAGCCAAATTAAAAAGTATTGAAAAAATGGAAGAAGACGGCACATTTGATGTACTTCCAAAGAAGGAAGTGCTTTCTTTAAAGAAATTACAGGAAAAATTAGAGCGCAACCTGGGTGGAATTAAAGAGATGAAGCGTATTCCAGATGCAATTTTTATCGTAGATCCAAAAAAGGAAAGAATTTGTGTACAAGAAGCACATATTTTAGGAATTCCTTTGATTGGTATTGCAGATACAAACTGCGATCCAGAAGAATTAGATTTTGTAATCCCTGGCAATGATGATGCAATTCGTGCAGTAAAATTAATTGTTTCAAAAATGGCAGATGCTGTCATTGAAGCAAAGCAGGGTGAAGCAGAAGATGTAGCAGAAGCAGCTGGAGAAGAAGAACTAGCAGAAGCAGCTGCAGAATAATTTGCATTAATACGATATTAAATTATGAAACAAGCATAATAAGTAAAATAGAAATATAAAAATACTATTCAAACTGTGGCCATACATGCAGAGGTATTTCTCTGTCATGGCTCATAGTTTGAATTCTTTTGGAGGAAAATAAAATGGCTATTACAGCAGGAATGGTAAAAGAACTGCGTGAGATGACAGGCGCAGGCATGATGGATTGTAAGAAAGCTTTGAATGAGACAAATGGTGATATGGATGCTGCTGTTGAATTTTTAAGAAAAAATGGACAGGCTAAAGCTGAAAAAAAGGCATCTCGTATTGCTGCCGAAGGTATTGTTAAGGTAGTTGTAGAAGATGACAAAAAAGCTTCTATCGTAGAAGTAAACTCTGAAACAGACTTTGTAGCAAAGAATGAAAAGTTCCAGGTCTATGTAGAAAAGGTTGCAAAGCAGGTATTAGTATCAGAGGCAACAGATTTAGACGCTTTCATGGAAGAAGCATGGATAGAAGATTCCAGCAAAACTGTCAAAGATTCTTTGGTAGAGCAGGTAGCTGTAATTGGTGAAAACTTAAAGATCCGCAGATTTGAAAAAGTCGAAACAGAAAATGGTTGTATTGTAGATTACATCCATGGTGGCGGACGTATCGGAGTTGTTGCAGTAGCAGATTCAGCAGTTGTAAATGATGCAGTCAAAGAAGCAGTTCGCAATTTATGTATGCAGATTGCAGCTTTGAATCCAAAATATATCAGCAGAGATGAAATTAGTGCAGACTATATTGCACACGAAAAAGAAATTTTACGTGCACAGATTATGAACGATCCAAAAGAATCCCAAAAGCCAGAAAAGGTTATTAATGGAATGATTGAAGGACGTGTAAATAAGGAACTGAAGGATATCTGCTTAGTAGATCAAGTCTACGTAAAAGCCGAAGATGGAAAGCAGACAGTTGCAAAATACTTGGAGCAGGTATCAAACGAAGTCGGCACAACGATTACAATTAAAAAGTTTATTCGTTTTGAAACAGGCGAAGGACTTGAAAAGAAAAATGAAGATTTCGCGGCTGAGGTTGCTGCGCAGATGAATCAGTAAACTTCTGAGAAGAAT
>CANDJR010000056.1 GCA_947385105.1 uncultured Eubacterium sp.
ATCATTTTCTTACGGACTTTGCAGTAAATGCAAAGTCCTGTGTGAACAGTAACATGTAGTGCAATTTAATCATGAAATATTAAAAAATTTCTTCCCATCATAAACCAAATAAAGTATAATCAATATGGATATCAATTCATATTTTAAAGTAAAGAAAGAAATAGTCACACAAATAGTTGCCAGGACGCTGCTTAGTTCAAAGGCGGCAGTGCAGGGCGTTTTACAAAAAGATGCGCACATTGCTCTACTGCAACTGCGTTTAAAGGGGAAGTAAATGGATTTGAAAAATAAGAAAGAATCGAAACATAGTATTACTTTTATTTGTACGATTGTACTTGTTTTTTGCATATTGGCTGGACTTGTGTTTTCTATAGAGCGAAATATTTCATCAGATATGTCAAAAGCTGCGATTGAGAGTTTAAGTGAAAGCTTAGATCTTTTAAAGGGTACGATACAGGCTATTTTAAATACAGAAGCAGAGCTTCAAAACATGATGGCGGATGAAATCGCTTTGTTAGAACGTCCAAGAGATTTTATAGACAATAAGCACAGCAATGAAACTATGGTAAAGATGTCAATGGTACCAGTTGGAAAGAAGAAGGGCATTTCCAGCACAGGGGAGGAGTTTAACCCAGACAGCCTTGATTTTTCAGCAGGCAACAAAGTACAGGGGATACCCATTTCAGAGTCGTATGTCAACAGTATGGGAACGTGGGCCTATACGATGAAGTGTCCGGTAATAAAAGATGGCAAAAAAACTGCGACGCTGTATGTGGAATATATTTATGATACATACGATAAAGCTCTTCCGGATAAATTTTATAACAGCAGAGCATTGCTCTATATTATGGATTCAAAAAGCAAACGGTTTGTGCTAAAGCCAAAGGGCGTAGGAGAACGTGAGGCTGGTAGCTTGGATTTGCAGGACTTTTATCATGCAAACCGTATTTTAGAACCACAGATTCAGCAAGACATAGAAGATTGTATCCAGGCAGGAGAGGATGTGATGTTTTATCATGATGTCCGAGGCAATGATTCATTGATTTATATGTGGTCAGTGAATGAGGCAATGTATTTAATTGGTTATGTGCCAGTATCTGCTATTCAAAATGAAGGAGATGCTGTAAAAAACAGCATTTTGCTTGTTGTATTTGTTATGCTGTCAGCATTTTTGATCTGCTGTATTTTATATTTGCTAAATCAAAGGTTGCGGCATAAAATGTGGAGAGAACGGGAAAAAGAACGGGAAATCTATAATCAGCAGCTGTCAGAAGCATTGCAGGCAGCACAGATTGCCAGCAAGTCAAAGACCATGTTTTTGTCAAATATGTCTCATGATATCCGTACCCCGATGAATGCTATTTTAGGGTTTACAATTTTGCTTGCAAAAGACGCGGAGCGTCCAGATAAGGTACGGGAATATACGAAAAAAATTACATCTTCTGGAAAGCATCTGCTGAGCTTAATTAACGATGTACTGGACGTATCCAAAATTGAGAGCGGCAAGGTTGTGCTTACAATGGGAGAATTTACGTTAGACAACATGATTTCTTCGATTGATGCTATCATTCGCCCGATGGCAAAAGCGAGGGGGCAGCAGTTTGAAGTCTCAGTGAAAGGTATTTTGCATGAAAGCCTGATCGGTGACGAGACAAGATTAAATCAGGTATTAATAAACCTTTTGTCCAATGCAGTTAAGTATACCCAGGAAGGCGGTGCGATTTGGCTGCGCCTGATTGGTTTAGAACAGTGCTCCAGACAGTATGAACATATCCGTATTGAGGTAGAAGATAATGGATACGGCATGACGCCAGAATATCTAGAGGTGATTTTTGATGCGTTTACAAGAGCGGAAAACAGCACGACAAATAAAGTGCAGGGAACTGGCTTGGGAATGGCAATTACAAAAAACATTATTGAGCTCATGGGCGGTACGATTGAAGTAAAAAGCGAGGTAGATCAAGGGACGCTTTTTACAGTTGAACTGGAACTGCGGATACCGGATGAGATTACAGAAGAACAGTTTTGGCAGGAACATGGAATACAAAAGATTCTTGCTGTAGATGATGACAAAGACGTTGTTACCAATATTGAAATGGTGTTAAAAAAAGCAGGGGTGCAAACAGAAGCCGCATATAGTGGACAGCAGGCACTTGAACAAGTAAAGGCTGCTGCTGCGCAGGGAGGTCAGTTTGACGTCATTTTGTTAGACTGGAAGATGCCAGAAATGGATGGCATAGAGACAGCACGTCAAATACGTAAAATACTAGAAAAACAAATTCCGATTTTATTTTTAACTGCTGCTGATTGGGAAGGGCTGGAAGATGAAGCCTTTGCAGCAGGCATTGACGGATTTTTGTCAAAACCGTTCTTTACTTGTGCATTGAAGGAAAAAATAAAGGAAATCCAAGCAGTCGTTGAGGAAAAAGAGCCTGTATTCGAAAAAACAACTGTTTGCAGCTTGGAAGGAAAGTACTTTCTTATTGCAGAGGATAATGAAATTAATTCTGAAATTCTCTTAGAGTTGCTGCACTTAGACGGTGCGGATGGAGAAGTTGCAGAAAATGGCGAACTTGCAGTAGAGTATTTTGTCAATGCACCAATTGGAAAATATGATGCGGTTTTAATGGACGTTCAAATGCCAGTGATGAACGGCTATGATGCGACAAGGAAAATCCGTGCATTAGAGCGGGAAGATGCCAGTACGATTCCTATTATCGCTATGACTGCAAATGCATTTGCAGCGGATGTAAAAGAAGCCAGAGATGCAGGGATGGACGACCATATTGCAAAGCCAATTGATATGGAAGTCATACGAAGAACATTAGGAAAATATTTAGAATAAATTATATTTTGATTAAATAACCGAATTCGTATGAAATATCGATTGTATAAAAAGAAGAAAGGAAATGGTATGAAAAAAAAGCACAAGGATATCAGGAAACTGATAGCAATATATCTGGCAGGCATACTGGCATGTTTGGCAGCTGCCTGCGGAAAAGAAAACAAGTTAGATAGAAATCTTGTAAGCAGTGATAATAAGGTGCAAAAGTCTGTCTGTATGTTTGGGCCAATGGGCAGGACGGATCCAGAAGCAGAGAATACGTCACGCACAGCGCAGGAACAGACTGTCATACTGGCAGAAGAAACGCTTGGAATTAAAGTGGAATACAATACGTATACAGCGCAGGATCATAAAGAAAAAACATATGATGATGTATGTGTGGAACGTGTAACTAGCAATTTGGACGATATCTATATTCTAAATCCGGATACGATTAAGCTGCTTGGCTCAAAAGACTTGCTGGCAGATTTATCCCACCTTGAAGCAGCTAAGAATCTGCGGGAAGTAGTAAAAACAGCGAATACAGTGAATGGAAAATTAGTTGCCATCCCACAAGAGGTCGTAGCGTATGGATTATTTCTTAATCAGGATTTGTTTGATCAATTTGGATTGGAACATCCAAATACGCCGCAGGATTTGTTGGATTGCTGCCAGGTTTTTAAAGAAAACGGATTTGAAACACCAATCGGCGCGAATCGCTGGTGGCTGGAGACGTTTGTACTGGCAATTGGTTTTGCCGATTTGTATAATGGAGGCAATACGCAAAAAGAAATAGAGGATCTTAACAGTGGGAAAACAAAGCTTAGTGATTATATGAGGCCAGGATTTGAATTTTTGCAGGAACTGATTGACAAAGGATATATTGATGCAAAAAAAGCGCTGACCTATGAAGCAATTGATGGGGAAGGCCCTGATTTTAAAGCGCAAAAAACGCCGATTGTGATGGCTTATTGGAGTGCAGCCAATGCCGACATTTTTTATGGCAGTGTAGATTTTAACCTGCAGGTGATTGGTTTTCCGACTAGCCGCGGGCAGATGCCTGTGATGCCGATGACAGGATATGCTGTCAACGTGAATTCAGAGCATGTGGAGGATTCTATGGCAGTTTTGGATGAAATGCTTTCCGATGAAGCGCTTTCCTTATATATGAAAAAAAATCAGGTGATTTCTCCGTCGAAAAACTTAGAGGTAAACTGCAAGGATGCATTAAAGCCTTTAAACGATAAAATTAACGAAGGCATTTTCGTACTTGGTTCCAATGCAAACCTTAAGGTGGAACAGTGGGGAAATACATGTCTGATCGTGCGAAAGCTAATGGAGGGAGATTCCGTGGAAACTTGCATGAAAGAATTTGATAAGCTGCAAGAAGAAAGCCTAAAATAGCTGGCTGATGAGAAAAGCAATTGCTGGATAAAAATGCAAAAGGCATAAAAATATAATAGAAATATAATACAATATAATATAATAAAAATAGTGTATAATAGGAATGAAATATAATAGAAATATAATATAATAGAAATATATTAATAGAAATATAATGAAAGAAATAAAAGAATAGCAACAAATTAATAGAAATAAAGTAATCGTAATAATATAACGAAAAAACAAAAACAGACAGCATATTTTCTGTCTGTTTTTTTGTGCTACTTTGCATAATTACGCGGATTTTGTCCAAACTCTCGTTTAAATGCTTTTAAAAAATTAGAATAATCATTAAAGCCGCAGTACAGGCAGGCATCCATGACAGAGCTGCCGGTGCGGAGCATATTGCGGGCCAGGCTCAGGCGTTTTTTCATAATATACTGGTATAAGGATAAGCCGGTAAATTGTTTGAACTGTCTGCTGAGGTAATATTTGCTAATATAAAATTTGCATGCTAACTGATCTAAAGATAATTCTTCACAGAGGTTTTCATTGATATAGGTAATGAGCTGATTTACTTTTTCGTTTTCTGTAATATCATGTTTGACTGAATCCGGAGCATCGTAGTAGGCCCTGCTGACATATACTAGAAATTGTGTCAGGTATGCAGAAGCAAGAGCTGTGCTGCCCATTTCCTTGCTGCGCTTTGCATCAGACATCTGGCTGCAAAGCTGCATTAAATAGGCAATATTTCCACTATCAGGCCGTATTAAGCGGTAGTCCTTTAAAGCAGCATCTGTAAAACAGGCTGTAAAGTCTTCATCAAAAAAATCATGTAATGCTTCAAAAAAATCATCAGCAAGCCAGATGACAATCCGTTCGTAAGGCTTGCCTGGAAAAATATCCGGACGATGGATCTCAGAGCTGCTGGTCAGCAGGATATCACCTGGACGAAGCTTGTAGCTTCTTCCTTCAATAATATAATTGACATTTCCGGATAAAAAGAAAAAAATTTCATAAAATGGATGTTGATGAAATTCTACAACCGGAGGCACTTCATTGTAAGTGTGGTGGAATTCATAGTAGCGTTCATTCATAATTTGACTTGGATTAAACTGTTCTTTGTGCATTGTTTATAAAATCAGCTCCTTTAACTTGGGTATTTTATACAAAACCGATCGATTATAAGAATATTATATAGCAATATTTACTAGGTTTCAAGCAGGAACTACCATGTAATGAAAGATGTTCTTTGTTATACTATTTTTAACAAAACGGTTTTGTAAAGGGCAAACATAAGAACAATGCTAGAGAGCTCTCAAAGTAATAGTAATCAGAAAAGGAGGAAGTGGATTATGAAACAATGTCGCAGGGTGCTTGCCGTATTTGCCAGTATGACAATTGCGGTAACAGCGCTTTCAGGCTGTGGTGCAGGCAGTGGGGATAAAAGGCAGATTATTAGAATTGGACATAATCAGGCAACGGATCATCCTACTAACATTGCATTAACAGCGTTTGAGGAGTATATCGAGGAGAGGCTGGGAGATAAATATAATGTAGAGGTGTACCCTAGTGAATTGCTCGGTTCACAGACAGATATGGTGCAGCTGACACAGACAGGTGCCATTGATTTTTGTGTAGCAAGTAATTCGATTTTAGAGACGTTTTCGGAAAATTACACATTATTCAACCTGCCATATTTATTTGCATCCTCACAGGCATACCATCAATCTATGGATGATCCAGAAATTGTCGGACCGATTTTTGAATCCACGAAGAAAGCAGGATTTCAAGCTGTCACATGGATTGATGCTGGAACACGTAACTTTTATACTGTTTCAACGCCAATCGAATCGCCGGCTGACTTAAAAGGTCTTAAGATTCGTGTACAGCAGTCGCCAACCAATGTGGAGATGATGAACCTTTTAGGCGGTTCAGCTACGCCAATGGGATTTGGGGATGTATATACAGCTTTACAGTCCAAGGTAATTGATGGAGCGGAAAATAATGAAATGGCCTTGACATCGAATGGGCACGGAGACGTATGTAAATATTATTCGTATGATATGCACCAGATGATTCCAGACATTTTAATCGGCAACTGTGCATTTTTAGATGAATTGCCAGAAGACGAACGGGAAATTTTTGAAGAAGGATTCCAGCTGGTAAATAGTGTAGAACGGGAAGAATGGGTAAAATCAGTGGAAGCGGCAAGAGAGAAAGCAGAAAACGAGCAGGGAGTGACATTCTTGTATCCGGATACAAAACCATTCCAGGAAATCTGTGAATCCATGCATGCAAAAATGATTGAAAAGTATACGGATTTGGAACCAATTTATCATAAAATCCAGGAATACAATACACAGTATCCGACAGACGCAGAATAGGAGGAATGGATAGATGAATACATTTCGTGATGGGATTACCCGTATTTTAAGGGGCCTGGCAGGAATCAGTTTCCTTGCAATGGTAATTCTGACCTGCTGGCAAGTATTGACAAGGTATGTACTGCAAAATCCATCTACCTGGTCAGAGGAATTAGTAGGTTATTTATTTGCCTGGATGAGTTTGATGGGCGCTTCGTTAGTTACATGTGAACGCGGGCATATGAATATTCCAATCGTTGTAGAGCGGTTTCATGAAGGCGGGCAAAAGGTGCTGCTTTGTCTTGGCGAATTGATTGCCTTCTTGTTTTCAGCAGTCATTTTAGTATTTGGCGGGGTACAGATTACATCGCTTGCAATGGGACAGATGACGTCTTCCCTTGGCGTGCCGATTGGTATTTTTTATGTGGTACTGCCGCTTTGTGGTATATTGAATATGATTTATACAGTGTTAAATATCATTGCAATTATTCAAGGCAAATCAGAAGAAAAGGAGGAGGCGGTATAAATGGCGATCCAATCATTATTTATTATTCTAGTTGTACTGCTGGTGCTGCTTGCGCTCGGCGTGCCGATTGCATACTCGATCGGAATTTCTGCACTATTAGCAATTTTACAGACAGTGCCTTTGGATGTATCGGTTGTAACTGCTGCGCAGCGGACGTTTGTAGGTATGAGTAAATTCAGCCTGACTGCAATTCCATTTTTTATTCTGGCAGGAAATTTGATGAATCAAGGTGGTATTGCAAAACGGCTGGTAGATTTTGTTATGGCAATTCTGGGCAAGCTGCCAGGAGCGCTGCTTGTGACAAACGCTGGCGCGAACGCATTATTTGGTGCAATCTCTGGTTCTGCATCCGCAGCTGCAGCTGCAGTAGGCAGCATGGTAAAAGAAGGAGAAGAAGAACTGGGATATGATCGTGCGCTTTGTGCAGCGACAAACGGTGCATCTGCTCCGTCTGGATTATTGATTCCGCCTTCGAACGCATTGATCACATATTCTCTTGCATCTGGTGGTACATCTGTAGCGGCATTGTTCCTTGGCGGATATATCCCGGGATTTTTGTGGGCATTATGCTGTATTTTAGTTGGCGTATTACTTGCAAAGCGCAAAGGTTATAAAGGCGCACAAGGAAAATATGACTGGAAAAACCTTGGAACAGCAACTGTTCGCGCACTTCCGGCATTATCATTGATCGTTATCGTCATTGGCGGAATTGTAGCAGGCGTGTTTACAGCAACAGAAGGCTCTGCGATTGCGGTAGTATATGCTTTGCTGCTTGGCGTTTTATATAAAAATATTACAGTGCAGTCATTTTGGGAAATTGTAGTAAACAGTGCAAAAATGAGCGGCATGGTTGTATTTTTAATTGGTGTTTCGAATATTTTAGGCTGGGTTATGGCATTTATGCAAATTCCACAGGCAGTTTCTGCTGCATTGTTAGGACTGACAGACAACCGTATTATCATTTTGCTGATTATGAACTTGATTCTTTTAGTAGCAGGAACTTTTATGGACGTTACGCCGGCAATTCTGATTTTTACACCTCTGTTTTTACCAATTGTACAAACCTTTGGCATGCATCCAGTACATTTTGGACTAATACTTGTGTATAACCTGTGTATCGGAAATATTACGCCGCCAGTAGGCAATACGCTATTTGTGGCTATCAAAGTAGGCAATACGACATTAGCAAAGACAATTCCATATATGCTTTGGTATTATGCAGCTATTTTAATAGGGTTACTTTTAGTTACTTATGTTCCGTTCTTAAGCATTGGACTGCCGACAATTGCAGGATTGATTTAACAGATTTAATAGATTTAACAAAGGAACAAAGAAATCTGGAACAAAGAAATCTGGAACAAAGAAATCTGGAACAAAGAAATCTAGAATAAAGAAATCTAGAAAAAAGCAACGTAATGTTCAAGACTGATGAAAAACAAAATGAAATGATCAGTTATGAAATAAGTAGTATTGATTAGTAAAAAGATTGAACAAAGAAAAAGGAGGAAAATACTATGCAAATGACATTTCGCTGGTATGGCGAAGGAAATGACAGTATTACGCCAGAAATGATTAAACAAATCCCAGGGGTATCTGGATTAGTTTGGGCGCTGCATGACAAGCAGGCAGGAGAAGTCTGGGAGGAAAGTGAAATTGAACAGGCGCGCCGCCAGATTGAAGGTGCAGGTTTTCATATGGACGTGGTAGAAAGTGTGAACGTGCATGATGATATTAAAATTGGACTTCCTACCAGAGATAAGTATATTGAAAATTATAAGACAACGCTTCGTAATTTAGCAAAATTTGGCGTAAAGGTCGTTACGTATAATTTTATGCCAATCTTTGACTGGACGAGAACAGACCTGTTTCATCCATTGGAAGACGGTTCCACCGCACTGTTTTATGAAAAAGATAAGATCCACGAAGATTACAAGGAAATGGCAGACTATATCTTAAACAACTTAAACGGTATGACATTTCCAGGATGGGAGCCGGAGCGTATGGCAAAGCTGGATGAACTCTTTGAAGCATATCGTCCAGTTACAAAGGAAAAACTGTGGGAAAACTTAAAGTATTTTCTTGAAGCTCTCATGCCAGTCTGCCATGAAACGGGAATCAAGATGGCAATCCATCAGGATGATCCGCCATGGGATATCTTTGGCATCCCGCGCCTGCTTTGTGATAAAGAAGCGATTGGCCGGTTCCTGCATATGGTAGACGATGAATACAACTGCCTTTGCTTGTGTTCTGGATCGCTTGGTGCGAATAAAGAAAATAATGTAGCAGATATTGTGCGTACTTATTGTGACAGAATTGCGTTTGCACATATCCGCAATGTACGGCACTATCCAAACGGCGACTTTACAGAAGCCTCTCACCGGGACTGTGACGGAGATACCGGAATTTTGGATATTGTAAAAGCTTACCATGACTGCGGTTATACTGGCTACGTGCGTCCAGACCATGGAAGACACATCTGGGGAGAAACATGCAGGCCAGGCTACGGCTTATATGATCGGGCGCTTGGAATTATGTATCTGTGGGGATGCTGGGATATGCTTGAAAAGACCGAAGGAAAGGTGCAAAATAAATAAAAAAGGATAGCAAAAAGCAGCAAAAGGGGCCTGTGCAGTGCTTATAAAGCTGCATGCAGCAAGTGCTACAGGAGCCTGAAGTAAGCAGTAGGTCTTATGTGCAGCCGCTTGTACAGTTGTATGCAGCAAGTGCTGCAGGAACCTGAAGCTGCACCTGTCAGGAGAGAATAAAGGAGGTTTTGTATGAATCAATTTATGGATCAAGATTTTTTATTATCTACCGATACAGCAAAATGGCTTTATCATGAAGTAGCCGAAAAAATGCCGATTATTGATTATCATTGTCACATCAATCCGCAAGAAATAGCAGAAGATAAAAAGTTTGCGCATATGACAGAAGTATGGCTTGGCGGCGACCATTACAAATGGCGTCAGATGCGTTTTGGCGGGGTAGCGGAAGAGCTGATTACAGGAGACAGCGATCCAAAGGAAAAATTCCGTGCATTTGCAGCTGTTTTGCCAAGGCTGATTGGCAACCCGATGTATCACTGGAGCCATTTGGAACTGCAGCGCGCCTTTGGGGTGACACAGCCTTTGACTGCGGAAAATGCGGATGAGGTGTATGATAAATGCAACGAGGTTTTAGCACAATATTCGGCAAGAGATTTGATGCGTAAATTTAACGTAAAAGCAGTTTGTACCACAGATGATCCATGCGATGATTTGCACTGGCACGAGGTCATTGCAAATGATTCGACCATGGAGATTAAGGTATTGCCAGCTTTCCGTCCAGACAAAGGGATCAATCTGGAAAAACCGGGGTTTGCAGCGTATATCAAAAGGCTGTCAGATGTATGCGGGTTTGAAATTAAAGGAGCAGAGGATGTTGTCAAAGCGCTTTTGACGCGAATTGACTATTTCCACGCACATGGCTGCTTATGTGCAGATCATGGGTTGGATTACTGTATGTATGAAAAACCTGATAAAGAGCAGGCGAATGCAGCTTTTGAAGCAGCTATGCGGGGAGAATGCCCGAAAAAGGATGCAGCAGATGCTTATAAGACGTTTGTTACGGTTGCCTGTGCAAAAAAATATAAAGAATTAAATTGGGTGATGCAAATCCATTTTGGCTGCCTGCGTGATAATAATAAGCCGCAGTTTGCAAAGCTTGGGCCAGATACTGGTTACGACGCAGTCAACAGCCAGTCAGGTGTCGAAAATATGGCGCCGCTTTTGAATGCGTTTGCAGAAAACGGCGGATTGCCAAAGATGATTTTATATTCTTTAAATCCAAACGACAATACAGCGCTTGTTTCAATTGCAGGGTGTTTCCAGGGCGACGGCATTACCGGACGGGTGCAGCATGGCAGCGGCTGGTGGTTTAACGATAACCGCACTGGAATGAGAAACCAGCTCACAGAGCTTGCGAATAATGGTATGCTTGGCTGCTTTGTAGGTATGCTGACAGATTCACGTTCGTTCTTAAGCTATACAAGACATGAATATTTCCGTCGTATTCTTTGTGAATTGATTGGAGAATGGGTGGAAAGCGGACAGTATCCAGATGATAAAAAGCAGTTGACAAAGCTTGTAGAAGATATTTGCTTTTATAATACAAATGACTTTTTTAGATTTAACGTATAATCTAATGACAGGTTATACATGTTAGAAGTGTATGAGTCACGAAAAAAGATTCTCATTTGAAAGGAGTAAAGAGCATGAATTTACCTTTAAATATTGATTTTACAGGAAAAGTAGTAGTTGTAACAGGTGCAGGCGGCATTCTTTGTGGTACGATGGCAAAAGCTTTTGCACAGGCAGGGGCAAAAGTTGCGGCATTGGACTTAAATGAGGAGAGTGTAAAAAAGCTGTCGGATGAGTGTAAAGCACAAGGATGGATTTGCGAAGGCTACAAGGCAAAT
Organism: uncultured Eubacterium sp.; assembly: GCA_947385105.1. GTDB lineage: Bacteria > Bacillota > Clostridia > Lachnospirales > Lachnospiraceae > Eubacterium_J. Next base: position 11,556 of record CANDJR010000056.1, read on the forward strand.
GTACTGGATCAGGCAGAATTAACACAAGTGCATGCAAAGGTAGTGCAGGATTTAGGAACTTGCGATATCTTAGTCAATGGTGCAGGCGGCAATAATCCAAAGGCAACGACTGACAATGAATATCAGCATGAAGCTGTGGAAGGACAAAAGACTTTCTTTGACCTTGATCCAAGCGGTGTGGATTTTGTCTTTAAATTAAACTTTCAGGGTACCTTGCTGCCGACACAGGTTTTTGCAAAAGACATGGTAGATAAAAAAGCTGGCTGTATCCTCAATGTTTCTTCTATGAATGCGTATATTCCGCTGACTAAGATACCAGCGTATTCTGGAGCAAAGGCTGCAGTTTCTAACTTTACGCAGTGGCTGGCAACGCATTTTGCAGGAACTGGCATCCGCTGCAATGCAATTGCACCAGGATTTTTAGTATCAAACCAAAACAGATCGCTGTTATTTAACGAGGACGGAACACCGACTGCCCGTTCCAAAAAGATTTTAAACGGTACGCCAACAGGACGTTTTGTAGACAGCGAGGAGCTGTTAGGCGGTGTATTTTTCTTATGTGACGAGAAAGCAGCAAGTGCAATCACTGGGGTTGTACTGCCGATTGACGCAGGATTTTCGGCATATTCTGGGGTATAAGCAAGAAAAAGAATGGATTGTTCTGGGCAGGCGAGGGGATGTAATTTGGAACAGGCGAAACAAAATATCGTGAAAAGAAGCAAAAAGGGCTTTGATGAGATGAAGATGAGGGAGGAGTGTCCTATGGAACCTAAGGATTTGATAGAAAAAAATGCAACAAATCATTTTATTACGATTGGGGAAATTATGCTTCGCCTGACACCTCCAAATTATGAAAAAATCCGTATGGCGACCAGTTTTGAGGCCAGCTATGGAGGCAGTGAGGCAAATATTGCACTTGCGCTTGCAAATCTGGGGATTGAAAGTACGTTTTTTACAGTTGTCCCGGATAACAGTATTGGAAAAAGTGCAATACGTATGCTTCGCAGCAATGATGTGCACTGTACACCTGTAATTTTAAGTACACCTCAGCAGACGCCGACGCACCGCCTGGGCAGCTATTATTTGGAAACAGGCTTTGGAATTCGGGCAAGTAAAGTAACCTATGACAGAAAACATAGTGCAATTTCAGAATTTGATTTTGACAGCGTGGATGTAGAAAGTTTACTGGAAGGTTATACATGGCTGCATTTAAGCGGTATTACGCCTGCCTTATCCGATGGCTGTAAAAAATTAATCTTAAACAGTTTAAAGGCAGCAAAGAAAAAAGGAATTACTGTCAGCTTTGACGGGAATTTCCGCAGTACGCTTTGGTCTTGGGAAGAAGCCAGAGATTTTTGTACCCAGTGCCTGCCATATGTGGATGTGCTGTTTGGGATTGAGCCATACCATCTTTGGGTGGATGAAGCAGATCACAGCAAGGGAGACGTCAAAGATGGATTGCCGCTGCAGCCGGAATACGAGCAGCAGGACGCTGTTTTTCAGGCATTTTTGGAGCGCTATCCGAATTTGAAATGTATTGCAAGGCATGTGCGTTATGCCCACAGCGGCAGTGAAAACAGCTTAAAGGCATATATGTGGTATGACGGCAAAACGGTTGAAAGCAAGTTGTTTACCTTTCATATATTAGACCGCGTAGGCGGGGGCGACGCTTTTGCCAGCGGGCTGATTTATGCGATGATGAAAGGCTATTCTGCAATGGATATGATTAATTTTGCAGTAGCAAGCAGTGCAATTAAGCATACAATCCGCGGAGATGCAAATATTACGGATGAGGCGTCAGTCATTCGAAATCTCATGGATATGAATTACGATATCAAACGGTGACAGATTGATGGGATTCTAAACAAGAATCTGATAAACAAGATTTTGATAAAAAGATTCTAAACAAGGATTGAAAGAAACAAGGATCAGAAAAGAGGATTGAAAGAAATAAGAATCTGAAACAAGGATTGGTTAAAAATAGGAAAGGATACAGGATTATGAAGACGATTGAAGAACAATTTTATGAATATGCGGTCGTTCCGGTCGTTGTATTAGAAGATGAAAAGGATGCACTTCCTCTGGCAGAAGCTTTAATTAAGGGGGGACTTCCTTGTGCAGAAGTTACATTTCGCACAAGCGCAGCCGAGGCATCGATCCGGCTTATGCATGAAAAATATCCAGACATGCTTGTTGGAGCAGGTACCGTATTGACAACAGAACAAGTAGACCGAGCTGTGGCAGCGGGCGCAAAATTTATTGTAAGTCCAGGTTTTGATCCAGAACTTGTAGATTACTGCCTGGAACGGAATATTCCAGTATTTCCAGGATGCATAACCCCTTCAGAAGCTGCCCAGGCAATCAAACGCGGGATGAAAATTATTAAATTTTTCCCAGCAAGCCAGGCAGGCGGCCTTGATATGATCAAAGCAATCGCAGCGCCTTATACTATGCTGAAATTTATGCCTACGGGAGGAATCAGCACAAAAAATCTGAAGGATTATCTGTCATACGATAAAATTCTTTGCTGCGGCGGGAGTTGGATGGTAAAAGGCAGTCTAATACAAGAGGGTAAATTTGATGAAATTTGCAAGCTTACAAAAGAAGCAGTAGAGCTGGCAGCATCTATCCGAAAATAAAACAACGTATGTTTGACTGACCAAAAGGCATGTCCGGCAGGAAACGCTGCGATGTAAACAGCGTCTGCCGGGCATGTTAAAATTATGTAGGAAAATAGGAGGCACAAATGGAACTGAATATAAAAGCAAAAAGTGAATGTACTTATGATGCGGTATCACTGGGAGAAGTCATGCTGCGTCTGGATCCAGGAGAAGGAAGGATTCGTACGGCCAGAAGTTTCCAAGCATGGGAAGGCGGCGGGGAATATAACGTAGTAAGAGGGCTTCGCCGCTGTTTTGGTATGAAAACCGGAGTAATTACTGCGTTTGCAGACAATGAAGTGGGAATGCTGCTGGAAGATTTTATTATGCAGGGTGGTGTAGATACTTCTTTCATTAAATGGATGAAAACAGACGGTATAGGCAGAGTTTGCCGCAATGGATTAAACTTTACAGAGCGCGGCTTTGGCATCCGCGGGGCAGTTGGCTGCTCAGATCGGGCAAATACAGCGATTTCAAAAGCTACTGCGCAAGACTTTGACTTTGAACATATCTTTGGCGAGCTTGGCGTACGCTGGCTGCATACAGGCGGTATTTATGCAGCACTTTCTGAACAATCCTGCGAAACGGTGCTAGCTGCAATTAAAACAGCAAAAAAATACGGGACAATTGTTTCGTATGATTTAAATTACAGACCTTCGATGTGGAGCGCGATTGGCGGAAAGGAAAAAGCACAGGAAGTTAACCAGGAAATTGCAAACTATGTAGATGTTATGATTGGAAACGAAGAAGATTTTACAGCGTGCCTTGGTTTTGAAATCGAAGGAAACGATCAAGATCTTAAAGAATTAAACTTAGAAGGCTATAAAAAAATGATTAATCATGCTGCAGAAAAATATCCGAATTTTAAAGCAGTTGCAACCACGCTGCGCAAAGTAAAGACAGCAACTGTCAATGACTGGAGTGCTATCTGCTGGGCGGATGGTACAGTCTATCAGTCCAAAGACTATCAGGGACTGGAAATACTTGACCGCGTGGGCGGCGGCGATTCCTTTGCATCCGGCCTTATTTACGGCTTAATGACTACTGGAGACGCGCAGACAGCTGTTAATTATGGAGCAGCACATGGTGCGCTTGCCATGACAACCCCTGGAGATACGACAATGGCAAATGTCAAAGAAGTAGAAGCCATTATGGGTGGTGCTGGAGCCAGAGTACAGCGATAAATTCGTGATAGCGGGGACTGTCGCACTAAGTAAAGTATATACAAGATCTGGTATAAAAAACGGTTGAAACAAACGATATCTTGTATACTTTTTCTTAATGCGACAGCCCCATAACTATTTTAGGAAACTTCCAAAGCAATTGTCTTTGTAGCGATTTTTTCGCGGAATCTTGTATCATGTTCAACAAAAAGGATGGTTGGCTGAACGTCTAACAGCAGCTTTTCGATCTGCATTCTGGAAAAGACATCCATATAATTAAGCGGTTCATCCCAAATATATAGATGTGCTGGGGTGAGCAGGCTGGCTGCAAGCAGCACCTTCTTTTTTTGGCCTTGTGAATATTCTTTTAAATCCTTTTGAAACTGCTCGCGCTCTAATGCGAGCTGTCTTAAAATTGCACAAAATAAACTTTCATTTAACGCCTGTTTTTCGCAAAACTGTGAAAGGCTGCCTTCCAGCATAGACGTATTTTGGCTAATATAAGAGATCGTTAAACCGGATGCTGTTTCGCAGATTCCAGTCTCATAAATTTGTGCACTGCCAATATCCATGATAGGGAAAGTGTCAGTATCCGGTTTTGTGCTGCATGGTGTTAGAACCGGTATGGGAAATGCGGCTGCATAGCCTGCTTTTTGCAGGAGTATGTTTAGCAGCGTAGATTTTCCGCAGCCATTTTTGCCATGCAAAGCGATGCGGTCACCCTTTTGGATAGAAAATGTCAAATCCGTAAAAACAGGGCTTTTGGCATTTGTATACTGCGCACAATAATCTTTGAGATTAACAAGCGTTTTTTTAGGGTGTATCAGCGGATTCATTTTTAAGTCAATGACATCTTCCAAATCCACAAGGAGCCCTTTTTTATCTTCGATTTGCTGCTGCATCCGGTTTTGCAGCTGTTTGGACCTGCGCTGCATCTTTTTTGTTTTTGCGCCAATATATGCCCTGGTAGGGCGGTCGGTTGCTTTTATGGGATCGAATCCGATTTTTGTTCGTTCGTTTTGATCTGCCCATGTATTTGTACGCGCAGCTGCACGCTGTAACTTGCTGATCTGTGCTAAGTGCTTTTCATTTTCTGCCTGGGCAAACTGATCCTTTCGCTGCTTATTTTCCCACCAGCTCGAAAAATTCCCTTTTTGCACTTCAATGGTCTGCCGATTGAGCACTAGGACATGGTCAATACACTGATCCAATAAATCTCTGTCATGGGAGACAAGGATAAATCCCTTTTTCGAAGCCAAATAGGCGGCTGTCTGCTCTCTGGACTGCTGATCCAAATGATTGGTCGGTTCATCAATGAGTAAAAAATGATGGTCTGTAGAAAATAGCACAGACAGCAAAATCTTCGTGCGTTCTCCACAGCTTAACGTATGGAATGGCCGATATAAGAGATCTGCGGTTTCATGCAGCTGCTCCAGCTCACAAATAACACGCCAAAGCTCATATTCACTTTTTAAATCTTCCAAAAAATCTGCAGCAGGCAAAAGCATCTGCTCGTCTGTAACAGCATAAGGAAAATAGTCGAACAAAGTGGAAGTATGGATACTTCCGCTATACGAACAGTTTCCCATCAGCAGCTGTAATAACGTTGTTTTTCCTTTTCCGTTCCGTCCGATCAATCCTAACTTCCAATCAGTATCAATCGAAAACGATACATCAGTAAAGATGTTGTCAGCGCTGCCTTCATAAGAAAATGTCAGATGATTGATAGTTATTTGAGACATATGCATTCCTCCTCTCAATTCCCATAACGATTTTTCAGGGAATACTGCCGCCAAAGGGGACGCTTCTATCATAACCTCAAGCAGAAAAATGCATAACGTATTGAACCAAAGATAGCGAAACATCTGTATACAGGAAATACAGATTCCGCACATATTTTTGCACACAAAAAGAGAGGTTATGAGAACATAATCCACTTTTGGCAACATGAT
>CANDJR010000057.1 GCA_947385105.1 uncultured Eubacterium sp.
GAAAACATACCCGACAGCAGCTTCTTCACTTTTTGCAAAGTTAGTGCATATGGTGGCGCGCACATGACATTAAACGAATTTATCTATCCATTACTAAGCAAGGATTATATGGCAGCTTTGACATATAATGTCGAATTTAAATTTTCGCCATGGGTAGTTGTGATAATTCTATTATTAGTCGTTCTTTTTTTCGGTATAAAAGATTTAATACTACAAAAGGGAAATAAAGAGACGGTATATTTTACATTTGTCGCCGCTATGGGAGTTATGAATCTCGTATACTTTTTCAACCGTGCTGCATGGGGGAACTTTAGGCTAATGGCTTATTATCAAACATTACTTATTGTTTTGTATATCATGTCATATATTCAGTCAATGAAGGCACATACGATAGATGCTGTGCTGAAAAAAGGTGTTTTATGGGGGTGCAATTTTTTATTCATATTTATGCTGGCAGCATTTGTAATAAATTTTCCGCAAACATATACAAGTTTAAAAAATTATCAAGATGTAAAAGGAATGAATGCCTATTTTGAAGGATTAAATGAAAAGCTGCCGATGAATGTATACAATTTAAGCGATGATTCTGCGTTTTTTCAGATGGAGGCTGAAAAAGCAAAAAGATATTATGAAAATGTTGTCAATTATTCAGCAGCAAGCATGCAAGAAGTACGAAATAAACTGATAAAAGCAGAGTATCCCTTTATGGTAGGCAGCAGAATGTACATAACAAATTATTTAGTTTATTGGGGAATGATAACGGAAGAAGAATTAGATCAACTCTATGAGGAACATTCAATTGAACAAAATGAAATAGAATATCTTGTATTTACGCCAAAGGAAAGAAAGTTCAATTAGAATCAGTTAGACAGCGTATTTTTGCTAATAGCATGAAAGGAAATAAACGTGGAGTCATTAGGACAAAAACAGAAAGAACACAGATATCCATACAGAAAATCACAGACAGATGATACACATATCCCAATCGTATTAGCCGCAAATCAAAAATACGTACCAATCTTGCATGTCTGCATTCAATCTATCGTACAGTATGCATCAAGCGGGAATATGTACGAAATCTATGTTTTTCATACAGACATAGAGCCAGAAAGCCAAAAACTGATGCAAAGATTGTATACAGACGCGCAGGTTACGATATGTTTTGTGAATGTCAAAAGCCATGTGGCAGGTTACAAATTAGAAGCCAAGCAGCATATTACGACAGAAACATTTTATCGTTTCTTGATTTTGGAAATCTTACAGGATTACCCAAAAGTGATTTATTTGGACTGTGATATCATAGCATGCTGTGATATAGCAAAGCTATATGATACAGAAATAGGTGACAATCTGATTGCAGCAGCCATAGATCCGGATTTTGCCGGGCAGTGCAATAAACCGGACTCTGAAATGCTTACATATTGCAAAGAAGTGCTGAAACTGGAAAACCCGTTTACTTATTTCCAGGCAGGAGTACTGGTATTGAATGTCGCACAGTTAAATAAGAGAATCACGGTAATAGAATTGCTGCAAATGGCAGATACAGGGATTTACCGATTTTCGGATCAAGATATTTTAAATATAGTCTGTGAGGGAAAAGTAGCGTATTTGGATATGGCTTGGAATATGCTGTTTGATTGTGACCATTCACGTTTCAAGGATGCGATACAGTTTGCACCAGAACTCATTTTACAATCCTATCAATTGGCAAGAAAAAAACCATGTCTCATCCATTATGCCGGATTTTTAAAGCCATGGATGAGGCTTGGAGAAGACTTTGGATACGAATTTTGGACAATTGCAAGAAAAACTATTTTCTATGAACAGTTGTTTGGAGAAATGCTGCTGCAAATGATGGAACAAAGGCTTCAGCAGGTATTGCAGGAAAAGGAACAAGTTCAACAGTGCGTTTTAAACTGGAAAGGAAAAATGCTGGTGCGTGTAAAAAAAGTTGCAAAAGCAGTACTTCCAGAAGGCAGCGGAATGTGGAATTGTGCAGTTAAGGTTTATTTATGGATTACTTCTACTCACAGATAAGAGAAGTGTAATGCTGGATTATATGACTATACAGATAGAAGAACATACTTAATGAAGAAATAATCGAAAGGAACAGACTGGCCGAATTTAGAAAGATACAGCGACCAATAGGTGGTAAGAATATGAATAAGAAAGTATTTGTAAATATAAATAAAAATATGCTGGTATGCATTGTCTTGGCTGCTAGTCTGATTACAGCTTTATTTTGGACTGGCACACCTGTCTGCTATTGCGCAGGGATAGCCCCCATTTGCACTAACTTTTCTGGAATGCCGATAAATTAAGGGTTTTCAGCTTTTCCATTTGCTAAGAATTATGCAAAAACAATGCAAATCAATGGATAAAAAAGATGGCTGCGTTAAGCAGATTTCTGCCAAACCCACTATATAAGCTGGTTTCAGTTAAGTTAATGCATATGGGGAGGGATAGCCCCGCTGCTAATGGTATATACCCTTTATACTGTAGTTTCAAAAGAATGCGGCGTGATAGAAGTGTTTCGCATGATTACGAAAAAGGAATTGTTTCTGCTGGCAGCTGTTTCGTTTTTCTATTTTATGTGTGTATATGGGCTGAGCGCCAGGGAGAATTATGTTTATTTTTGGGATTATGGCGGATATTGGTATTCGACTTTAGATGTGCAGAATTCTCTGTTTTCTAATTTTGTAACAGCACTCCAAAATATGTATCATTCTGTAAATACACAGGAATACAACCAGCTATTAGCAGGGATATTGGCGATACCATTAAAGCTATTCGGCAATAGCTATTTGACATTTGTACTGCTGGTAACTGTGATGTTTTTACTGCCGGCGCTTATATTGCTTTCTGTGTTTATCTGGCAGATAAACAACCGGTATGAAATCAAAGGACCTTCTTTTATTAAAATTTATTTGATAGTATTAAGTATCACAGTTCCCTTATTTCCTGTTTTGTCTGGATATATAGATGCAGCTGCTTTAATTCCGCTTGTGTTTTCCTATATGCTTACTTTGAACATCCAATACGAAAAAAGAGTGGAATGGAAAAAAAGCTTTTTGATTGGAATTCTGTTAGTTATGGTATTGATTATGCGCAGATATTTCGGATACGCGGTAATCGGATTTGTCGTATATTTATTTGGCTATGTGTTGTTGAAAAACGGAATTAGAAATTGGAAAGAGGGGGTTTGGTATAAGGCGGCAAACATTATGGTTACAGGGATAACTTCCCTTTCTATTTTACTTTTATTTTTCCGGGGGTTTACGTTGAACTCATTATTCAACAACCACCAGGTTTCTTATGCAGCATATAATATGCATGGATTTGCAGAAAAATGGAAAATGTTTTGTCTTTATTTTGGGCTTGCAGTGATTTTTTTTGTTGTCTGTTCGGTTTTGTGCACAGTAAAACAGAAGGTACTCTCTCTTTCCCTGCCAATGCTTGTATCACTTGCTGTAGCAATGTTTATGTTTTATCGGATACAAGATTTTGGAGAGCATCATTATTATATTACAGTAATTCCGGTTATAACATTGGCGGTTATAGGGTATGAAAGTCTAGCTGCTTTAGCTGAAAAAAGCAGATATAAAAAGGTGGGGAGCGTTTTCCTATCCTGTTTTCTGGCAGGTGTATGTGTATTCAATTTTGGCTTTTCGATAGGCTTATTTCCTGGATTAGAACACCACGCATTGCTTACAAACAGGACATTTGTACCAAGAGTAAGGAATGATATAGAAACTTTACGGCTCATGGAACAGGAATTTGCACAGCTGGACAGACAGGGTTACAAGGGAGTATATGTTTTGAATTCTTCCGGTACATTGAACGATGATGTATTGCGTAAATTAAATGCTCCTTCGATGCAAAAGGATTATTATCTTTATTGGGTAGCTCATGTAGATCTAAAGGATGGTTTTTTCACAGAATTTTTCGATGCAGATGTCATTGTAGACTGTAATCCGCTGCAAACGCATCTTCCAATGGAAGGACAATCTGTCTTAGTCTTTCTTCATGATATTTTTCAAGGAGAGGGAGAGTTTCAGCAAAAATACAAACTTACTTCTACCTATTTGTTAGACGGTGGAGTAGAAGCTAATATTTATGTTAAGCAGAAGGACTTGGAAAAAACGGATGTGCAGTATGTAAGGGATCTTTTTGAACAAAAGTATGCAGAATATCCAGAGCTGTTTCGCAACAGATTTGATGCATATATCAGCACAAACTTTGAACAGCAAGGCAGTTAAAGGGATAATATTGACTTGCTGCGCTGGATGATAGGAAACTTGAAGTGTTATAAAATCTAAATATCCCCTAGGTTACTGAGGGTACCTTTGTTTGCTAAGGGTAGATAGGGAGGAGAGCAAATATATGGACTGTAAATGGAAACAATATTTTCTGCAGGCAGCTTACTTATTATTTAGTTTTGCAGGCGGCATATGTTTTGTTAAATATATGAGGCTGCCGGACTATGGTTTTATTTGGTTTGGGGTTTCTTACGGCATTTACTGGAGCATTCGTAAGCTAAGAGACAGCAAGTGCCCAATAGAGTGTCTGATTTTTGCAGGGATTTTTGTAGCATCGCTTATTTTTGGACAACATATCCATATAAATGAGAGTAACTATTATGGATCAATGAATGAAAACTATATGACAAGACCATCCTGGTGGGACCTTTTGGGATGGATAGTATTATCTGTTTTATTTGCACGTATTTTGGACTGGGCAGTTATCTGTCTGGAAAAGAAAGCAAAAAAAACGGGCCTTTGTCATGCATATGGTATGGGCAGCCGGAAATTGTGGTTTCTTTCAGGAGCAGTCATTTTTTTAGCCTGGCTGCCTTATCTGTTTGTATATTATCCGGGGTTTATATTTGGAGATTCTTTATCATCCATTAGCCAGGCAATGAACGGTATAGTCAATAATCATCATCCGGTCCTTTACACACTTTTTATTAAGGCGTGTCTGCTGTTAGGGATGAAAATAAGGAATATTACGTTTGGGTGCGCTATTTATACAATTCTACAGATGCTTTATCTTGCATTCTGCTTTGGATATCAGGTCAGCTGGCTGAAAAAGAAAGGCGTCCGCACTGTTTTATGCGGTGCTGTCGTAGCATTTTATAGCTTTGTGCCATTTTTTGCACAAAACAGTATTGCCATGTGGAAAGATCCTATTTTTTCGGCAACGGTTATGGTTTGGAGTTTGATGCTTATAGATTATGTGCTCTCAGGAGGAAAAACAGCACAGCAGCATAGGACTTTTATGATCAAGCACATAATACTTTTGCTGCTCATCTGCTTTTGGCGTAATAATGGGCGCTATATCATACTGCTGTTTGAAGCAGTACTATTACTTTATTGGATATTTAACAGAAAACGCCAGGTGGTTTTGGCATGCAAAAAAATGCTGTTTTGTACAGGCTGCTGCTTGTTAGCAGTAGGAATAGTGACAGGGCCTGTTTATCAAAAACTGGGGATTATAGAAGAACCAGTAGAAAGTCTTGGTATTTTTTTAAATCAAATGGGGCGGGCTGTAGCATACGGCGGTGATATGAGTGATGCGGACCAGGAGTATATGGACGGGTTGCTGCCATTGGAAAAGTATCCATATATATATGCGCCTTGTATTGTAGATCGGTTAAAATGGGATTCGGATTTTAGTCAGGATTTTTTGAATCATAATTTGACAGGATTTGCAAAAACCTATCTTTCATTATTTATAAAAAATCCATACTGCTATGCAGAAGCATGGATGTTAAATACGTATGGATATTGGGCATTGAACCATTGGGAGCTAAACAAGGATGGGGACAATATTTATAAGGGAAATCTGGATGATATAAACCATTGGGAAAATTATGGAATACAGCCGCATAGCCTAGTGAGCAGCAAATATGTAGATGTGGAGAAAATAGTCAGGATAGCAGATCCGATGATTGCCCTTGCATCTCTTACATGGCTGATTGGGTTTCTCGTTTTTTTAATTTGGAAAAAGCGTATGTGGGCATGGGGGATTGCAGCCGCACCTTCGATAGGACTTGTTTTAACACTTTTGATTGCAACGCCGCATGCATATTGGCAGCGGTATGGTTTGGCTCAATATTACCTGCTGCCCGTGTATTTTTTATTGATTTGCTATTTGCTGCGCAGCGCAGATACAGAGGAAAATAACGGAACAAAAGAACCATTGAAAATATAAGTAACGCTGCGGTTTTCGTAGAATAAGCTGGATGAAGGGAGAGCAACAGTCAGAAAGGAATTCCAACAGGGAAAAAAGTAACCAATGATAATCAGATGATTATAAAAAATTTATAGTGTAGACAACCCCAAAAGACTATGGTATCTTTGATACAGAGAGGTGATGAGAATGAAAAAGAAAAAATGGATACGAATTGTTTTACCGACTGCTATGATGTTTTCTATTCTATTGTTTCACAATGACAAGACAGAAGGTATTTGCAAGCAAATTGAAGTAAGTAATGTACAGGCAAATACAAAAGCGCAGGTGCAGGCTGCGAATACTGTACCTACGACTGCACAGACAGAAGACGTACATACACAGGCAGGAAAGGCTTATGCCAAAATTATTAAGCGCTATTTAGATGCTTATGAACTAGCCCAAAAAGATGCTTACGATTTTGATAAAATAGAAGACGATGGCATCAACCTTGAGTTTGTCAGCGCAGCCAGATCCAGTAAAGAGATGGTTTACCGAGTGATGGATTATAATCAAGACAGCACGCCGGAGCTCTTTTTAGGGCTTCGCATGCAAGAATCGTCTGGCTTTATTTATGATGTCTATACCTTTGATGCAGGCAAAGCAGTACAATTAATGGAAGGAATTGGCTACCGGGCTGGTACTTGCTCATTTTGTAAAAACAATATCATCAATGACAGCTGGTCAAACAGCGCTGCAAAAGGTGGCGTAACATTTCACAAAATGCCAAAAGACAAGAAAGAATTGATAGATTTTGTAGTATTGATACATGATTACGAAAGTGGAGCGGGCGTTTTTACAAAAAAAGTAAATGGACGCGTTAAAACAATTGATCAGGCGGAATATGACAGAATTTACAACAAGTATGATAAGCCAGTTAAAATTACTTTTTACAAAGCAGATCAAAAAGCAATCAAAAAGATGAAAAACGGAAAATTCGCTTATTCTGGACAGAAAAAATGGAGGATGAACACGTAAGCACATGTAAGCTGTCAAAACAGAAAAAAAGCGGGCGCTTCTTATGCTTGCTGGAAATAAGGCAAATCGAACATCCGTAGAAAGCTGAAACGAAAAGCTTTCTACGGATGTTTGCTGTTAATGGCTTCAATATCAAATTTCTATTGCTTTCCATTCTTACTCTTGACAAAAATACGAATCAGAATTATTATAGAAATACGAATCGGAATTTTAAGGAGGGGATAATAGTGACAAAGGAACGGGAAAGCATTCGGCGTATTATGATTGCGATCAATAAAATTGAGCAGCTTTATGAAAAGGTACAGCGAAAAGCTGGCGTTAAGGGAAACACAGTATGGGTATTGTATGCGCTTGATGATGGAAAGCCTCACTCTCAAAAGCAGATTTATGAAGAATGGCTGATTCCGAAAACAACGTTGAACACGATTGTAAAAGAGCTGGAAAGCAGCGGTTATGTACGATTGGAAACGATTTCAGGGCAGCGCAGAGAAAGGAATATTTATCTAACAGAAGCAGGGCAGCAGTATGCAAGGCAGGTATTGGATTCGTTTTATCAGGCAGAAGAACAAGCGTATCAACAGTTGAAACATGCAAATCTGCTATCTGGCGAACTGGAGAATTTCTGTAAGGAGCTGGATGAAGCTTTTGGAAAACTGGATTTTGGAGTAGAAAGGTGACTGTTATGCGGATTCAATTATCAGAACATTTTACGTATGGAAAACTGCTGCGGTTTGTTTTTCCAGCGATTGTGACCATGATATTTACCTCTGTATACACGATTGTAGATGGATTGTTTGTTTCTAATTTTGTAGGAAAAACTTCTTTTGCAGCACTTAACTTAATCTTCCCGCTGCTTATGATTCTTGGGGCGCTAGGATTTATGATTGGCAGCGGAGGATCAGCGATTGTTGGAAAAACACTCGGAGAAAAAAGGAATGATTTAGCAAACCAATATTTTACAATGCTTGTTATCGTTACCTTTGTAAGCGGCGCGGTTCTTACTTTGATAGGAGAGCTGTTGATACCGCAGATTGCGGTTTTGCTTGGCGCAGAGGGAAAAATGCTCACGGAATGTATTCTTTATGGACGGATATTGCTTGGCAGCCTTCCTTTTTTTATGCTGCAATATGTCTTCCAGATATTTTTTGTTACAGCTGAAAAGTCAAAACTTGGATTAGGGATTACTATTTTGGCTGGAGTGGTCAATATTGTCCTTGACGCGCTGCTTGTGATTGGTTTTCAGTGGGGATTAGCAGGAGCGGCTGCTGCAACAGCTATTAGCCAGGTAGCAGGAGGGGTGCTGCCTGTTTTCTATTTTATAAGAAAGAATGACAGCCTTTTACAGTTTACAAAAACATCTTTCCATGCACGGGTATTATTAAAAACATGCACAAATGGATTGTCAGAACTTATGAGCAATATGGCGTCTTCTGTGGTCAATATGCTGTATAATTACCAGCTTATGCGCTTTGCCGGTGAGGATGGTGTGGCAGCATATGGTGTAATTGCATATATTGCGTTTGTATTTGCAGCAATTTTTCTTGGCTATTCCTCAGCATGTGCGCCAATTATTAGCTACAATTATGGGGCAGGAAATGATAAGGAACTGAAAAATATATTCCGCAAAAGCATTGTGCTTCATTGTATCACGGGTGTTTTTATGACAGGGTTTGCAGTGATTGTCTCAAGCCCATTGATACGCCTGTTTGTAGGATATGACAGGCAGCTTTTTGAACTGACATTACATGGTCTAAAGCTATATGCCGTTTCATTTTTAATTAGCGGTTTTAATATTTTTGCTTCTGCATTTTTTACTGCACTGAACAATGGTATGGCTTCTGCAGCAATTTCTTTTTTACGCACAATGGTATTTGAAAGCGGCTGTATTCTGATTTTGCCCCAATTTCTTGCAATCGACGGAATATGGATGGCAATCACCGCAGCAGAATTGATTTCCATTTTTGTTTCCGCCTCGTTTATAGCGTATCATCGAAAACGATACCGCTATATTTAAAAAGGATTGCTGATTGAAATACGGATTAAAATATGGATTAAAATACGGATTAAAATGCTGATTGAAAATGGGCTGTCGGTTCATAGACAGCCATGATAAGTTGAAGGTTTATGCATTAAAGCTGCAGTTTGGAAAAATCAATTTCCAGATTCTCATATATATTTGCCTTAATTGTATCAGCAAGGGAATAAATCGTAGGCGCTGCTGCCTGTTCCATGTCATAGACAAGGATAGACTGTTTTATCGGATCAACGATCCAGTATTCACGGACACCAGCTTCCCGGTACAAAGACAGTTTTGTATAATAGTCCATAGCCCTGCTGCTTGGAGAAACGATTTCTATTATCCAATCCGGGGCACCATTACACCCGCGGTCGTCTAGTTTGCTTTTATCGCAGATTACAGAGATATCTGGTTCTAGATATTTGGAATCATTCGCGAACAAAAATACAGCAAATGGAGCTGGATAGATTCGGCATTCACCGTTGTTTTTTGCAATATGGTTTCCGATAGACAGATGGAGAAATGATAATATATCTTGATGTTTTCGGTTGGGTGGTGCCATCATATATATTTGCCCATCGATCAATTCTGCGCGTTCTCCGTCTGGCAGAGCATAAATATCATCGATCGTATAGAGCCTTTTGGGTGCGGATGCTGGCATGATAACACTTCCTTTCTTGAATGATTTAAGTTTTATGGCCGAGATTATTTAGTGGACTGTTGCCTTGCCTTATTTAAAAGTTTGATGAGTACATCATTGCTATATGCAAGGCTAATGTCAAACTGGTACCAAATGTCATTGAGCAGCTTGCCAGTGTCGAGCTGTTCAGCAGCTTCTAAGGAAGGCTTCTGACATTGGTAAAAATATTTTCCTGCTATAAATAAAAGTATAACATATTTCTATTACTAAGCGCGTAGTAAATATATACAAATGCTAAGTACATAGTTTGTGCAATGTGATTGTTGACGAAAAGGAAACAGTCCAGTAAAAATTCAGGGCCTTGAAAAAGCCTGAATTTCTAAAGGACTGTTTCTTTCTTATTGATCAAGGGTGTCAATCGTTACTTTCCCGACATTCCCTTTTCATGCTTTTTATGCGAAATGCAAACAAACATAAGCCTGTTTTTTAGCAGCCAGTTTTATATGCGAAATGCAAACAAACTTAAGCCTGCTTTTCAGCAGCCAGGTTTTTATGCGCAGTAGACAGCATGAGTTTGATACGGTTTAATTGGTTTACTTCACTAGCACCAGGATCGTAGTCAATGGCTACGACGTTAGACGCTGGATACCGATGGCGCAGTTCTTTGATGACGCCTTTGCCTACAATATGGTTTGGCAGGCAAGCAAACGGCTGAATACATACGATATTGTTGACGCCGTTATGAATAAGCTCCAGCATTTCTCCGGTTAAAAACCAGCCTTCGCCTGTTTGGTTGCCTTGCGATACAATCGGATCAGCATACTCCGCCAGCTTTTCAATTCTTGCAGGGGCATCGAAATGCTTACTTTTTTTGAATTCATCTCTGGCAGCACCGCGCAGCCATTCAAAAAATCCAATCCCTAAATTTGCCATTCGCGCAGACTTTTTGGAAAAGCCCAGTATTTCTGCTTTAAAGTTCTGATTATAGAAACAATAAAGTAAAAAGTCTGTTAAATCTGGTACAACTGCCTCTGCACCTTCTGCTTCTAACAGCTCTACAAGATAATTATTAGCTGCTGGTAAAAATTTGACTAAAATTTCACCTACAATGCCGACACGCGGCTTTTTGATATCTTTTCTTGGCAGCTGATCAAAATCACGGATAATTTGGCGGCACAGCCGTTTGTATTTATGGTGGGATAATAACTTATCCTGTGAAATAAATGCAATGACGCGCTCTTTCCATTTTTGATGCAGCTCGTTTGCAGAGCCTGGTACTGCTTCATAAGGCCTTGTTGCATACAAGCAGCGCATGAAAATGTCGCCAAATTCCAATGCATACAGCCCGTGCTGAATCAGGGCAGGGGTAAACTTAAATCCTGGATTTTGTTCCAGTCCGCTTAAATTCATCGAAATAACAGGTACATTTTCATAGCCTGCCTTCTCCAGCGCACGGCGGATAAAGCCGATATAATTTGAAGCACGGCAACCGCCGCCTGTCTGAGTTATTAAAATGGCGGTCTTTTCCATATTGTATTTGCCGGAAGTGACAGCTTCCATAATCTGGCCTACAATCATCAAAGACGGGTAGCAGGCATCATTATTGACATATTTTAGCCCGACATTTACGGCAGATCGGTTATCATTGTCTAAGACAACGATATGGTAGCCTGCAGTTGCAAATGCTGGTTCTAACAATTCAAAATGAATTGGGGACATTTGCGGGCATAGAATCGTATATTCTTTGCGCATTTCTTCTGTAAAGATAATCCGTTCAAAATGAGATGGCTCAATCTTACGCTCCACCTGGCGGTTTTGGCGTACACGGATTGCTGCAAGCAAAGAACGAATGCGGATTCTGGCAGCGCCAAGATTATTTACTTCATCAATTTTTAAGCACGTATATATTTTGCCGGAATTGGTTAAAATATCACTAACACAGTCCGTTGTTACAGCATCCAGGCCGCAGCCGAAAGAATTTAACTGAATTAAATCCAGATTATCTGTTGTCTTGACATAGCTTGCCGCTGCATACATGCGGGAATGGTACATCCATTGATCCATGACAATGAGCGGACGCTCAATCTTGTGCAGATGGGAAATGGAATCTTCTGTTAATACAGCTATACCATAAGAGGTAATTAATTCCGGAATGCCGTGGTTAATTTCCGGATCAATGTGATAAGGCCGGCCAGCCAGTACAATGCCGCGCTTTTTGTTTGCCTTTAACCAGGAGAGAACTTCCTCACCTTTTTTTTGCATATCCTCTCTGACACGCTCTAACTCTGCCCACGCAGCGTCAATCGCATGCACTAACTCTGCTTGTGTAATGTTCAAACAAGGACAAAGCTCCTTGATTAAGCGCTTTGTCAATGCTTCTCGATCGCTAAAAGATATAAATGGATTTAAGAATTTTATCTTTCCGCTGGAAATCTCGTCTACATTATTTTTAATATTTTCTGCATACGAAGTTACAATCGGGCAGTTGTAGTGATTATTAGCATCGGGAAATTCTTCCCGCTCATAAGGAATGCATGGATAAAAAATAAAATATGGATTTTTCTTTATAAGCCAAGCAATATGTCCATGGGCAAGCTTTGCCGGATAACATTCAGACTCACTTGGAATACTTTCCAGGCCCAGCTCATATATTCGTCTGGAGGATGCCGGGGATAAAATTACACGGTAAGATAATTTTTTGAAAAATACCGCCCAAAATGGGTAATTTTCATACATATTTAATACACGTGGAATACCGACTGTCCCGCGGACAGCAGCATCTTCGGACAATGGTTTATAATCAAAAATCCGCTTGTTTTTATATTCAAATAAATTAGGGATATTTTCCTTATTTTTTTCTTTGCCAAGCCCTCGTTCACAGCGGTTGCCAGTAATAAATTGCCGATCGCCGCTGAACTGGTTGATTGTAAGCAAGCAGTGGTTCATACAGCATTGGCATCTGGTAAGCTTGGTGTCAAAAGAAAGGGCATTGATTTCATCAATGGAAAGCATGGTAGACGCCGCGCCTGTATAGCGCTCTTTGGCAATGAGTGCAGCGCCAAAAGCACCCATAATTCCAGCAATATCCGGCCGTACAGCGTGTACGCCAGAGATGACCTCAAAGCTTCTTAGCACAGCATCGTTGTAAAACGTACCGCCTTGGACAACGATCTTTTTGCCCAGATCCGCGGCGTCTGCAAGCCTGATGACTTTAAACAGCGCATTTTTAATCACAGAGTAGGCAAGCCCAGCAGAAATATCGGCAACAGAAGCGCCTTCCTTTTGCGCTTGCTTTACTTTGGAATTCATAAACACAGTACAGCGTGTTCCCAAGTCAATAGGGCTTTTTGCAAACAGTGCTTCTTTTGCAAAATTATCTACAGAATAGTTCAAAGACTTTGCAAACGTTTCAATAAAAGAACCGCATCCAGACGAACAAGCTTCGTTTAATTGTACGCTGTCCACGGTCTGGTCTTTGATTTTAATGCATTTCATATCCTGACCGCCGATATCCAGGATACAGTCAACTTCTGGTTCAAAAAATGCAGCAGCATAGTAATGCGATACGGTTTCTACCTCTCCTTCATCAAGCATTAGCGCTGCTTTGATCAAAGCTTCTCCATATCCGGTAGAGCAGGAGTATACAATATGCGCGTCTTTTGGAAGAAGTGTATAAATCTCCTGAATGGAATGGATGCAGGCTTTGAGCGGACTGCCATTGTTATTACCATAAAATGAATATAATAAAGAGCCATCCTCTGCAACCAGTGCAACTTTCGTCGTTGTCGAGCCAGCATCTATACCAAGATAGCAGTTACCTTTGTAAGAAGCAAAGTCTCTTGTTTTGACGTGGTTACAGCTATGGCGTGCTAAAAATTTATCATAATCTGCTTCTGACGCAAATAGCGGTTCCATACGCTCTACTTCAATTTCCATATGGATGTCGTTTGAAAGCTTTTGCAGCAATGATTCAAGCGAAGCAACTGTTTCTGCCTTGCTATTTAAAGCAGAACCAATTGCTGCAAACAAATGTGAATTTTCAGGCAGTATCGTATGGGCATCATCCAACTTTAACGTACGGATAAATGCAGCGCGCAGCTCAGATAAAAAGTGAAGCGGCCCGCCTAAAAACGCGACATGGCCGCGGATTGGCTTTCCACATGCCAGGCCGCTGATTGTTTGGTTGACAACAGCCTGGAAAATAGAAGCAGACAGATCTTCTTTTGTGGCACCTTCATTAATTAAAGGCTGAATGTCTGTCTTTGCGAACACGCCGCAGCGTGCTGCAATAGGATATATTTCATGGTAATTTTTTGAGTATTCGTTTAATCCTGTGGCATCTGTTTGGATTAAGGATGCCATCTGGTCGATAAAAGAACCTGTACCTCCTGCGCAAATTCCATTCATACGCTGCTCGACATTGCCGCCTTCGAAATAAATGATTTTTGCATCTTCTCCGCCTAGTTCAATCGCAACATCTGTCTGCGGGGCATTTTGCTGCAGAGCAGTTGCTACGGCAATCACTTCCTGTACAAATGGGATTTCCAAGTGATTGGCAAGCGTCAGTCCACCAGATCCGGTAATCATTGGTGCAATCGTAATTTCACCAAGGCTGTCATGCGCTTTGTTTAACAGAGCGCTTAATGTCTCACGGATATTTGCAAAGTGCCTTTGGTAATCCGCAAACAGCAGCCTGTCGGATGCATCTAATATTGCGATTTTTACAGTAGTGGAACCAATATCGATTCCAAGTTTGCATAATGATTTTTTACTCATATCCTCACCTATCGTATTTGTGTATTGGAAATTGTTTCTATTCCTTCTTATTAAAATATGAATTCATTCTGAAAACATTCTACATTATACGACACTGTTGAAAAAAAGACAATTCAAATTTTTTAATTTTATGTTCTTTTCATATTTGCTGGAAGAATTTGCTATTTTATCAGCAATTTTTTCCGTAGGAAACGGTTGGGTAAGAAAAAAACGATTGTATAAAATGAACAAGAAAATTTTATTGTTTTAGCAGCACTTTTTTTCGTCTTGCGAATACATTGTTATAAGAAAAAGCAATGAGGGAGCAAGATATGGATGATTTCCGTGAAACAGAGGATGGGAAGATGCGCTGCCATGGCATCCTCCACATTGTAAAAAATGGTGATACCTTATATAAAATTGCCAGACAGCACAGGGTACCGCTGTCAAGAATAATGTATGCAAACCCCTATGTAGATGTGTATAATTTACAGATAGGAGATGAAATTTGTGTGCCGATGCATGGACACCGTCCGCCAATGCCGGGGAACCGCCCAGGAAACGGCCGTCCGCCAATGCCAGGGAACCGCCCGGGAAACGGCCGTCCGCCAATGCCAGGGAACCGCCCAGGATGCAGCTGTCCGCCAATGCCAGATAACCGCCCAGGATGCAGCTGTCCGCCAATGCCAGGGAACCGCCCGGGGGGCCGTCCGCCAATGCCGGGGAACCGTCCGGGAAACGGCCGTCCGCCAATGCCGGGGAACCGTCCGGGAAACGGCCGTCCACCAATGCCGGGGAACCGCCCAGGAAACGGCCGTCCGCCAATGCCGGGGAATCAGCCATGTATGATGTGCCCATCCATTGATGGAAGAGAAGCAGAAGAAATGCAACCAATAATGCCAAGAGAACAAATACAACCAGACGACATGAATTATACAATGCCAGAAGGACAAATGCAGCCAGACGACATGAATTATGCAATGCCAGAAGGACAAATGCAGCCAGGTGACATGAATTATGCAATGCCAGAAGGACAAATGCAGCCAGGTGACATGAATTATACAATGCCAGAAGAACAAATGCAGCCAGACGACATGAATTATACAATGCCAGTAGAGCAAGAACAGCCAGAAGAAATAAATTACGTCATACCAGAAGAACAAATGCAGCCAGGCGACATGAATTATGCAATGCCTGCAGACATCTGGGGGACACAAGATCCGATGCCTTTTGCAGATAATGGGGATGCACAAGAACCAATACTGCAAACAGATGAGCGGAAGATGCAGGAGGCGATGCCGCCAGCAGATAGCGAGGATTTCCAAGAAGCGATGCCATCAGGAGAAGATAATCACTTGATGCAGCCAGGGGACAGCGCAATGCTAAATAACCAGCCTTGGGATGATAATGCGCCTGTATTGGAAGACGAGTTGATGCAGCCACGGACTCCAGACGGGCATATGGGCGCATCCAAGGCAGGAGAGTGTCTAGATCGTAAGCAAGACTGCCATCAAGATCAGGGACAAAAACAAGACTGCAATCAAGAACAAATCCAAAATCAAACACAGATGGAAGCATTTTGGATGGGAGATTCTGAGGGAACAAAAAAAGAAGAACTGGATGAAGACTTGTGGTACAACTACCAGAATTCAGAACGGATGCTGGATGAATACCTAATGGGAATGCCACGTATGAAAAATAAATCGTAAATAAATATTTTGATTTTGAAATACAAGGAAAAAGAAAAAACTGCAAAGCATTAGAGTTATGAATTTTTTATTAATTTTTACAGATACGGCATAGTTTTATTGACAAAAATTCGCTCTATTTATATAATGCTTGGAAGGGAAGAAATACGTAACTAAAAGGAAGGTATGGCAGAATATCCGTGCAAACAGAATCGAATTTCTAGTTCTTTATCTGTAGCATGATATCCTGCCATAGCGGATGTGACACTTAATGGAGGTCAGAATGAACTTTTTGAATAAGCTTGAGCGTAAATTTTCACGATACGCGATTAGCAATTTAACGATGTTTTTAATTTTTGGGTATGTCGTTGGCTATATTCTCAGCTTTACGGCGCCAAGCATGCTAAGTTATTTAATGTTAGATCCATACCAGATTATGCAGGGACAAATCTGGCGGATTGTTACTTGGGTACTGATCCCGCCATCTACACAAAATATTATTTTTTATGTCATTATGATGCTGTTTTATTATCAGCTTGGCATGAGTTTGGAACATACGTGGGGCACTTTCCGCTATAATGTGTATATTTTTGGAGGGATTATTTATACGATTATCGGAGCCATTGCAACATGGCTTGTTATGTCAGCCATTTATGGCAATGCAAATATGATGGGAATGTTTGTAGGCGCACAAGTAAGCACGTACTATATTTGTATGTCTATTTTTCTTGCATTTGCCCTGTGCTATCCAAATATGCAGGTGCTTTTGTATTTCATTATACCAATCAAGATGAAATGGATTGCATATGTATATGCAGTGCTCATGCTGATTGACTTTTTGCAGAGTGAGTGGCCAAGCAGGATAATGCTTGTGATGTCCCTTTTGAATTTTATAATCTTCTTTTTTGCAACAAGGGATTTTCAGCGGTATTCACCAAAAGAGATACACCGCAAGCAAGTATACCGCCAGGCAGTCAGCCAACCACGGGGTGGGGCTGGCATTACAAAACATA
>CANDJR010000058.1 GCA_947385105.1 uncultured Eubacterium sp.
TTTCTGCTACTTTTCTTTCTGCTTTTTTTCTGCTACTTTTCTTTCTGCTTTTTTCCTTCTACTTTTTCTTCTTTTTCCTTCTACTTTTTCTGCTACTTTGCTTTCTGCTCTTCTCCTTATACTTTTTTCTTCTACTTTTTCTGCTTATTTCCTGCTGTTTTTTCTGCTTTTTCCTGCTATTTTTTTCTGCTACTTTTTCTGCTTTTTTCCTGCTATCTTTTTGCGACTTTTATCTGCTACTTTTTCTTTTACTTTTTTCTGCTTTTTCCTTTACATCTTTTCTTCTATTTTCTTCTATTTTTTCCTTTACTTTTTTCCTCTGCTTTTTTCTTCTATATTCTTTTCTCAAGATCGATTTTAACTTCATTTCCAATCTTTTCTATATTTTTATTCCAAATTTCATTCTTCCATGTTTTGCTATTTTAAAGCGATTTATCAAAAATATTTCATTCAAACTTAGTTTATGAATATCATACAGCTAGATATCTCATATTTTGCCCTAAAAGAAGTACCCGCAAAAAAGTATAGCATACCGCTTCGTTTTTGCATATAGTAATCTCTCTAAAACATATTGAAATAGAACATAGATTCTGGTATAATCTTTTTATCATTTTCCATACTATGATCAAAGCAAACGTCCGATACCTCTTTTTGTTGTCTTAGCGGTTAAAAAAAGAAGGTACTTGGGAGTTAAAGGAGTTTTGCGTCTGGATGATACAAAAAGGGAGGCTGTCTGTTATGTCAGGAAAAGACCATATCTACGTTGCTATTGACCTAAAATCTTTTTATGCTTCAGTGGAATGCCGGGAACGCGGGTTAGATCCTTTAAATACTAACCTGATTGTTGCTGATGCCAGCCGTACAGATAAAACGATTTGCCTGGCAGTGTCGCCGTCTCTGAAAGCATACGGCATTCCAGGACGCCCAAGATTATTTGAAGTTGTTCAAAAAGTACGCAAGGCAAATGCAAAGCGTCTGCGTTATGCGCCAAACCACACATTTAGCGGATCTTCTTATTTGGATACTGAATTAAAACAGTCGCCAGAGCTTGCCGTCTCTTATATTACCGCTGTGCCTCGCATGGCATATTATATGGAATACAGCATGCGGATCTATCACATTTACCTAAACTATTTTGCGCCGGAAGATATCCATGTCTATTCCATTGATGAGGTGTTTTTAGATGTCACACATTATTTAAGCACGTACGGGATGTCTGCGCGCCAGCTTACGATGACGCTGATAAAAGAGGTTCTGCGCTCTACTGGCATCACTGCAACTGCAGGAATTGGTACAAATTTATATCTTTGCAAAATTGCAATGGATATTGTCGCCAAACGTACGATGCCTGATAAAAACGGCGTGCGGATTGCGCAATTAGACGAGCTGTCTTACCGCAAGCTTCTTTGGTCGCACCGTCCGCTGACTGATTTTTGGCGTATCGGCAAAGGCTATGCCAAAAAGTTAGAGGAATATGGACTCTATACGATGGGCGACATTGCAAGATGCTCCATTGGCAGTCCGTCAGATTATTATAATGAAAATCTGCTCTATGATTTATTTGGCATTTCAGCAGAGCTTTTAATTGACCATGCCTGGGGATGGGAACCTTGTACAATGGCAGATATTAAAGCATACAAGCCCTTGACAAACAGCCTTGGTTCCGGGCAGGTTCTGCACCGCCCCTATCATTTTAACGAAGGAAGACTCATTGTACGGGAAATGGCGGATCTCCTTGCCCTGGATTTGGTTGAAAAAAGACTGCAAACGGATCAAATCGTTTTAACAGTTGGCTATGATTCGCAGAGCCTCTCCAATGCGCAAATACGCAAGCAGTACCATGGCCCTACTGTGACAGATCGCTATGGACGCAGTATGCCAAAGCATGCTCATGGCACGCACAGCTTTGATCGTATGACATCGTCTACAAAACAAATCATAGATGCTGCTACCAGCCTGTATGAGCGCATTGTAGACGACCGCCTGCTCATCCGCAGGGTCGCATTGACTGCCAACCATGTCGTAGACGAAGCTACTGCCCTTGCAGAGAATCAGGCAGATTTTGAACAGCTCGATCTTTTTACAGACTACGAAATGCTGGAAAAACAAAAAGCACAGGCACGCGCTAATATAGAACGGGAAAAGAACATGCAGCAGGCCATTTTAAGTATTAAAAAGAAGTTTGGAAAAAACGCGATCTTAAAAGGAATGAATTTTGAGCCAGGCGCAACTGCAATACAGAGAAATCAGCAAATTGGCGGTCATAGAGCCTAACGATTTCGAAAGGAAGTGATTCTTTGAGCCAGGATAACTGCAGACAAAACAGACACCGATATGACGATCTGCTTTATTTGCCGCATCATGTCTCCACTACGCATCCACAGATGCCTGTTTTAGAGCGCGCAGCACAATTTTCCCCTTTTGCCGCACTGACTGGCCACCGCGAAGCGCTGAAAGAAGTGGAACGTCAGACAGTAAAGAAAGTGGAATTGGATGAAAATGCCAAATCGGAAATCAATGAAAAACTGCTTTTCTTACAAAAACATGCGGCCAGTCAGCTGACAGCAGACATCACTTATTTTCAGCCGGATGCAAAAAAATCCGGCGGCACTTATGTACGTACTCAAGGTATTGTAGAAAAAATACAAATGCCCGATCGTATTCTCGTCCTAACAGATGGGCACAAGATACCAATCGAGCATATTTTAGACATTGAAAGCAGCTGCTATGAAGCTGCAGACAGCCCTTAATGATTCAGCAGCTGTCTGGATTTTCACTTTTTCAATATCTTTTTAGTTATAAATTTAATAGCCTTGTTTCCTGTCTACCAGGTTTTCTAATGGTTCCCCTTTCATATAGTGTGAAAGATTTCTTGCAGCAATGGAAACGACGAAATCTAAGGTAAGCTTGATATGGAATCCGCCTGCCACATGAGGCGTAATGACAACGCCCGGCACGTCCCATAACGGATGTTCAGCTGGCAGAGGCTCTGGATCTGTCACATCCAAAAAAGCTCCTTTGATCGTTTTCTTTACTGCTGCTTCATATAATGCTTCTAGATCAATGGCATCCCCTCTGCCTCCATTAACTAAAAAAGCGGTAGGCTTCATCATTGACAATCGGGACGCATTTATAATATGCACAGTATCCGGTGTGCTTGGGAGGCACAATGCAAGGATATCCGCTTTGGGAATACATGTATCCAGGCTGTCCAAAGTATGCAGCTCATCGAAAAACTCTAATGCTTGCCTTTTCTTTCTGCAAATGCCTATCGTATAGCTGCCTAGCGCTTTCATCCTTTTTGCATAACAGCTCCCCAAATCTCCTGTACCAAGGATCAGCACGACTGCCTGCTCTAAGGCAAGTACTTCTCCTTCATCTTTCCAAAGATGCCTGCCTTGGTTTTCATAATACGCATACAGATTTTTGGCCAGCGCAAACGTACCTGCTGCCATATGCTCAGATACGGAGATGCCATATGCGCCGGATGCATTTGCAAGCATTGTATCCGCTGATAGTACGCCTGGTTTACAAAAAGCGTTTGCACCTGCAGAAGCAAGCTGCAGCAGGCGCATATTTTTTGCCTCAAGTGCCTGTGCGGGTGTAAAGTTTCCAATCCATACTTCTGCTTCTTCCAACATCTGCTTTGGTATGTGATTATCTGTGCAATAATGAAAATCAGCCTCAGGCGCTTCTGCCTCCAGCCGCTCTTTTTGCTGTGCATTGAGCGGAAGATTCACAACAACCCTAATACGCTCCATTCTCTGTGTCACTTTCTCATCCTCCCTTGCTTTCTTTCTAATTTATCCAGAAAGTATACCTATTCGGGCACCCCTTAATTATATCTTCCTATGGGACTTGCGGACTTTGCTAATACCTGTTCTAACATATGCAGTAATGCATCTATTTCAATCGGCTTTGCCAAATGCCCATTCATCCCGCATTCAAGCGCCTGCTGCTTATCTTCTTCAAATGCGTTTGCTGTCATCGCAAGAATCGGTATCTTTGCCAGCTGTTTATTTTCCAGTTTCCGGATCGCCTTTGTCGCTTCATAACCATTCATTACCGGCATTTGGATATCCATAAGGATGACACTATAATATCCCGGTTTTGAAGCTTCAAGCATATCTATAGCAATCTGTCCGTTTCCGGCAATCTCAATGGTAAATCCTGCATCTTGAAGAATTGCCGCTGCAATTTCCTGGTTAATTTCATTATCCTCCGCCAGCAGTATACGGCCTGTATGCCTTTGCTCTTTGGCATGCTCAACTTCTTTTTGATCGATATCCGCCACTTCTGCAATCGACCGCAAGCAACTGCGCAGCTCAGACATAAACAGCGGCTTACTGCAAAATGCGGAAATTCCCGCCTCCTTTGCTTCATCCTCAATATCCGTCCAGTCGTATGCAGTCAGCAAAATAATCGGGACGTCATCTCCCATTTCCTTACGGATTCTGCGTGTAACCTCAATCCCGTTCATATCTGGCAGCATCCAGTCAATCACATATACATGATAGATATCTTCTCTTGTAACTGCCTGACGAGTGCGCAGCAGCGCTTCTTTTCCAGACAGCGTCCATTCTGCACGCATTCCGATTTGTCCAAGCATATAGGTGACACTGTCACAAGTGTTGAAATCATCATCAATAACAAGTGCCCTGCAATTTTTCAGTTCCGGGATCTCCTTTAACTCTTTCTTTTCATTATGTAAGCGGAACGTAAAGCACACAGTCACCTTTGTCCCTTTGCCTTGTTCGCTTTCGATTTCGATCGTACCGTTCATAAGGTCTATGATATTTTTTGTAATCGCCATCCCTAGCCCAGTACCTTGGACACCGCTGATCGTAGACGTTTTTTCGCGTTCAAACGGCTCAAAAATACGTGCAACAAACTCCTTTGTCATGCCAATTCCTGTATCTTGAATGACAAATTCATAATTGGCATATCCATCTAAAGCTCCTGGCTTTTCTGTAAGCTGCATGATAATTGTACCGCCTGTGTAAGTATATTTCACCGCATTGCTTAAAAGATTAAGCAATACCTGGTTTAAACGCAGCCTGTCGCAATAAATCTCCTCGTCAAGCACATCTACAGCGTCCATATACAGTTCCAGCTGCTTCGCATAAATATCCGCCTGCAAAATATTATGCAGGCCATGCAAGATATCCGGCAGGCTGCACGGTTTTTCGTCTAAGTGCATTTTGCCGCTTTCGATTCTGCTCATATCTAAGACGTCATTAATAAGGCTCAGCAAATGGTTGCCAGACGTCATAATTTTATTTAAATACTCCTCTACCAGCTCCCTGTTTTCGATATGCGAAATTGCCAAGTTTGTAAAGCCAACAATCGCATTCATTGGCGTACGGATATCATGCGACATATTTGATAAAAATACGCTCTTTGCTTTATTTGCCTGGTTTGCCTGCATCAATGCGTTTTGCAGCAAATTTTTTTGCTCCATTTCTCTGCGGATTTCTTCGTCCACATGCCGCAGCCCAATAACAACGCCATGCTGCTTATCCCACATACCAGTACGTACCGCTTTTAATTGATAATACAATATCTCGTCCTGTATCTTGACGCGGTAATTAATATGATCTTCCTTCTTTTTCCCAAGCGCACGTATCAGATACTGCGTCGTACAAAACTGTTTTAACTTTTCCCTGTCTTGTACATACACAATTTCATTAATATACTTCGCCATGCTCTGTTTAAAATAAATATACCCGTATTCATCCGCCAAAAATGCCCCTGCATCCTGTCCATCGTTTCTTAACGTAATGCCCTTGTCTGACTTAAGGTTAAAAAAGCAGGCAACATCAAAATCGACAGTTAACGCCTGCATAAGCTCTGTCTGGCGTTTTTCCCTTTTCTTTTCCAAAAGTTTTTGCTGCGTACAATCCAGCAAAAACCGCTGGTAAAGCAGCTCTCCATCTTCACGTAAGAGCTTGATATTTCCCATGACGTGCAAAACCTCACCGTCTTTATGTTTCACACGGTATTCTATATTTACGCTGTCTCCTTCTTTTTCCAGCTGATTGATACTCTCAACGAGCCTATCTCTGTCTTCTGGAAACACAGTATTGGCAATCAGCTGAAATCCATCTTGTTCCATTTCCTCTTGTGACTGATATCCTAAAATTTTAAGCGCCGCACGGTTAATATCCAATACGTGCCTGCCATCTGCTGTATGCCGCATCACACCGCAGTCTATGGTTGTAAATATTTTTTCCAGCGACTTGTTTTTACGAATAATCTCCTGCTCATACATTCGTTCCTGCGTAACGTCTATCGCAACGCCCACTGTCCCCATGACGCTGCCGTCTAAATCAATGAGCGGGGACTTATAGGTCATCAGCGTACGCATACCTTCTCCGGTTTGTACTAATTCTTCTGATACATAAGTTTTGCGGCTCTCCATTACCTTCCGTTCGGAATTGATGCAGGCAGGATCATCCTGCTCTACATCCCAGATATACGCATGGCCGCGCCCTTCTACTTGCTGCCTCGTCTTATTGACTGTCTGGCAAAAGCTATCGTTTACCTTCTCATGAATTCCGTTTTTATCCTTATACCAGACCAGATTCGGCACATGGTTGATAGCTACCTCTAAGTACTGACTGGTCTCCCAGAAATCTTTCTGCATACGATACGTCTTCTGCCATTTGCTGCAGCGGTATTGAATTTCCTGATCAGAAAGCGGCAGTGTCCAAATATCTGTCATCTCATGCAAATATTCGCTGATGCTTTCTACCTGTTCTTTCTGAAGAATCAAAATAAGCTCAGCATCCGCGCGTTTTGCCGAAAGTATCCCCTTAACTGCCTCCCTGGCATCGGAATCCTGCAAGTTTGCTACAATGACATCCGCCTCTGGCAGCAAGGATAAATCCAGTATGCTGCTTTGTATATATTTATGCGAATAATTTTGATAGGGAGATATTTCTTTTATTATTTCAAATGCTCTGCACGGACTGCCTGACAAATGGAACTGTATCTGACAATAATACATAAATATTTCCTCCTCGCGTTTTGTCACAGATCAATGTCTAAAGTAAAATTATACCGCATTCTACCTTGAAAGACAAGTACATGATCTACCTATCAATAGAACCTATGTTACAGTTCAGCATAGGAGTTTGCACTTGCTGCAAACTCCGTAAAAATGTGTGATGGGAAAATAGAATCCGCCCTTTCACCGTAGGTGAACTTAAAATGGGGCGGATTCAGTAACAGTGCAGCCGAAAGGCTGAACTGTTACGAACCTATAGAAGCAAAAGTTGCTGTTTACAGCAGGGTTTTGCATTTAGGCGGCATTCAGTTACTGTGATCGCCAAAGGTTTGAACAGCAATAATGGAAAGCCACTTTTCCCGAAACAGCCTTATCAGAAATAGGACGCCGCGCATACTAAGTTCTATGCACATTGCAATCCATACGCCTGTAAGCCCCATTTTCGGCGCCAGCCAGGCGGCCATCGTAATCCGGATCCCCCACATGCTAAGCAAATTCATGACGCTTGGTACAAGCGTATCTCCCGCACCCCTTAAAGCCCCAGCAGCCACAATCGAGCAGGCAAAAAACGGCTCTGCAAACGCCTCAATACGCAGTACCTTTACGCCCAGGCTTTGTACCGCAGGATCCGGTGTCAGCATAGCAAACATTTGCGGTGCAAATATATACATAATAAGCGCTGCTGCTGACATCATCAGCGCTCCTAACAAAACAGACAGTCTTGCATAGCCACGCGCCTGCTTCTTTTTTCTGGCGCCAATGCTTTGTCCGACCAGCGTTGTCGCAGCAGACGCTACGCCATAGCCCGGCATATAGCACAAGCTTTCCGCTGTCACTGCTAACGAATTTGCCGCTACTGATACGGTACCAAGCGGTGAAACGATTTTCGTAGAAACAATCTGCGCCCCGCTTATGATTCCATGCTCAAATGCCATTGGCAAAGAAATTTTCACCGCTTTTTGTATACAACGAAGATCCAACGTCCAGCTGCCTTTTTTTGTTAACCGCATCGTTTGCGAACGGAAACAAAGCATATACAGCATCGCCACTGCTGTTACAGCCTCTGAAAGAGCCGTCCCAAGCGCAGCCCCTGCTACGCCCATCCCTGCTCCAGGCACAGGAATTGTAAAACTGATCAATTTGAAATCCCTAGACGGAAAAATCAAGAAAAAATTAAACAGCATATCCAGTACGCACATGCTGGCATTTAAAAAACTCGGTGTTTTCATATCACCGCTGCACTGTAACATACTTCCGCCAAGCTGACGAAACTGTACAGCTGGGAGTGCGCAGGCATAGATAAAAAAATAACTAGATGCATCGGTGCATATATCGCTCTCTCCGCCCAGCCAATAAGGCAGTCTTGCGCTAAGCAGTATGCAGGATACTTGCAGCAGGACTGCAACGCAAAATGAAACGAGCAATGACTGGCGCAGCACTCCCTGTGCTGCCTTTTCATTCTTTGCCCCTATATACTGTGCCGTCTGCACAGAAAAGCCCATAGCAGTACTAATACAAATCCCTCCAATGAGCCATGTTGAACTTGACATCAGCCCAATGGAGGCTGTCGCATTTTTGCCAAGGCTGCCAACCATGGCAGCGTCAATGTACTGCATAATAATGGAACTAATCTCAGCCAAAATCGCCGGAATACTCAATTGAAGTACAAGCTTTGCCTGCTGCCTGTAGGAGAGTTCATTCTCATTTGCGATTTGTGTACCTGTTTTCTGGCTGCCCAAAACAACACCTTCTTTCTTAAAATGACGGCTGCCATAATATACCATATTCTACCAGACTGCCGCAAAAAAAGAAAGCGCTTTATGCCAAATGATACCGCTCGGCAATAAACGCTCCTTTGTAAAGGCTGCTCCTAAAGTACAAAGCAGCCCTATTCATTTCGTTCTTTTTTGCAGATTAATATGCAAACTGGCGGTAATATCTGCGGATTACCATCGGATGCCTAAATTCATCCTCCATATGTGCGTCTACTCTGTTATTGACCGCATGCATGACTAAATGGGAAATCGAACCGCGGAATTCTTGGCTGATACCCTCTAGCTTATAATCCTTGCTGTCAATCACTACGTAGTTCTTGCAAACCTTTGGCAGGAAGCCAGCGACACGTTCTGCCAGCGGGCGCTGCTCGTCTTCTCCCATAAACAGCGTAACTGGTGTTTCTGCATCTATAATTTCCAGCATGCCGTGGAAAAATTCTGCACAAGTAATTGATTTCGTCCGAATCCAAAGCTGCTCCTCCCAATAACACATTGCATAAGAATAAGTAGCGCCCCACTGATCGCCGCTGCCTACAAAGTAATGCGGCATATCCGGATTTGCCTTTACATATGTATACATTTCCTGTGCATACTCAGACGCCCAGCTGTCTGCCTCTTTTTCTACTTCCACTAAGGCTTTTGCAAGATATGTTTCCATTTCTTTATTATAACGGTCGTATTCTGGAAATTCCCCATTGTTATACATCAAGCGGTTTGCAACCATGAAAAATTTAAGCTGCTCATTTTGTGGATAAGAAATACACCAGTCACACAGCTTGACAATCTCTGCATCCGCTTTATCTACAAATCCAAATACTCTTGCTCCGATTTCTTTTGCTTTTTCTACTGCTTTTACCATTTCTTCTGTACTTCCTGTTACAGAGGAAAAAATAACGACAGATTCTTTTGTAAAACGTTTATTTCCGGTTGTAAGGAACTCAGCCGCATTTTCAACATAAACCGGGAGTGCGCTTTTGCCTCTCATATAGACTTCTACCTGAAGACTGGATGCCCATGTGCCGCCAATGCCAATAAAATAAATTCCATCAAAGCCTTTGTTTTGGATTTCATCTACTATTTTTTCAATCTCACCCCTTAAAGCTAAGCCTCCGTTTACGCTGTCAATCTGCTTTTGCTCGTCAAATTTTAACATTCCATTGTCCTCCTATTTATGGAAATGGACCGTAAAATTGCATTTATCACCTCTCGTATAAGACCTTGAATACTCAATCACCCTGTTTTCCTCATCATATGTCGTACACGAGAACAAAAATACGGTCTGTTCTTTGTCAATATTAATCATTCTCGCATCGGACTGCGTAAGCTGTGCCAAATCCAGCACCTGCCATGCTCTTGCAGGATTGATTCCATAAAATTTATATATTTCAAACATGCTGAATACAGAAAGGTCGATGTTTTCTACATTCGGCACTAAATTATACGGAATAAAAATCTCCTGGAGAGCAATCGGCTCCTCATCCGCATAGTCCAAACGCTTAATATAATACAATAAGTCTTCCTTTTGAATATTCAGTATCGACGCATATTTTTCTCCGGCCAGTCTCTGGCCTTTCTGCAGAATCTTTTTACAGGATAAGACATTTCTTTCCTTCATCGTTTGTGAAAAGCCGCCGAGCACCTCAAGGTCGTGTTCATATTTTGCCATTACGTAGACGCCCTTACCCTTGACCCGTTTTAATAATCCCTCATGTACTAGCGCATCAATTGCATTCCGGACAGTCAGACGATTGACTCCGTAAGTTTTTGCAAGTGCATGTTCAGAAGGTATCGCAGTGCCGGGAGCATACTCCCCGTCCTCTATTTTGGATCGCACCACTTCCCGCAGTTGTAAATACACGGGCGCTAAATAGTCTATTCCTGTTGATTCTGCCAAAACAAACGTCCCCTTTCTCTTACCAGGCGCCGTTATATTCCAAGGTCACACTTGAATTCGCAGCACCGGCATTCATACATTGTGTAACGGTTTTTTCTTCTAAGATCCCTTTTAAAAACCCTGCGATATAGCTGTCTCCAGCACCCATAGTATCTACGACATTACATGGGATAATGCCAAACGTCCAATAAGTGCTGCCGTCATATACGATACTTCCTTTGTCGCCTAACGTCGTAATCACCAGCTTTGGCCCACATGCATGGATTTCCTGCATTTGTTTGCGCAGTTTTGGCGTATCTCCATCATCTGTTGCAAAAAACAGATAATCTGTCGACGGGATTGCAATACGTGCAGCCTCGTCATCCGGCCGTGTAGCTGCATCAAATGCTGTCAAAACACCCCTGGCATGGATTTTTTCCAAATCCTCATGGATATTCCCCCACAAGCCTGTCACTACCATGTCATGACTGCACAAAAAATCAATTTCTTCGTCTGTCAGCTTAAAATTTGCTAAAACGCCTTCCTCGTAATCGCCAAATACACGCTCTCCGTCTATCAGCTCTACATGCGTAATAGCTGTATGCCCTTCTTCAAAACGGATATGTGAGACATCTACGCCCTTTTCTCCGATTTTTTCTTTCATCAGCGCGCCATACGAATCTGTCCCTACAACACCTGTATAAGAAGCCTCGCCGCCTAAGCGGACAAAATATACAGCTACGTTCACCGGATTTCCGCCCGGATACGCTTTTCCTATATTTTCATATACATCCATACAATTATCGCCAACTGCAGCCAATCTCATTTTTATCCCTCCATTTTAAGAAACAGGCTATTTTCTCGTAAGCTCGCTGGCAAGGCATATATATTCTGTCAAGGTAATCTCTTTAAAGCATTCAAACACTTTATCCTGATCATCGGTTGTAATGCCGGATTGGTAAAGCACAGGCGCACCTACCTTTACCTTTAAGTATTTTGCTTCTTTTTCATCACAATTGGAAATGCTTAACTTCTCATATCCACTTTTTACCTCTACATGATAGCGCTCTCTTAACACTGCATATAAGGATTCTGTTTCAAAATCATATTGATCCAAATCCAAAAAGCGCTCTGCATCCAAATAAATTTGTGAAATGGTAACCGGAGTCCCATCCAAGCTGCGCACCCGTTCCAGCCGCCATAATTTATGGCCCAGCGGGAGCTTCATTTTGCGCCCGATATTCTTGGATGTCTCGCAGATGGACATTCCAAGCACCTTGCTCGTAATTTCTCTGCCCATGTCAGCTGCTGTCTGATACAGCCCTCTTACGTCCTGCAGGTTACGGACAAGTTTTTCCCTTGCGACATAAGTCCCTGATCCGTTTTTATTATATATTTTTCCTTGCGATATGAGCTGCCTAATCGCACTGCGCAGTGTGGAGCGGTTAAAATCCCACATATCACACATTGTACGCTCTGAAGGCAGCTTATCATCGGCTTGCAGCCTGTTGCTGATAATATAATTTTCTATTTTTTCGATTGCCTCATCCCGAGGCTTCTGACTTAATTTCATGGCAGATATTCTCCGATTTTACTTTTTCACCCAAATAGCATTTTACATCTAATCTTAGAACATCCGCCAAGAAAAGTCAACGACACTTATTGCCCATTGCCTGCCCGGTTCTTATTTTCCCAGAAATAATATACCGGAAGCCCTGTTACGACTGCAATCACTGCACATGCGATTCCCTGCATTGGAGCCCAAATAAAGGTAGACCAGATGAGAGTCCCTGTAACAATCATAGCTACAGCAACCATCAGCGGACGAAGCGGCATATGGTAGGTAGGCTTATAATTTTCTTTCTTACGCAGCACAATAATTGTTGCAAATGTCATAAAGTTCTTTAACAGCCCAACCAGTGTGAAATAACCAAGTAAGTCAGACAGCGATGTTGCAAAAATAAGCACAATCGCAACAGCACACTGTACAATAATAGAAAAATACGGCGTCTCATACTTTGGGTGTACTTTGGCAAAGGACTTGAAAAACAGACCGTCTTTTGCCATTGCGTATTCAATTCGTGGCTGGTACATAATACAGCTTGACAAAGAGCCAATTACGACGATTACAGCCATGACTGCAATAATCGTACCTGCATAATTACCAATTCCAGGAATTTTAGATGCCAGCAGCGCAATCGGCGCTTCAGATGAAGCCAGTTCATCAACGGACAGCAGACCGGATGCAACAACTGTCAGCGCCACATATAAGCCAAGCACTGTTACTGCTGTCAGTATCAAGCCCTTTGGCAAGTTTTTCTCTGGATCTTTAATCTCACCGGACATGTAACATGGTGCTGCCATCCCGTCAAATGACCAAGTTGTAGCAGATACGCCTGCCATAAGTGCGGCAATCCCCCCAGAAGCTGCTACGCCTGCCAATGGCGCGCTGGATAAAAAGAGATCGCCTTTTATAAAGAAGATACCGATGCCAATGATAAGCACAAACGGTATAATCTTTAACGCTGTAATAATTGCCTGGAATTTGCCCCCGCCTTCTACGGATCGAAGGTGCATCATCATAAATAACAAAACAAATGCGGTGGCAATCAAGCGAAGCACAATGCCGTGTACTGGAATAAAAAATCCTAAGTAGTTGGCAATTGCGAGTGCCATAATTGAAATCGATGGCGGATCGGTTGCCCAAAAGCTAATCCATCCACATAAAAATGCTAATGGCCTGGAACCCGCTTCTTTGAAATAGACATACTGCCCGCCGTCTTCTGGGAAAGCACTTGCTAATTCTGCATAGCAAAAGTTTGCCGGCACCTGTAATACTCCCCCAATTAAAAACGCTAATACAAGGAACAGGCTGCTGCCTGCTGCAGCTGCAACCTCACTTAAGGATGAAAAAATTCCTGATCCTACGGTTGTTCCTACGCCTAATGCAATGACTGCGCTTAGGCCAAGCTTTCTTTTCAGCTCAATCTCTTGAACCTGCGGTGTTTCTTGTGACATTCTCCTCACTCCTTTGTTTTTTTATTTTGCTTACTCATTCACCGATTACCTGGATAAGAATGGTTCTTTTCGCTGGCCCGTCGAACTCACAAAAATAAACTTCCTGTGCGCCGCCTTTTATAATGCAGCCGTTGTCAACGATAAAGTGGCAGTGGTTGCCTGTAATATGTGCTTTCAAATGCCCTGTCGGATTTCCTGCTGTAGAGCCATACTCCGGCAGCATACGCGCATGTGCATATGCCCCCTCTTCCGGTGCCATCCTAGTTAGGAAATCTGCAATATCGCTTTCTAAGCACTCCAGCGATTCATTGACCATAATCCCAGTTGTCGTATGCTTCGTAATAACATTCACAATTCCATATGTAACGCCGCTGTCCCTAACCGCCTGTACAACAATGTCTGTAATGTTAAGAAACTGGTTATACTGCTTGGTCAGTATTGTGGCAGATGTTAATACTGTCATGTAGATACCTCCTTACAAGCCGCCTAAAAACGCAATCGCATTTTCTCCTTTTACTAAATCCAGCGTACTTTCGCGCAATCCCAGCTTTGTAATGGCATCCGCCATGCGGATTTGCTCAAACCTTGGGTTATTGCTGCCAAACATCACCTGGTGGCGCAAACTCCTGTCTATCCAGGTCACTGGAATATCCTGCGTAAATACTTTGCGGTAAAATTCCCAGGCATTATCAAAATAAAGGATGCCTGTATCAGCATATACATTTGGATATTTTAACATCAGCATTGCTGCCTCTTGAACCCAAGGCCATCCAAAATGTCCCAGGCAAATATTAAGTCCCGGTCTTTTTGCAGCCAATTCTTCAAATTCAAGCGGCCTTGCGTATTTAGAAAGTGCGTTTGGCTCCCACGACAGCCCGCTGTGGAACAGAATCGGCTTATGGTATTTTTCACATAGATCATAAATTTGCGAAAGCTTTCCCGCCTTTTCATCTGACGGGTAAAACTGCTGCCTGCATGGATGTAGCTTTAACCCTTTTAATTTCAGCTCACAAAACGCATGCTCCAATAGTTCCGCCGCATTCTGCGCAAATGGGTCTACACTTGCAAATCCAATAAATTTATCCGGCGCCAAGTCTACAAGCTGCCTGATTTCTTCGTTTGATACAACCGGTTCGCCATATTGTGTCTGGTAATCCTGTGGCAGCAAACACAAATAATCCAGCCCTGCGCATGCCATTTGGTTAAATATGTGTGCCAGCGGCGCTGTCCCATTTAAATGAATGTTTAACGCTTCATGCCGTAGTTGTTCTTTGCGCAGCCCTTCCTCATTTTCTTCATTAATTGGCTCATAAAAAGCAGGATGGACATGCATATCTATAAACATTTTTATCACCTCTTTTTCTTATTTAAAATCTGCTTGCCTGGTATCTTTTTACAGTCCGGCTTCTTGCATATAACTTCTTACTCTGTCAATCGCGCGTCGAGCGTATAAACGCGGTTCATTGATATACCCTGTCACAAGCTCAATCGTGGCTGTCCCTTCATACCCGGCTTCTTTTAGTTCCATGAAAAACTCCCGCAGCGGAATCGCGCCTTCTCCTGGCACAATATGGCTGTCTGTGCCCTGTTCCCCATCAATGATATGAAAGTGGTACATTTTGTCACCAAGCTTATCCAGATAGTCCAGCATACTTTCATGCTGTACAAATGGCGGCACAAGATCACACATCCCAACCACCCCAGGCAAATTTATGCGCCGGAATAATTCCACAGCATCGTTTGCACTCTTAAATGCGTTGCTTTCATACGGAGTGAGCGTTTCTACAACCAATTTCACACCTGCCTGCTGCGCGTGCTCCCCTAACTCACGTACCGTTTTTACCATACGCTGCCAGATTTCTTCATAAGTCGCTCCATATCCAGCATGCGCAGGGCTAATGAGCATATAATCTGCGCCCATTTCCTTTGCCATATCTAAGCAAAGCTTTAAGTACGAAACTGCATCCTGTCTTTGGAGTTCGCTGCCTATCATAAAATTATAAGGATATGCGTTATGTTCCGGCGTATATCCAAGCACTGGCATCTGATAACGGTCAATCAGCTCTTTGACAGCATCTATCTCCCCTGCCTTTAAATCCGGCGCATAGGCATGCGGTCTGCCGCCCCATAATTCAATGAAATCGTATCCAAACTTCTTTGCATCCGCAAAGCAATGCTCCAACGGATTTCTCTGATAACCTGATGTAAACATCCCTATCTTCATCTCTATGTATCTCCCTCCTACGATTGCCTGTTTTCAAACACTTCTTACGATAAAAGTTCCTGCTGTCCATAGCCCCCGTGTCTGTCCTGCCTTCTTATGTTTCCCATGGATCAAAAACTGCAACGACGCGTGCAGATACTTTTGCCCCTGTATCCAGGCACTTTGCAACTGGTGATCCATTTAGCAGTTCATACAAAAATCCGGCAATAAAGCTGTCCCCTGCTCCAACGGTATTTACAACACAAGCCGGATAGATACCGCCTATGGTAAAACATTTTCCGTCATAGGCAAGGCTTCCTTTCTCTCCAAAAGTAGCGACTGCAAGCTTCATCCCGCGATCTGTTTTATCCTTTAAAAACGCCTGGATTTTTTCATCGTTATCCCCATGGTAGGAAAAAAATCCATAATCTACATATGCAAGCGTCTGCTCTACCAACGGATGATCCAGCCTGTCAGCATAGTCAAAGCTAATCCTGCAGTTTGGATTACATGCTTTTATTTTTTCCAAAGCATTTTCTGCCTTTCCCCATAATGCTGTATGTACTAAATCATGTTCTGCTGCAAACCGTATATCTTCGTCATCAAATACAATATGTTCCAACACACCTTCTACATAATCGCCGTGCACACGGTCTTTGCCATCCATATCCATATATGTAACTGCTGTCTTTCCCTGTGCAACCTTTAAATGACTTGTATCCAGCCCTTCTTCTTTCAGTGTCCGTATCATCCATGCTCCATTTTCGTCTGAGCCAGTTGTACTAATCATAGATACCGGAATGCCTAGCTTTTGGATATTGACACCTGTATCCACTACATTTCCGGTCGGATATTTTTGCCCCAAACGCTCATATACATCGATACAGTTATCCCCGATTGCTGCTACCTTCATATATGTCTCATACCTCCTCTTGTTTTATGAATCATTTCACGATGAAAATCACAACTTGTTTATAAGCACCTTACTCATACAAAATTGATTGGTAATTAACTTACTGATAAGGAACTTCTTGTTTCAGTAACTTTCCATCTGTCATCAACATCGTGATACCTGAATCCTGAAATCATATTTCTTCGAATCACAAACAGCATCTTAAAATATGTATGCCAGGTTCTTTCTCTCAGCAGAATGTATTTTTATATTTGCAAATATGTTACTATGTTTTTCATACCGCTTTGACTGTATTGACTATATCATACGTGTTATAAACTGTCAATTTGACATTTTATACAGATTAATTATCTTTTTATTGTATATAATTACTAATCCTGAATTATTCATGAGCATATAAAAATGCTCGATACTACAAATCCTTGAACCAG
>CANDJR010000059.1 GCA_947385105.1 uncultured Eubacterium sp.
TGGAAATGGCTGTTGAATGTTTAGCGGGCTATCTTCATACTTGCCAAATAGATGGCGAGCAGATACCCAAACCATCAAAATTAACAGATATTAACCCGCAGGCCGTTGCAAAGGAGCTTGACCCAGATGCGCCCATGTGTGAATCTCTAGTCAGCATAGTTTCTGTAGATGTAGTTTCTTATGCAAAGGAACATTTTGAAAAGATGCTTTAAAAGCAAAACTGCATATGGGATAGATAACAAAATACCTCTTACGAGGTAAGCCGTCCCTATGATCTGACGATAATGAACCCCATTTGTTTAGATAAAACAGGTTTCACTTTCGTCAGATCATAGGGACGGCTATTTCTTTTTCCGCTTGAAAATCTGATAAGTCAAATTCGCAAGGGCAACTTACATCAAAATATATGAAACAGCTGACCTTCGCTGTCTTTGTATGTAAAGTTCACTGCTTTTTATACTTCTTCGGTCTTATGTATGCCCAAACTAGCATCCTTTTGTAAAAAATCAATTAGTTTTTTTGCATCTTGCTCGTCGTTTGTCACAAATTCCATATGAGGCACATCGCCGTTTGCAAACATACGCGTCATTGACAAATACTGGCTTAATTTTGATTTCATGTTCAGGCAGTCACCTTCCCCTGTTACTAGCTCAACATTCGTGGAACAGCTATCAATCACCTCAAATAATTTTTCTACTTGATGGACTTTTTCTACTTTGATGTGCATGATCGAATCTCCTTTCGCAAGTTTTTACTCCTATTGTCTAATTCTGGTTTTTGCTGCATACAGTCACAGTATAGCAAGGTAATTTTCGGATTTCAAGTTATTTTCGTACAAAAATGGCTAAAATTAGTTACATAGTTACTGTTCACACCTTTGGTACTCACAGTAACTGAATGCAGTCCATTGGAAGTTTGCCTGCGGCAAAGGACTGCATTCACGCATGGCTGGACATACGCGTTCTTACAGCTTTTGCATGTACAATTTAGGTCTTCCAAATCATGGTATTTTCTGCTATACTTTTTCTAATGCGGCCATTGTAATGGTATGCAAAATACAAACAGATTTGAGGAAGAACAAAATGGATTACATGCAAAGACACCGTAAAGAATTGTCGCAAGGCATCAAAGACGCCATCCCTATCGCTACCGGCTATTTTGCCGTATCCTTCTCGCTTGGCATTGCCGCCAAACATGCAGGGCTGTC
Source organism: uncultured Eubacterium sp. (assembly GCA_947385105.1). Classification (GTDB taxonomy): domain Bacteria; phylum Bacillota; class Clostridia; order Lachnospirales; family Lachnospiraceae; genus Eubacterium_J. The sequence continues at coordinate 1,208 of CANDJR010000059.1, forward strand.
TGCCTGGCAGGGTTTTTTTGTCAGTGCGCTTAATAACGCATCCGCCGGAGAATACGTTGGTTTTGTTTTAATTGCTGCGGACGCATCGTATTTTGAAATGGCGCTGATGACTTTGATTACAAATGCACGCTATTTTCTGATGAGCTGTGCCTTAAGCCAGAAGCTCAGTCCAACGACACCGCTTCGGCACAGATTGTTATTGGGGTATGATATTACAGATGAAATTTTTGGCATATCGATTGCAAGAAAAGGATTTTTAGATCCGTATTATACGTATGGGGCGATGATTCCTGCGATTCCAGGCTGGGCAATTGGCACAGCATGCGGCATTATTGCAGGCAATGTGCTGCCTGTACGGCTTGTGAGCGCATTAAGCGTAGCTTTGTATGGCATGTTTTTGGCAATCATTATCCCGCCTGCCAAAACAAACAGAGTCATTGCCGTTCTCATTGCCATAAGCTTTGCAGCCAGTTATTTTGCAAATATCCTGCCTGCTTTATCCGGCATAACTGATGGAACACGCACGATTTTGCTCACTGTGCTCATATCCGCTGCTGCTGCAATTGTAAAACCAATCAAACAGGAGGAACCTGCCAATGACACACAATAAATACATTTATATTCTTATTATGGCGCTTGTCACTTATTGTATCCGCGTCCTGCCGCTTACTTTGATTCGAAAACAAATTAAGAATCAGTTTTTACAGTCTTTTTTATATTATGTGCCCTATGTGACGCTGGCTGTCATGACCTTTCCCGCAATTGCAAATGCCACGCAGACGCCGATATCCGGTATTGCAGCGCTGCTTTGCGGCATCGTCATTGCATGGTGCGGGGCAAGCCTGTTTCAGGTGGCAGCCTCCTGCTGTTGTATTGTGTTTTTACTGGAATTTTTCTTTTAATTGTACTGCAGCTGCATTTATTTGTTTTTGTATTGATTTGTTTTTTGTATTGATTGCTTTTAAAAACAAACTTTATGTTTTCAAAATTTATGCTTTTTTTCTGTAAATTATGAATACTTTTTTCTTGTATGAAATTGGATTACAAATTTGTCTGCACAAGCTTTGGCTTATAATCCGCCTGCTTTAATGCATCCATAATCTGCTTTTTATGCTCTGTGCCAAAGCTTTCCAATGTAATCCGAAGCTCAACTGCTGCATTCCGGTTCGTCGATACAAACTGGTTATGTTCGAGCTTGATGACATTGCCCTGCTGCTTTGCAATCGTATCCGCCACTTTTGTCAATTCTCCCGGCTTATCCGGCAGCAGCACGGATACCGTAAAAATCCGGTCACGGAAAATCAACCCCTGCTGTACAACAGAACTCATTGTAATCACATCCATATTTCCGCCGCTTAAAATCGAAACAACGCGTTTATTTTCCACATGCAAATGCTTTAATGCTGCAATGGATAATAGTCCGGAATTTTCAACAACCATTTTGTGGTTTTCCACCATATCTAAAAAGGCGACGACCAGCTCATCGTCTGTCACAGTAATAATATCATCCAGATTTTTTTGCAGATACGGAAAGATTTTTTCGCCTGGCCGTTTGACCGCTGTACCGTCTGCAATTGTACTGACATTGGAAAGTGTCACTACCTTTCCTGCTTCAAACGAAGCCTGCATGCAGTTTGCCTGTGCTGGCTCTACGCCAATGACTTTAATTTTCGGATTTAACAGCTTTGCAAGCGTAGAAACACCCGTTGCCAGGCCGCCGCCGCCGATTGGCACTAAAATATATTCTACTAACGGCAAATCCTGAAAGATTTCCATTGCAACGGTTCCCTGTCCTGTCGCAACTGCCAAATCGTCAAATGGATGCACAAACGTATACCCGTTTTTTTCTGCAAGCTCATACGCATATGCGCAGGCTTCGTCATACACGTCTCCATACAAAACAACGGTTGCGCCGTACCCTTTTGTACGGTTTACTTTAATTAGCGGCGTTGTCGTAGGCATCACAATTGTTGCGCTTACGCCATAGCATTTTGCAGCATAAGCCACCCCCTGCGCATGGTTGCCAGCAGACGCTGTAATCAGTCCTTTTTCACGTTCTTCCTGTGTCAGCGTACTAATTTTATAATATGCGCCGCGCAGCTTGTATGCGCCCGTATACTGCATGTTTTCCGGCTTTACATATACCTTGTTTTTTGTCTGCATACTTAAAAAGTCACTGTATATCAGTTTTGTCTCCTGGGTGACTTCTTTGACCTTTTGACTTGCTTCTTCAAATTTATCCAATGTCAGCATCTTCCTGCCCTCCTGTACTGTTTTGTGTATCCTGCACATCAAACAGTGCGTTTACAAATTGATCCGAATCAAATTTTTGCAGATCATCAATTGTCTCGCCAACGCCAATGTATTTTACCGGGATGCCAAGCTCAGACTGGATTGCTACCGCAATGCCGCCTTTTGCCGTACCGTCCATTTTTGTAAGTACAATGCCTGTTATATCCGCAACTTCTGAAAACTGCCTGGCTTGGTTTAATGCGTTTTGTCCGGTTGTCGCATCCAATACAACCAAAGTCTCCCGGAATGCTTCTTGAAATTCCCGCTCTAAAATCCGGTTTATCTTTCTTAATTCTTCCATTAAATTCTTCTTATTGTGCAGCCTGCCTGCTGTATCGCACAGCAGAACGTCTGCATTACGGGCTTTTGCCGCTGTAACAGCATCATAAACAACAGAAGCCGGATCTGCGCCCTCTTGCCCGCCAATCATCTCCACGCCGGCACGGTTTGCCCATTCACGCAGCTGATCTCCTGCTGCTGCACGGAACGTATCTGCTGCCGCAATCACAACCTTTTTCCCATTGTCTTTTAACTTTCCTGCCATTTTACCAACAGTCGTCGTTTTTCCTACGCCGTTGACACCAATCATGAGCACAACAGAGCGTTCCTGCTCAAAACGGTAGGCTGTATTTCCAACTTCCATCTGCTCTTTGATGCTGCTGATTAACAGCTCCTTACAGGCCGCCGGGTCTTTGATATGCTGCTCTTTTACTTTTTCTTTTAAATTCTCTATAATCGCTTCTGTTGCCTTTACGCCCAAATCGCCCATTACGAGGATTTCTTCAATTTCTTCATAAAAATCCTCGTCAATTTTGGAAAAGCGGCCGAATACGGCATCTATCCCGGCAACGATATTGTTTCTTGTCTTTGTAAGCCCTTCAACCAGGCGTTTAAAAAATCCTTTTTTTTCACTCATGTTACACTTTTTGCTCCTCTTTTTCCTGTTTCGAAACGCTAATCAGTCAAATCATGTTCAATCAAGCTGACGGAGACAAGCGCTGAAACACCTTTTTCCTGCATGGTAATTCCATAAAGCCGATCCGCTGCTGCCATTGTCCCGCGCCTGTGCGTAATGACAATAAACTGTGTATTTTTCGTCAGTTTATTTAAATATTTTGCAAAACGGTTCACATTGCTGTCATCTAACGCTGCCTCTATCTCATCTAAGAGACAAAACGGAGACGGCTTTAAGTTTTGGATCGCAAACAAAAGAGCAATGGCTGTCAGCGCTTTCTCTCCGCCGGATAACTGCATCATATTTTGCAGCTTCTTTCCGGGCGGGTGTGCAATGATTTGGATACCGCTTGTCAGTATATTCTCTGATTCCAGCAATTCCAGTGTGCCATTGCCGCCTCCAAAAAGCTCTTGAAACGCTTTGTCAAATTCACGTTGGATTTCTGCAAATTTTTCCTTAAACTGCCTGCTCATTCCGGTATTTAATTCTTCTATTAAACCGATCAGCGTCTCTTCCGCCTGGATTAAGTCATCATGCTGACCTTTCAAAAATGTATAACGCTCTGACACCTCTTTGTATTCCTCAATGGCATTTACGTTGACATCTCCTAAGCTTCGAATCATTTCTTTTGCCTGTTGAATAAGCTGGCGGATCTTTGCTGTATCTTGATACTGTTCCATGCGCATGTCCGCTGCATGATGCAGTGTCAGTTCGTATTCTGACCACATGTAATTGATCTGGCTTTCCCGCTTTTCTTCCAATTTTTCTTTTTGGCTGTTTAAACGGAATATTTCTTTATCCAGTATTGACTGACGCTCTGATAAATCTTCACGCTTTTGAAAAAATCCTTTTTGCTCGGTACTAAGCGTTTGTTTTTGTGTCAGCTTTTGGGCCAGTGTTTCTTCCATCTGCTTTGTATCACTTCCGGCTTCTGCAATTTTCTGTTTAATTTCTTTGATCTCAGATTCTTTTTTTACAACATCTGCCTTGGCTTCTTTTTCGCCGTCTACAAGCAGACGCCGTTCTTCTTCGAGCTTTTCTAGTTCTCCTTGGATACGCTGTACGTTTTCCTGCACAAAGCCAGCCTGCTGCCCCAGGTTTGCTTCTTCTAAAGAAACATCAGACAATTCTTTTTCGATTTCCTGTGCCTGCTCTTGCTGTTGTTTTAACAAAATCTGCTGCTGTGCTGTCTCTTGTTCAATTTGCTTTTCTCTGCTGGCTGCCTGTTCTAATTGCGCTGCTGTTTGTTCCCGTTCTTCGTTAATTTGCTTTCTTTGCTGGTCGAGCTCCTTTGTCTCAGCTGCTAAAGACGCAACTGCCTTTTGGCTCTCCTCCTTTTGCTCTCTTAAACGCGCAAGATTCATTTCTGCCGTATTTTGTTCCAGGCTGGCTGCCTGCTTGGCAGCCTCGTTTTCTTCGCGCTGCTTACGCAGCTTCTCAAGCATTGACTGGATGTCCTGCATTTGGTCTTTTAATCTGCTGCACGTTTTTTGCAAGTCCCCGGCCTGTTCTTTTAGTTCTTCGATTTCGCGCTTTCTGCCAAGCAAATTGCTGCTGTTGCGAAAAGCACCGCCGGCAATAGAGCCTCCAGGGCTGATGCGTTCGCCCTCTAAGGTAACAATATACAAAGAATAGTGGAACTCTCTGGCAAGTATTACGGCATGGTCAATATTGTCTACCACAACGACGCGCCCCAGCAAATAAGACATAATGCCTTCGTATACAGGCTGTGTTTTAACCAGCGTATTTGCCATTCCAATGACTCCATCATAGGCCAATACCCGCTCGTTGCGGCTTTGTCCCCTGCTGGTAACGCTTGTTAACGGTAAAAACGTTGCCCGCCCGTATTTATTGACTTTTAAATACTGCACCATTCTTTTTGCCGTTTCCTCATCCTGTGTCACGATATTTTGAATGCTGCCGCCCAATGCTGTTTCAATTGCTGTCTCGTATTTTTTTTCTACCTGCATCAAATCTGCAACTACGCCATGCAGTCCTGGCTCTGTTTCTTTTTTTTCCATTACCCGGCGAATACTGCCGCCGTAGCCTTCATAGCGCTCTGCAATATTGCGCAGTGATTCTAACCGGGACTGTGCCTTGTGGTAGGCAGTGGTAGCATCTTCTAGTTCCTGGCGCTTTGTGTCCAGCTTATGGCTCTGCTCACGCTGCTGTCTGCTGCCTGCCTGTTCTTTTTCCACACATTGGGCAATCCGGCCTTCTGCCTCCTTGAGCGCTTCTTCATACGTGACAAGGACTGTTTCTAAGTCAGCTTCTTCGCTCTTTTGGCGCAGCTTGCGCTGGTTCAGCTGTGCAAACCGGATATTTACCTGCTCCAGCATCATATCATGACGCTGTTTGTTGCCTTTGATCGTCCCTTTTTTGTTCAGCAAATCAATCATTTCGTTTTTAGCTTGTTCGATTTGTCTGCTGCACTGTGCGATGGTCTGCTGCATGTCTGCCAGCTGCTTTTGGAGTGTTTGACGCTTAGCAACAACTTCCTGCAGCTGCTGCTTTAAGGCATCTTTTTTGCTTTCGTATTCCTGCTTTGTGCTGGTACGTTCGGCCTGATCCTTTTCAATCACTGCCTTGCGGTTTTGATAATGCTCCTGCGACATCTGCGCTGTATGGATCTGTTCCTTTAAGACATTGATCTTTCCTTCCAGCTGGCCTTTTTCAACAGCCGTATCGCTTAGCGACTCACGCATTTGTGTAATCTCTGCCTCCAGCTGTTCTAAGTTTTGTGTCAGGCTGTCGTACTGTACGCGGATTTTCTCCAACTGGTTTTTTGTATCCTGCAGCTGGGTGTCTGCAATCTGGTACTTTTCTCCGATTTCTGACTGCTGCTGCTTGTTTTGTTCCATGTCAAGCAAAAATAGGTTTACTTCCAGTGCTTTTAGTTCTTCCTTTTTTTTCAGATAGTCTCTTGCTTTTTCCGCCTGTGTTTCCAATGGCACGACCTGGCGCTCCAGCTCGGATAAAATATCATTGATGCGCACCAGGTTTTCACGTTCCCGCTCCAGCTTTTTTTCAGTTTCTGCTTTGCGCCGTTTATATTTTACAATTCCTGCCGCCTCATCAAACAGCTCGCGGCGTTCTTCCGGCTTTCCGCTTAAGATACGCTCAATCTGGCCTTGTCCAATAATCGAATATCCTTCTTTTCCAATCCCAGTATCATAAAAAAGCTCATACACATCTTTTAGGCGGCAAGTACTCCCATTGAGCAAATATTCACTTTCCCCAGAACGATAGACACGCCTGGCCACTGTCACTTCTTCATAATCCACAGGCAGTACATGGTCTGCATTATCTAAAGTAATGGCTACGAAAGCATAGCTGACTGGTTTCCTATTTTGTGTGCCTGCAAAAATAACATCCTGCATACTTGCACCACGCAGCTGCTTTGCGCTTTGTTCTCCAAGTACCCAGCGCACCGCGTCTGCGACATTGCTTTTCCCACTTCCATTTGGCCCTACAATCCCTGTAATTCCATTATGGAAATCAAACACGATTTTATGCGCGAAGGACTTAAAACCATGTACCTCTATACTCTTTAAATACATTCTTTCCTCCGCTTATTTTTGTTTGAGCTGCATCAATGCGCTGTAGGCGGCATTTTGCTCGGCGTCCTTTTTCGTATGTCCTTCGCCAGAACTTATCCTGCGCTGTCCAATGGATAATTCTACGGTGAATATTTTCGCATGATCTGGCCCGTGTTCCCCAACCAGTTTATAGCGCAAAGCTCCCATATTTTTTCCTTGGACGATCTCCTGCAAGATAGTCTTGCTATCATAAAAGAGCTGCTCACGCATGATATCCTTTAATACGTAGGTCAAGATAAACTCTTTTGCACTAGCAAACCCACCATCCAAATAAACTGCCCCAATCACCGCCTCCAATGCATCTGATAAAATAGATTTGCGGTCCCGTCCGCCTGTTAGGTCTTCTCCTTTCCCAAGCAGCAGATATTGTCCTAAACCCAGCTCTCTTGCACGATCTGCCAGCGTCGGTTCGCATACAAGACTTGCGCGCTGCTTGGTAAGTTCTCCTTCCGGCATCTGCGGATACTTTTTGTACAAATACTCACTGGTTACGATTTCTAATACTGCATCCCCTAAAAATTCCAGTCTTTCGTTGTCTGAATGTTTTTTCATGCGCTTTTCATTCGCATACGAACTATGCGTCAGCGCCTGAACCAGCAGCCCGCCTTGATGGAACCGATGTCCAATTACCCGTTGAAATTCCAACTGTTTTCTCATATTTACCTACTTTCCGCAATTTGTAAGGGTGTTTTAAAACAATATCCATCGTCTCAAAACACCCTTCTTATTAATTCAATGCATTTTTAATCTGCTCTACAGCATCGCCAACAGTCGCAATCTTTTCTGCTTCTTCATTGGCAATTTCGATATCAAATTCTTCTTCAATGCCCATGATAATCTGATAAATGTCCAGAGAATCAGCACCAAGGTCATCGACAAAAGTGGTATCCATTGTGATTTCTTCTTCATCTACATTTAACACTTCTGCGATGATTTTTTTGATTTTATCGAATTCCATTTTCTCCTATCCCTCCTTTATGCTTATTACCGACAGATCCACCAGCCAGATACCCAGCCATTGTACATGTCGGCGAAAAATCAATCTCTTATTCTATGTTTTTGTGTTATCCTGTTTTTGAAGCTGCTCAGCTTTCTTGTGCTTTGTCAGCCCCCTGCAGCGCGATCTGTCTGCTGATTTTTTCTCCCAGCTCCTGCTTGGAAAAGTTGACACATTGGATAACAGAATTTTTAACCTCTCTTGCTTTTGCACTGCCGTGTGTTTTAAACACCAGCCCATTCAAACCAAGCATAGGCGCTCCGCCATAGCGGGAGGCATCAAACTGCTTTAACGTCTGCTTTAACGCAGGTTTTATCAGCAAGGCGCCTATTTTCGTACGCACAGAGCTTAGAAATGTCTTTTTTATCTCCCGTAAAAACATGGCGCTTGTTCCTTCATACAGTTTTAAAATTACATTTCCTACAAAAGCCTCGCATACAATCACATCGCATACTCCATAAGGAATGTCGCGTGCTTCGACGCTGCCAATAAAGTTTAAATCCGTACACTGCTTTAACAGCGGCATCACCTCTTTGACAAGCGCATTGCCCTTTTCTTCTTCAGCGCCGATATTGACAAGCCCTACGCGCGGATTTTTAATTCCCATGGCATATTCCATATAAACAGAACCCATTTTTGCAAACTGTACCAGCTGTGAGGCTCTGGCGTCTACATTTGCCCCGCAGTCGACTAAAAGTGACATTCCGCCTGCTGTTGGAATAATTGGCGCAAGCGGCGGCCGTTCGATTCCTTTTTGCCTGCCCACAATCAGCTGCCCGCCTGCCAGCACTGCCCCTGTACTTCCTGCTGAGACAAATGCATCTGCCTCCTTCTTTTTTACAAGGTTCATCCCTACAACAATAGAAGAATCTTTCTTTTTGCGGATAGCAGCAACCGGCGGTTCTGCCATTGCAATGACTTCTTGTGCAAAGACTGTTTCCACGCGCTGTTTATCGTACGTATATTTACTTAGTTCTGCTGTAAGCGGCCCCTGCTGCCCTACAAGAACAAGCGTTAAATCTTTTACCGTCTTCAGGGCTTCTAATGCGCCTTTTACAATCTCCCCTGGTGCATTGTCCCCTCCCATCGCATCAACCACTACCCTGACGTTCTTACTCATACGCCCTCCTGTTCCTGTCCCTGCCATATAACTCTGGCCATAGCATCGCTTTTGTCATAGCATCGCTTTTACCATAGAATGGCAAGGAAATCATTTACAATATACTATATGTGCCTCTATAAATCAACAAAAAAATGAAAAAGGCTTCGCATTTTACTGCAAAGCCTTTTTAGCATCCTTTAGTCTACCGGGATAATTTCTTTTTTATTGTATGTCCCACAATTTTTACATACTCTATGTGGCACCATCAGTTCTCCACATTTACTGCATTTTACTAACGTAGACGCAGACATTTTCCAATTTGCTCTGCGTTTGTCTCTTCTGCTTTTTGAATGTTTATTTTTTGGACAAATTGACATTTTGTTACACCTCCTTAAACTTGTTAAATACATCTTGAAATGCTGCCATCCGCGGGTCTGGCGCTACTTGTAAACATCCGCAGGATGTTTCGTTTCGATTGGCGCCGCAATGACTGCATATACCCTTGCAGCTTTCTTTGCACAGTACCTTTGTCGGCCAGGCAAGCAAAATTTCCCCATACACCAGCTGGTCTACATCCAGCTGATATCCATCCATATATTCCGCCTGTCCCAAATGATCCTGGCTTGTCGCTCCGTCTTTTTCCAAAGGGAGCTCCTTATCTATCACTAAATGAAGTGTAACTGGAACATCTGCCAGGCATCTGTCACATGGAACTGAAAATGTCACATCTGCTGTGCCTTGCATAAGCAGCCGCTTATTTTCTATGTTTGAAAGATGCAACATGAATGGTTCTTTTTTTATAATAGGAAATACACCTATTTTAGATTGGAAAACATCCATCGTCAGACAGACTTCTTTTTCTTCTTCTCTGCCTTCATTGGTACACAATGTAAAAAGCTCTAAAATCATGGTACACTCCTATCCACACTTGGTAAAGTATAACGAAATGTGATTTATTTGTCAATACAGAAATCAAATATTTTCTGCATTTTCTTATCAGTAAGGTTACTGTTCACTCCGTTCTCAGTAACATGCAAAAATTTATCTAAAATTGCCTTTAGCAATGGAATTTTTGCACTCCTGAATCATTTTTTTACGGACTTTGCAGTAAATGCAACGTCCTGTATGAACAATAACTAACGGATGTGCTGATCGCTGCCTGCTATTTTACAAGCGCAACGGTTTCTCTTGCAATTGCAAGTTCCTCATTTGTCGGAATAACAAGTACTTTTACTTTTGAATCCGGCGTAGAAATTACGATTTCCTCCCCGCGTTTTGCATTTGCTGCTTCATCGATTTGGATGCCCAAATAAGAAAGGTTTTTACATACTGCTTTACGAATATTGCTGTCATTTTCGCCTACGCCTGCTGTAAAGCAAATACAGTCTACACCGTTCATAGCTGCTGCATACGCACCTATGTATTTAATAACACGGTAAACAAACACTTGTGTAGCAGCCTTGGCTCTTTCGTTGCCTTCATTTGTCGCTGTTTCCAGGTCACGGAAATCAGAAGACACACCGGATAAGCCTAAAACGCCAGACTTTTTATTCAGCACGTTTAAAATACCTGCCAAATCCAGGCCCTCTTTTTTTGCTAAAAATTCAACTGCAGACGGATCGATATCACCGGAACGCGTTCCCATTACAAGCCCTTCTAAAGGAGATAAACCCATGGAAGTATCAACCGATTCACCATTTTTTACTGCGCAAATAGAAGCGCCGTTTCCAAGATGGCATACAATGGTTTTTAATTCTTCGTATGGCTTGTTTAAAATCGCTGCTGCGCGTTTGGATACATAGCTATGGCTTGTCCCATGGAACCCATATTTACGTACAGCGTATTTTTCATAATATTCATAAGGCACACCGTAAAGATAAGCTTCTTTTGGCATTGTCTGGTGGAATGCCGTATCAAAGACACCGACCATTGGCGTATTTGGCATCAGTTCCTGGCATGCGCGTACACCGATTAAATTAGCCGGATTGTGCAGCGGTGCAAGATCTGAGCATTCATCCACAACTTTTATCATCTCATCTGTAATGATTGCTGAAGCAGCAAATTTCTCACCGCCATGCACGACGCGGTGTCCTACTGCTCCTATTTCATCCAGGCTTTTAATAACGCCTGTCTTTTCATTCATGAGCGCATCAATTACCATTTGGATTGCCTGTTTATGGGTTGGCATTGCTGCCTCTGTAATTTCTTTTTCTCCCCCTGCCGGCTGGTATACCAGTCTGCCATCGATACCGATTCTTTCGCAAAGTCCCTTTGCCAGTACAGCCTCGCTGTCCGAATTAATCACCTGATATTTCAGTGATGAGCTGCCGCAGTTAATAACTAATACATTCATGTCCATTCTCCTTTTCTTAATTTATAACATACTTATTATATACCTGTTTATTCCAGGATACAAGGAATGTTAAAAAATAAACAATTGCGTATCATCAACACCACTGTACGTACGGTTCCGTATACAGCGGTTCAAAATCAAAAACAATGGAACAGTGTCAAACAGTGGATAGAAAAGGCTCTTGCAATCAAACCTATAATATGCTATATTATATACACAAAGAAAAAGCAACCGCCCACAAGGGGTTGACCGAGATAAAGAATAGCAATGCCACCCTAGCACTCGTCAAAGTATCAGGGTGGTTTTTGCTATGTAAGGCTACTTACAAAACGTAAACCCACTATACTTCACCATTTGCTGTGGCTTTATGTATGGCTTTGTTAAATAAATACCGCCGCCGATAAATGGCCCTTTGATTGCTTCAAGTTCTTTCGCATCTTCTAATGTTATTTTTTGGAAAAAACTTGGTATTTCTTCTACTGTAATTCTTCCGTTTTTTAACATTATCCTTGCATTTTGTACTCTTAGTATAAACTGCAAGCTACCTGCAAACAAGTAAAAGTGAAAAAAATGATCTTCCAATTATGGTAGTTTTTTCCTATTCTAAAAGACGCAAAAAAATAGAAAAACCCCACAAAACACTGTAACCTGTTTCGTGGGGTTTTTCTATTTTTTTATTTTATACGTAAAAACAAACTGCTCCCTTATACAACCTGTCTTTTTGCAATAAAGATTGGGAAGGATTCCGTTCCTCTTAATTCTTTTCCTTCGGAAATCTTTACCTTTTTATCCGTAATGACATAATCTATTTCTACGCCGGCTTCAACTACAGTGTCCTGCATTAAAATTGCATTTTTCACCTTTGCGCCTTTGCCGATTTTTACACCTCTAAAGAGGATGCTGTTTTCTACTTCGCCTTCAATCACACAACCGTCAGCTACCATTACATTCGTAGCAGAAGATCCGTTCATATAACGTGTTGGGTTATCGTCACGTATCTTTGTATAGATTGGGTTTTTCTCAAATAATGCTTCAAGATTTTTATTTTCTAACAACCGCATATTCTCATCAAAGTAGCCTTTCAGGCTGTTAATGCGCGATACGTATCCTTCATATTCATATCCGCACACTTTTAATGTACCTGCATTAATTTGCGGCAGCATAATGTCGCGCTCCAAGTAAATACCACCTGCTACAAACGCTTCATTAATGAGCTTAATCAATGTCTCACGTGCGAATACATAAATATTCATAGAATAATTTTTCACGCCGCTTTCCTGCGGATTGATGTGCATGTTTTTTACTTCACCGCCATCAATATCCAAAGTATAATACATCACTTTCCTTGGATTGTCGATTTTCATAATGCTTTGCGGAATTTCTTCCTTTGTATAGGCAACCGTAACATCTGCTTCGCTTTTGATGTGTGCATTTAATAAAGCCTTGAAATCAAAATTCATGGCAATATTGGTATCAGATAAAATGACGTATTTTTCCTTCTGGGATTTTAAAAATCCAAGGATACTTTGCATAAGTCCTATTTTGCCGCCGTATACGCCTGTATTTTTCTGTGCATATGGAGGGAAAATATTCAAACCGCCATTTTTACGGGATAAATCCCACTCACGGCCAGAGCCTAAATGATCCAGTAATGAAAAATAATTTTCTCTTACAAGTACCGTTATATTATCAATCCCGCAGTTTACCATGCTGGATAAAGAAAAGTCAATCATACGGTAGCGGCTTGCAAACGGAATGGATGCCATTAACCGCTCACTGGTCAATTCTGGTACAAGTTCATCATATACATTTGGGAACAAAATGCCCAGTGCGTTCGTATTGGTATTTACCATTGTTCTTCACCGTCCTTTACATTATCATTCACCATAGCCTCTGGTCCGATCGTTGCATTATCGCCTACATAAACGCCAGATCCTACAGTAGCTACGCCCTTTGCATCGCCTTGCGGCATTTGCCCTACACAAGCATTTTCTCCAATAATTACATTTTCTGCAACAATACAATGTTTTACTTTTGCGCCTGCTTTAATAATCGTACCGCCCATAACAACAGCGTCTTCTACTTCTGCGCCAGCTTCTACCCGGACACCTGCAAATAAAATCGAGTGTTTTACACTGCCGGATATATTACAACCATCGGTAATCATTGAATTTTCAACAGATGCGCCAGAATTAATTTTATGTCCTGTCATACCGCTGTTACGGCTGTATATTTTCCATTTTTCATCAAACAGGTTGATGCCGCTATGCTCCGGATCAAGCACTTCCATATTTGCTTCCCACAAGGAAGAAATTGTCCCTACATCCTTCCAGTAGCCGCTGAAATGGTAAGCGTACATGCTGCGGTTATCTCTTAATAGATTTGGAATAATGTTATTGCCAAAATCATTTTCAGATTCCGGATCTTCTTCATCTTCCATCAAATATTTTTTCAAAATATCCCAGTTAAATATGTAGATACCCATGGACGCAAGATTTGATTTTGGTTCCTTTGGTTTTTCCTGGAACTCTGTAATCTTATCATTTTCATCTGCTACCATAAGCCCAAACCGAGGTGCTTCTTCCCATGGTACTTCCATAACAGCCACACTGAATTCTGCGCCTTTTTCCTTATGGAAACGCAGGAAATCGCTGTAATCCTGTTTGCAGATCTGGTCACCGGAAAGAATAATGACATACTGCGGATCATATCGGTCAATAAATGAAATGTTCTGATAAATCGCGTTTGCAGTGCCTTTATACCAATCAGAGCCAGATGCCTGCTGATATGGCGGAAGTACGTGAACGCCGCCATATAAACGGTCCAAATCCCAAGGCTGTCCATTACCAATATACTCATTCAGCACAAGCGGCTGGTATTGTGTCAAAATACCTACTGTATCAATTCCTGAGTTCACACAGTTTGAAAGCGGAAAATCAATAATTCGATATTTACCACCAAATGGAACTGCAGGTTTTGCCAGCTTCTGAGTCAGCGCATAAAGACGTGACCCCTGTCCACCGGCAAGAAGCATAGCAATCATTTCTTTACCCATTGTTAGTCTCCTTTTCCTCTATCTATATTGTATCGGTTGTTATTATTTTACAATATTATCTTCATAATGTAAACAAAATATTGCAATTTTACTAAAATTATCCAGAGAATTTTTTCATTTTCGCCTTTTTTCTGTTTTTTTGCTGTATTCTCTCTATTTTATTGGCCAGGCTGCATATTTATTTTTACCGCGCTGCCATAATATCCAGCTGCACATACTACTTGCTGCTTCTTTCCATCCAATTGCGACTGATTGTAAAAATGGATATGACCTGCAATCACTGCCGCAACCGGGCTGTCTGGAGCAAACACTGCTTTTAAAAAACGTCTTGTTGTTTTGTTTGGCTCACAGGCGCCTTTGCCCATTAATACGCGGCATTTGCCTTTGGCTGATGCACCCCAGATATCGATTGACGTACGCTCCAATTGGGAATTGTCAAACTGCGGCTTTAGCGGCACATGCAATACAAATACGACTGGCTTTTTGCCTTTTAGAAACGGCAGCACTGCTTTTGCCGCACTTTTTGGAATCTGGTTATTTTGATCATTGATTCCTATGACGACAAGATCGTCATACTCTTTGACTACATATTGTTGATTGGTGCCTGTTAAAGAAGTAAGGCGAGGAAAATATTCTCTGTATGCTGTCTTTGTAAAATATTCCTTTCCATACTCAAAATCATGGTTGCCTAAGATATACAGATACGGCATGTCCAGCCGTTTCAGCTGCTTTTGGGTGAAGTCTATGGATGCAGACATAGCAGAATCAATGATATCGCCTGCCAGTACGGTCAAATCCGATTCGCTCTCGTTCGCATACGTAACCAGATTGGAAAATGTCTTTGCCGCATTCTTCCCACTTTCCTGCCAAAATGCCTGCCTTCGCGCATTTGCTTTTTCTAATAAAGCAGCGTCTGTGCTGTCGCAAAGGCTAATATGTGTATCTGCAATGACAAAAATCTCATACGGCCGCTTCAAGCCGTCAATGACAAGTGTTGTCTCCTGCACTTGAACGCTGCTGCTTTGCCAGTCCGCCCGCAGCGCGATCCCTATCATGCCTGCTAAGCAAAAAAGCAGCAGACTTATCTTACAGATTTTATGATCCCGGTACAATAATCTTTGTTGTATCTGCATCCTTATTGTATGCATTCGCAAAACTGACTCCTCCTTATCTTGTTTTTTCTCTGTTTTTTGTTCTATTTTTCTTACATTGCCTTTCCTTTTCTTTGCTTTTTTTCTCTGCTTTTTCTCTGTTTTTCTTACATTGCCTTTCCTTTTCTTTACTTTTTTTCTCTGTTTTTTCTTGTCTGCTTTTTTCTCTGCTTTTTCTCTGCTTTTTGATCTGTTTTTCTTACATTGCCTTTCCTTTTCTTTACTTTTTTTCTCTGTTTTTTCT
>CANDJR010000060.1 GCA_947385105.1 uncultured Eubacterium sp.
CTTCTTCCAGAAAATCTTTTTTATTTTCCTCTTGACATTTCACCAAATTGCTTTCCTGCTCTAGATAACATCTTCTATAAATCATATGTGTAGAATCAAACAACTGCCCTTACTTTTTGCTTTCCTTTATCTTTGCAAAAATACTTTGCAGAACAATGAAAAAGCATAATAATGCGGCAACTGCAATATTGGACCAAGAGCTTAACAGCTTTCCATTTGTTTTTACAAGCGTTGATATCGTCCCATTGATCAAAACACCGAAAAATGAACCTATTACATTTCCTACTCCGCCAGTCAGCAGCGTCCCGCCTATGACAGATGAAGCAATCGCATCCATTTCCAGCCCTTTGGCCTGCTGTACGTTACCTGACATTGTATTGATACAGTAGCAAATCCCGCCTATCGAACATAAGAAGGAGGATAATACATATGCTTTCATCTTTGTCTTTTTGACGTCCAGTCCCATCATTGTTGCAGAAGATTCACTGCCGCCCACTGCGTATAAGCTTCTGCCAAACTTCGTATAACGCAGCATCAAAAATATCAGTAAAAGTACCACCAATGCAATCACAACTGTGATACGTACATACGGAATCTGCAATACCCCCTTGCGGTTTGTATAAGCGCCAAACGGCAAAGATATTTTCAATCTTGCCAGTGCGACAAACAGTTCATTTGTACTAATGGATACCTGATCCGTACAAATGACAGCCGTCATACCTCTTGCAAAAAACATTCCTGCCATTGTTACGATAAAAGGCTGAATTTGAAGATATCCAACACAAAATCCTTGTACCAATCCAAACACAACGCCAATGACAAGTACTAAGATACACAAGACAACCGCATTCATACCCCACTGCTCCATGCCAACTGCCAGCAGCATACAATCCAGCGCTATTAAAGAACCTACTGAAATATCAATCCCACCTGTCAACATGACACAAGTCATACCGCAGGCTACGCACAGCAGCCCGGCATTATTAATCAGTATATTTAAAAAAGTCTGCAAATTCGAAAACCCTTTGGACGAATATACGGAACACCCAATCGCATACATCACGACAAACAACGCAATTGTAATTATTAATAATAAAGTATTACTGTTTATCTTTTTTTTCATCTCAAGCTCCTCCTTTCGCCAGAGCTCTCTTTGCAGAAAGCTGTTTGATCCATGCGTTAAAAGGCGGTGCCTGGATAGCAACAATAATAATTACAATAATTGCCTTGTAAACTGGCGCCTGATCGGATGATACTCCAAGCGCAAACAAAGTCGTTGTAATTGCCTGAATGGTATATGCACCGATAATCGAACCTGCCAGATTAAATTTACCGCCGCCTAAGCTGTTTCCGCCCAATGCAACTGCTAAAATAGCATCCAATTCATAGTTTAAGCCTATGTTATTTGAATCCGCAGAACTAATACGGGAAGATGCTACTACACCCGCAATCCCTGCCATGAGCCCACACACAACGTAGCACAGAAAAATAATCCGTTCGGAATTCAGACCTGCAATGCGCGATGCCTTCTTATTAATACCGACACTTTGTATGTATAAGCCTAAAGCTGTTTTTTTCAGCAAAACCGCTACCACCAGGATACAGATTGCTGCAATTACAATCGGTGTTGGAAGAAACCCGCAAAAGCCGCCAAAAAACTGAAATGATTCATTCCTTACATAAACAATTAAGTTATTACAAAGCAGCAGGCCTATTGCACGCGCTGCTGAAAATAGGATTAACGTTGCAACCATGGGCTGTACGTTTAAATATGCAACCAAAAATCCATTAAATGCGCCGCAAACACAGGCAAGCAAAATCCCACCCAATACGCCTGCTAACAGCGGAACTGCCAAATCTACTGTCGAAGCTACGCCATAGCCTGCTAACAGCATACAGCAAAAAGAGGCTGACAGCGACATAACAGAACCAACCGAAATATCAGTTCCTGCAGAAGCTGACACAACAAGCGTCATGCCAATTGCAAGGATAGCAATCTCGCTGCCGCGGTTTAAAATATCAATCAAACGGCCATATAACACGCCATTTCGCAGTGATATGGTAAAAAAGTTAAAAGCAAAGTTCCCACTAGCTGCATCATAGATAATATTAACAGTCATCACAAGAAGCATACAAAAAATTGGCAGGAACAACGGTATTTGTGTTATCTTTTTTAATTTTGCCATTATGCTTCACCTCCCGCAATTGCTTTCATTACTGTCTCTTGTGTCAGATTTTCGGTAATTTCCCCTACTTTTGCACCATCACGCAAAACTGCCATCTTTGTGCAAGTGCGCAACATTTCTTCGATTTCAGAGGAAATAAAAATCACGCTCTTACCCTGTGCTGCAAGCTGCAGTACTAATTTTTGAATTTCTGTTTTCGTACCAATATCAATCCCGCGCGTTGGCTCATCTAAAATCAGGAAATCCGGATTTGTTGCCAGCCAGCGGGCCAGAATTACTTTTTGCTGATTTCCGCCAGATAACTGGCGAATCAATGTCTCACGGCTAGCTGTTTTGATTTGAATTGTTTTGATATATTCGTCAGCGATCTCAATTTGCTTGCTCATTGGCAAAAGCCGGAATACCCCGCGCTTAGCCTGCAATGCTAAAATAATATTTTCCCGCACAGACAGATCGCCAATAATACCTTCTGCTTTCCTATCATCCGGCAGCAATCCCATGCCAAGATTCATTGCATCAATTGGTGCGTTAATCTTAACCTCTTTTCCGTTAACTTTTAATGTCCCTGTCTGATTTTTATCTGCGCCATAAATCACGCGTGCAAGTTCACTGCGCCCAGAACCAAGCAGCCCTGTCAGCCCTACGACTTCCCCTTTATGGATGGTAAGGTCAAACGGCTTAATCGTTCCCTTATGACTTAGGCCCTTTGCATCAATAAAGATATCCTTATCTGTAAATGCAGGAGATTCATCCGATTTAATCGATGCCAGATCGTCAAAATCCTTGCCCATCATTGCTGCTACCAGCTTGACGCGAGGCAGCTCGGCAATTGGATATTCCCCTACTAACTGGCCATTCCGCAGTACAGTAATCCGATCGCAGACTGCATAAACCTGCTCCAAAAAGTGTGTGACAAAGACAATTCCTACTCCTTTTGCTTTCAGCTGATTCATCAGCCGAAACAGCTTCTCTACTTCGCTGTCATCCAAAGAAGATGTCGGCTCATCTAGAATCAATACTTTGCACTCCATATCCACAGCACGGGCAATGGCAATCATCTGCTGCAAAGCCAACGAGTATTCTTCCAGATTTTGCGTAACATCTACTGGCATATCCAAATCTTTTACAATCTTTTCCGAACGTTTTATCATTTCCTTGCGGTTAATCGTGCCAAATTTTGTCATTGGCTCCCTGCCAATAAATAAATTCTCAGCGACACTTAAATTGGGGCAGAGGTTTACCTCCTGATATACCGTAGAAATCCCTTTTTTTTGCGCATCCAGGGTTGAATGATTGACCACCTTTCCTTGGATCCCGTCTACATGAATTTCTCCTGCCTCAAAAGCATTAATACCGGTCAGACATTTTATCAGCGTAGATTTTCCTGCGCCGTTTTCTCCCATCAGTGCGTGGATTTCTCCTTTGCGCAAAGTAAAATCCACATGATCTAGCGCTTTTACACCAGGAAAGGTCATTGTAATTCCGCGCATCGTCAATACAACATTATTTTCCATACTTTCATCCTTTCCAAAATTAACAGGTATTTTCCAGTTTTTTGCAAAAATTGATTCGAAAAGAGCTACTTTCCGCACGCATTACAACTATTTTTAATTAGAATTGTAAGCTGTAGCTTAAAAGAAAAGGGGAGCCAGTTTCTCTGCAAGCTCCCCTCTGAGAAATCCCTTCCTTGTATATAGAATTCCCTTTATTTGAAATCTTTCAAAAATCAATGTATGAACCAACTTAAGAAAATATCTGAAATCTTAATACTGGGCTTCAACAATTTCCTCTGTTACAACGGTCATATCCTGACTTGCGCCATCTACTTCGATAGAAGGAATAATGTCCTCATTCACATACCAATGTTCTTCCATGTATACTTCTTTTTCTGGCGTACCACCTTCTTGCAGCGTCTTAATTACGTCTTCTACAAATGGTGCAGCAAGCGGATTACACTCAAAGTCTGCATTGATATCACCGGATAATACAAACTGAAGTCCTGCAGTACATGCATCGAAGGAAACGAGAATGACATCTCCGTCAACACCATATGAGATACCTGCTGCCTTCATTGCGTCCATTGCACCAAATGCTTCATTATCGTTTTGGCAAATAACGACATTAAACTTGCCCTCATAACTCTTAATATAGGACTCCATGACTTCCTGTCCGCCATCCTGTGTAAAATCGCCGTCCTGTGAATCTAAAATGTTCCAGCCTTCTCTATCTGCAATTTCCTTAAACCCTTCCGTACGTCCAAGCGTTGCAGACGCCCCTGTAGAACCTTCAATCACAAGCACATTTACATCTGAAATATTCTTTGCTTCTGTGTAAGCTTTCAGCCATTCGCCACATGCAAGACCTTCTGTCTTAAAGTTTGATCCTACCCATGAAACATATTTGTCAGAATCATCAATCGTACGGTCAATGACAATTACTGGAATGCCAGCATCATCACACTCGGTTAAAACCGTATCCCATCCTGTTGCTACAATTGGGTCTACGATAATATAATCTACATCTTGCTCTATGAAGTTGCGGATTGCTTCTAACTGCACTGCTGAATCATTATCGCAGTCTACAAACTGCAAATCATAACCATTTTCTTCTGAAAATACCTCCTGGCAAGATTTTGTGGATGCTGTACGCCAATCAGATTCATGTCCTACCTGTGCAAATCCGATTGTGATCAGTTCGCCGTCTCCGCCTGGCGCATCTGCGTCGTCTACAGAGCTGTCATCTGTATCATTTTCTGCATCATCATTTGCATCGTCAGAACTTGTATCCTTCGAACCTTCATCACCAGCATCTGCGCCCTTCGAATTTGCGTCATTTGAACTTGCATCTTCGTTTCCACACCCTGTAATCACTGCTGCCGTCATGACTGCGCATAAAAAGGCAGCTATAACTTTTCTTTTCATATAATTTGTTCCTCCCTTGTCTTTGATGTCCTTATTTTACTTTATCTAGCTAAAGGTGTCGATAGATTAGTTTCAGCAATAAGTATAATTTTTTACAAGAGTTTGAACAAATTATGAACATTCAATAGATTTTTTTACGGAAAAAGTTTGTGAATTTACGATTGGGATCGTTACCGCGGCCTCAGTACCTGTTCCGTATATACTATCTATGGTAAGCCCAAATTCTGGACCATAATTTAACTGTATTCTTTGGTTTACATTAAACAATCCAAATCCAGCGCTTATTTTTTCATCCGACTGTTTTCCCTGAATGACAGCTTGTATATAGGACAGGCGCTCTTGTGTCATCCCTATGCCATCGTCACATACGCAAAAGATCATTTTCTCCCCATCTGTCCTGCCTGTCACTTCTATATGCCCAACACTGCGTTTATTTTTAATTCCATGATAAAGCGCATTTTCCACTAATGGCTGTAAAGTTAATTTTAAAATTAAGTTTCCGCGCAGCTCGTCCGGGATGCGGATATCATATGTCAAAATATCCCGGTAGCGCAGCTGCTGAATCTGCAAATAGCTTTGAATATGCATTTCTTCTTCTTCAAGCGTAATATAATCTTTGCCTTTACTAAGCGTAGTACGAAAAAAATCAGACAATGCAGACACCATCTGTACAACTTGTTCCTTTTCTCCAGCTTCTGCCAGCCAAATAATACTGTCCAATGTATTATACAAAAAATGTGGATTAATTTGTGCCTGCAGCAGCTTTAGCTCTGCTTGCCGCAAATTTTGCTGTTCGATCCGGATATCTTCTACTAAATATCCGATTTTTTCTATCATTCGGTTAAAACTCGTATTTAATACGGTCAGCTCGTCATCGCTGTCCTCCTGGGCGCGGACTGCAAAATCTCCGCTCGCCGCCTGTTTTGTAGCCTCGGACAGCATCCGAATCGGCACAGTAATGCCAGTCATGATTTTGCGGCTGATAAAAATTGCTCCTGCTAAAATAGTCCCAAATACCAAAGCCCCTATACGGATTGCATTCCCTACGTCCGCCTGAATCCCTTTACGCAAAGTTTCCAGACGGGCTGTTTCATATTTGATATATTCCTGGATTTGCTCTTGGATTAATTGTGTTAGAACACGGATATTCATATCCAGCCGTTCCATGTTTTTATCATAAGCACCGCTGACTAAAGCATCGGCTTCAATCTCCTCCACCCGGTCTTCCAATGTGTTGAGTGTTTTTAAAATATTCCAAATCTGGCTTTGGGCATATTCCGAAGAAGCGTTATGATACAGCGTCAAGAAGTCCTCCCTTGCCTCCTTAATCATTCCATGCGGCTGCTCTGTATCGACCAATTCTGCGGCACGTTCCATATTGACTACAATAATATACATCGTATAATCTATATTTTCTTTAAAATCAATACTATATGAACTTACTGCCGTAATATTCTCCACAATACGGTTGTAGCGTTGTGAAAAATTATTGATCATGTATAACAGATACAAAACCATAATGACTAACGGCACCAAGCATACGAGAAGCAGCATATACAAACGTTTTTGTATGGAAGAACCCTTTTTACGCATTTCCCTATCCTCTCCTGCATTCGCGAAAAGAGTTCCTAAGCTTGGCTGCGGAACTCTTTTGGTGTACAGTACTGTGTCTTTTTGAATAAATAACTAAAATAGTGCGGATCTTTATACCCGACAGCAAACGCAATTTCTGCTGATTTCATCGAAGATGTGCGCAGCAGCTCTTTTGCTTTTTCCATTCGCACATAGGTCAAATATTCCACAAATGTCTGCCCGATTTCCTGACTAAAAATACTGCTAAAATGATTTGGGCTAATATTTACATATGCTGCTACTGAATTTAAAGATATGTTTTCATCATCAAAATGCTGCTCTATATAGCTCTTTGCCTCTGCCAGCAGAGAATGATACTTTTTCTTAGATACCGCATCGCGCAAATCAAGGGCTGTTTCTAATACATTTCTTAAATATGCTTTGCCGGATTCCTCTGTCGTAAATACAACGTTCATTTTTTGAAAATCCCCGCAGCGTTCTGCCAGAATACTTGCCTCATAGCCAAGCTCCTCTAACAATGCCCTAGCAGAAAAGTACATATCCATCACTACATACTGACGGAATAAAAAAGACTGAATGACATGTGTGCCAAAGCTCTTCACATATTCTTCTACAAATTGGGAAACCTCGCTCTTACGGCCAGTCTTTAAAAACCGTTCGACTAATTTTCGATCCGGCTTTTTGATTTCTGATGATCCTGTCTCTAAAGGTGCCTGTTTTGTCTCCTTTTCATTGATGCTTTCTACAAGTTCGCTGCTGTATATGATTTGGTTGCGTTTCTCTAAATAACGGTATGCATATGCACGGCTGGCTTCCTCAAAGCATTTATTTAATTCGCTGACTCTTGCCACTGCTTTTCCCACGCCTCCAAAATACTCCAGGTTTGCATATGCTTCTATTTTTTTGCACAGCTTTTGAATTACACATTCTACAATATCTTCCAGCGGCGTCTCCCCTGTCTCTTTGAGAATAAACGCCCATCCTTCAATCCCAAGCTCAAACAGCAATACTTCTGGCATACCCGCTGCCAATTCCTCCATATCGCGAACTGCCTGCTGCTGAGCACTGTCTGTACAGTCTGTATTTTGTGCAAAAATCTGAAATAACAAAATATTGTATCGGTTCGCCGCCAGATCCATGCGCAGTTTCTTGCCTACCTGCAAAATTTCAGACGCCATATTTTGATCCAGAACAAGCCTGCGGAAAAATTTTTGGCGGGCAAGTTTCCTATTTTCAATATGTTCATACTCCAGCGTTTCTTTTAGCTGCCGCTCCTTTGCAATCTCCTGCGCCACCTTTTTGACTTCTTCTAATAACTTTGCACCTGCTATTGGCTTTAACAAATATTTTGTAATTCCAATTTCAATTCCTTGTTGTGCATATTCAAAATCATCATATCCGCTTAAAATTATGATTTTAATTTCTGGCAGCTCCTGTTTTACCAAGCGGCTCAATTCTAACCCATCCATAAAGGGCATGCGGATATCTGTAATTAAGATATCCGGTTTCACTTTTTGTATCAGCGAATAAGCCAGCTCCCCATCGCTCGCCTCACCGGCAAATTCAAACCCTTCTTTTTCCCAATTAATATTATTGCGGATGCCTTCCCGCATGATAATCTCATCTTCGACCAGATATACCTTTATCATATAGCCTTCGCCTCTCTAAAAAACTACTTTCCTAAATCCCCTTGGCACTAAATCAGCTCTAAGATCCGATCAAATATTTTCCCTGCTGCCTCATCCTTGCTCATAAGCGGCAGCTCCTGCATATCTTCTCGCGTAATAAGTGTTATGACATTTGTATCTGTCCCAAAGCCAGCTCCCTGCGTGCGTAAATGATTCGCAACTATCAGATCCAAGTTCTTTTTGATGAGCTTTTGTCTGGAATTTTCCAGCAAATGCTCCGTCTCCATCGAAAACCCACATAGAAATGGATGCTCTTTTCTTGCTGCCATTTCCCCAATAATATCCTGCGTCCGTTCCAGCTCTAATACCGCTGCCCCTTCTTTTTTCTTGATCTTCTCTGCTGCTATTTCCACAGGGCGGTAATCAGCAACCGCTGCTGCCATCACTACAATATCTTGATCTGCGAACCTTGTATCAACTGCCTCGTACATTTCCTGTGCAGTTGTCACTCTAACCGTTTCTACAAAGCGTGGTGCCTGTAACTGTACAGGCCCAGTTACTAATACTGTTTGCGCTCCCCTTCTGGCTGCATTACGTGCCAATGCATAACCCATTTTTCCAGTTGAATGGTTCGTAAGATAGCGTACCGGATCAAGCGGTTCTCTTGTCGGGCCAGCAGTAACTAGTACTTTTTTACCAGCCAGATCCTTTTCACAGGCAATCTCTTGCATAATAAATTCTAATAATTCCTCTGGTTCCGGCATTTTTCCTTTTCCAGTGTCACCACAGGCAAGATAGCCCTTTGCCGGCTCAACAATATGGTAACCATATTCCTTTAACTTTTGTATATTTTCCTGCGTCGCATGATGCTCATACATGAATGTATTCATTGCAGGGACAACATAGACTGGCGCCCGTACTGCCAGCATCGTTGTAGAAAGCATATCATCAGCAATTCCGTGCGCAAGCTTGGCAATCATGTCGGCAGATGCAGGCGCGATCATCACGACATCTGCTTCATGCGCCATAGCAATATGCGCTACGTGGTATCCGCTGTTGCGGTCAAAAACATCATCTACGACTTTATGATTGGTTAATGCCTCAAAAACGACTGGGGATATGATTTGTTCCGCGTTTTTTGTCATGATTACATGGACGTCTGCATGCAGCTTGGCAAGCATACTGGCAAGGTTTGCTACTTTATATGCAGCAATCCCTCCGGTAATCCCCAATAAGACATGTTTTCCTTTTAGCACTGCTAAGCCCTCCTTTTTGTTTCACTACTCGATTGGAATTTTCATATCTGTATAAAGAATATGGTTGATTAGCCAGCCAAGTAAAAACTCAATTAAACTCTCCAAATATACTTGCGCATCCCCTTCTATCTTATCCGGGTTTAACTCGTCTAGCTTTGCGATAAATGCTTCATGTGCCCGCCGCTGTGCTGGGAGCCCGTCATAATGAATACGCTCCATATAAGCCTCTTCGTCTTTAAAGTGCTGCTTGGTATAATCTTTTAGTTCAACCAAAATCTCCATCATGTTGTCAAAGACATCATAGGTAAACTCCTCATGCAGCAGCTTGTAAGCCTGCTCTGTAATACGGAATAATTCTTTGTGTTCTTCATCAATAAAATTAATCCCAATCCGATATTGATCTGAAAATTCACATGGATTTTCTTTTACCATCCATTCTTCTAATGGCGGCAGCTTGCCAATCATCGCATCACTTCCGATAATATGATGATACAGCCAGCGTGCAAGATACTCCATGAGTTCTTTCAAAACCTGGTTTTGCTTATCAAAATCATTAATATCCGTAAAATTCATCTCCCGGATTTTATCGCGAAACATCACATGCTGGCTGCGCTGCAATATCAATTCGGGATCACGGATTTTTTCCATATATTCTTCTTCATGCGTAAAATGCTGCTCTGCATAGTCGTCTAATTCTTCCAGCAGTTCTTTAATCTCTGCATATTGATCTCCAGAATAACCATTTTTTGCTAGTTTCGCGCCATTGTTAATCAGTTCAAATAAATGGCGGTGTTCGTTATCTATCTGCTCTACGCCAATCAAGCAATCCTGTGTAAACTGAAACATGCTTATCCTCCTCTTTTTTGGATCTTCATTTGATGTAACCTTTATTATACAACGAAATGCTCAGAAAGGCTATCTTTGTTTTGAAACAAAAAAACGCCATAGCAGCAATATTGCCGCATGGCGTTTTTTATGTATTCGTATTAGCCT
The DNA here is from genome assembly GCA_947385105.1 of uncultured Eubacterium sp. GTDB lineage: Bacteria > Bacillota > Clostridia > Lachnospirales > Lachnospiraceae > Eubacterium_J. The sequence continues at coordinate 10,578 of CANDJR010000060.1, forward strand.
AATTCTGCCTTTAATGCAGCGGTAAGTGCTGGTACAATCTTATTCAGATCCCCTACAATACCATAATCAGCTACATCAAAGATTGGTGCATCTTCATCTTTATTAATTGCAATGATGATATCTGCTTCTTCCATACCAGCTACGTGCTGGATAGCGCCTGAAATACCAATTGCAAAATATAAGTTTGGACGAACTGTCTTACCAGTCTGGCCAACTTGGCAATCAACTGGTTTCCAGCCATTTTCTACAACAGCACGTGAGCAGCTTACCATACCGCCAATTGTGTCTGCCAAATCCTGTAAAATCTGGAAATTTTCAGCAGAACCAACGCCACGGCCGCCAGATACCAGGATTTTTGCATCCATGATATTCTCAACGCTCTTAGCCTGCTTAATTACGTTTAATATTTCTACAAAACGGTTATTTTCTTCAAAGTTCACTTTGTGTTCAATGAGATTTGCTTTTGCACCTGCAACTGGCTCTAATTTCTGCATAACGCCTGGACGTACCGTAGCCATCTGCGGACGGTTATCTGGGCATGCAATCGTAGCAATCGTATTGCCGCCAAATGCCGGACGAGTCATTAACAGCTGATTGTGTTTCTGCTCCTGCCCTGCAACTGGATTTAATGGGAAATCACCAATTTCCAACAGTGTACAGTCTGCTGTCAAACCTGTCTGTACTCTTGCAGATACTGTAGGGCCTAAATCTCTACCGATTGCAGTTGCGCCTACCAGCATAATTTCCGGTTTAAATTCATTGATTACAGAAGTCAATGCCTGTGCATATGGCTCTGTGCGATATGTCTCAAGTATTGGATCATCTACAACAATTACCTTGTCAGCACCATACTCTGCCAGCTGATCTGCTAAGCCCGTAACATTTGATCCAAGAAGAACTGCTGCTACATCCGTATTTAAGTCTTTTGCCAAATCTTTTGCTTTTCCGATTAATTCAAAGGCAATACTGCTTAATTCATTATCTACCTGCTGTGCGTAGATATATACGCCCTTATATTCTTCTAAACCCATTTTTTTCACCACTTTCCTTCATCTTATTAGATTACATGTTTCTCTTTTAACTTACCCATGATATAAGACACGGATTCTGTCGCATCCAGTGTAACCTTTTCGCCAGCGCCTTTGCGTACTTTGTCAGATGCTTTAGCGATCTTTGTAGGAGAACCGTTCAGACCAATATTTGCGTCATCCAGATCTTTTAAGTCGTTTCTTCCCCATACGGTTACTTCTTTTTCATCATATGCGTCAAAAATTCCGCCTGGTGTCATATAACGAGGAACATTTAATTCAGAAAGTGCGGTTACAAGGCACGGCATCTTTACTTTCAGCTCGTGATATCTGTCTTCGTACTGCCTCTTTACGATGACCGAGTCTCCGTCGATTCTTAATTCTTCTGCATAGGAAATTACCGGCAGGTTCAGATGTTCTGCGATCTGCGGGCCAACCTGTGCGGTATCGCCGTCAATTGCCTGACGTCCGGTAATAATCAGGTCATAGTCAATATTTCTTAACGCTCCTGCAATGGTAGAAGAAGTTGCCCATGTATCTGCGCCGCCCAATACCCTGTCTGTTACAAGGATTGCTTTATCTGCGCCCATAGCCATTGCTTCACGGAGTACATCGTCGGCCTTTGGAAGCCCCATTGTTACAACAGTTACTTCTGCGCCGGTTTCATCTTTGATTCTAAGAGCTGCTTCCAGCCCTGCTTTATCATCCGGATTCATGATCGCCAGCATAGCTGCCCGATCCAGTGTACCGTCCGGGTTAAATTTCACGCCGCCTTTGGTATCTGGCACCTGTTTAATACATACAACGATTTTCACGGTAGTTTCACTCCTTATATTCTATTCTGATTTGCTGTTATCTTAATAATGCACCAGAGATAACCATACGCTGAACTTCGGATGTTCCTTCGTAAATCTCTGTAATCTTCGCATCACGCATCATACGCTCTACATCGTATTCACGGATGTAGCCGTAACCGCCGAACAACTGCACTACTTCGGTTGTTACTGCCATAGCTGTTTCTGCTGCAAATAATTTTGCCTTTGCTGCTTCTACGGAATATACTTTCTGGTTTGCTTTTGCTACAGCGGCGCGGTATACTAAGAATTTTGCCGCGTCAATCCGTGCTGCCATATCAGCCAGCTTGAACTGCGTATTCTGCTGCTGTGCGATGGAACGGCCAAACTGTTTTCTTTCTTTTGTATATTCGATCGCACGTTCCAGCGCGCCTTCTGCAAGTCCGAGCGCCTGGGAAGCGATACCGATACGTCCGCCGTCCAGTGTATGCATTGCGATCGGGAAGCCTTTGCCTTCCGGTCCAAGGAGCGCATCCTTCGGAATCCTGCAGTCTTCAAAAATCAGCTCATAAGTAGAGGAACCGCGGATACCCATCTTCTTTTCTTTGGTACCGAACGAAAATCCCGGAGCGCCTTTTTCTACGATAAATGCAGAGAAGTTTTTCTTCTTTCTGCCTCTCTTATCTTCTGTAACACTTGTAATCGCAATAATAATATAAATATCGCCTACTTTACCATTGGTAATAAAGCATTTTGAACCATTTAATACCCATTCGTCGCCATCCAAAACAGCTTTTGTCTGGCAGCCCTGTGCATCTGTACCAGCGCCTGGCTCTGTCAAGCCAAATGCACCAAGTTTTTCGCCCTTTGCAAGCGGTACTACATATTTTTTCTTCTGTTCTTCTGTACCATATGTCATGATTGGATCGATACACAAGGATGTATGTGCAGATACGATAACACCTGTTGTACCACACACTTTTGATAATTCTTCTACGCACATTGTATATGTAAGCGGATCACATCCCTGCCCGCCGTATTCCTTTGGTACTGGAATACCCATAAAGCCGGCCTTTGCCATCTTAGCAACTGTTTCTGCCGGAAATGCCTCTGTCTCATCTACTTCCTGAGCAAGAGGCTTTACTTCTGTTTCTGCGAATTCTTTGAACAATGTTCTCGCCATTTCATGTTTCTTATCTAAAGAAAAATCCATGATTCCTATTCCTCCATTTATTTATTGCGCAGACTGCACTACCATGCAATCTGCGCTTAATCCGTTCTATTTTTATGCAGCACGCATCATGCAGCGAAACTGCAATTTTTTAATTTACAGCCCGATCGCATTATTTGCTGTAATCGTAGAATCCTTTTCCAGTCTTCTGGCCCAGCTTGCCTGCACGTACCATCTTCTTTAACAATGGATGCGGACGGTATTTTGGATCACCTGTCTCATCATATAATACATTCATAATTGCCAGGCAAATATCAAGACCTACTAAATCGCCTAATGCCAAAGGTCCCATTGGATGGTTTGCACCGAGCTTCATTGCTGTATCAATACCTTCTACAGATGCAACGCCATCTGCATAAATACCAATTGCTTCATTAATCATTGGAATCAGAATTCTGTTTACAACAAATCCTGGAGCTTCTTTTACTTCTACTGGTGTTTTACCAATTTCTTTGGAAATAGCAACGATCTTATCACGCATATCGTCTGGTGTGTTTTCGCCCTGGATTACTTCGATCAGCTTCATGACAGGAGCTGGGTTAAAGAAATGCATACCGATCACTGGACGGTCAAGCCCTGCAGCAATTTCAGTTACAGATAAAGAAGATGTATTTGTTGCAAACATGCAGTCTGCTTTTACAATATCCTGCAGCTCTTTAAAAGTCTGTTTCTTTACGTCCATTACTTCTAATGCTGCTTCTACAATTAAGTCACAGTCTGTGCAAATAGTTTTTACACCTGTTGTAATCTTTGCCAAAATCTTGTCAGCATCTGCCTGATCCATTTTTCCTTTTGCAACACGCTTCTCAAAACCCTTAGCAATTTTGTTTTTGCCATTTGCTGCAAATTCCTCATTGATGTCACACAAGCATACTTCATATCCTTCTGTCTGTGCAAATGCCTGAGCAATACCAGAACCCATTGTTCCTGCCCCAATAACTCCTACCTTCATTGTAGTTCCTCCTTCATTTTTATGATTAGATTTAACTTAACTATAAGTAGAATTTCCCAAATAATTTAACTATTGTGCATACGATATATTCGTACATTTGGCCGTACGCTTTTTCTATATGCATGAAATTTTCAATGATTCTGGAACGATCTTTCCCTTTAAAGTTCGCTTTTCGTAATCGAATTCCAGATAATATATATTAAAAATGTACACAAATGTCTTTGTTACTTTACTATCCTAAATCAACGAATAAATACTGTTTTCTACAATGCTTTACGCCGGACAACCGAAGTTGTCCGGAATAAGCACTTGATGCAAATTAATCTCTTTCTACGATTGTAGCGCAGCCCATGCCGCCGCCGATACAAAGTGTAGCAAGACCTCTCTTTGCATTACTCTTTTGCATTTCATGTAACAATGTAACAAGGATACGACATCCAGAAGCACCTACTGGATGACCCAGTGCAACTGCACCGCCGTTTACGTTAACCTTGCTCATATCAAAGTTTAAGTCTCTTGCTACTGCAATTGACTGTGCTGCAAACGCTTCGTTTGCTTCTACTAAATCAATGTCTTCAATCGTAAGACCTGTGCGTTCAAATACTTTTCTTGTAGCTGCAACTGGACCAACACCCATAATTTCAGGTTCTACACCGCCAAGCGCGCCTGCTACCCAAGTAGCCATTGGTGTTACGCCAAGCTCTTTTGCTTTTTCTTCACTCATAACAACGATTGCTGCTGCACCATCATTGATACCAGAAGCATTTCCAGCTGTAACAAGACCTCCTTCTTTGCCAGAAGCACATCTTAATTTTCCTAAAGACTCAGCTGTTACGCCTGCACGAGGTCCTTCATCCTTTTTGAATTCAACAATTTCTTTCTTAACCTTAATCGGAACTGGAACGATTTCATCATCAAACTTACCTTCTGCGATTGCTTTTTCACACTTCTGCTGGCTGTTTGCTGCGAACTCATCTAATTCTTCACGTTTAAGGCCATACTTATCACATACATTTTCTGCTGTAATCATCATATGATACTGATTAAATGCATCTGTTAATGCATCGTTTACCATTGTATCAATAATCGTAGCATTATTCATACGGTATCCAAAACGGGCTTTTGTCATAGCATATGGTGCCATTGACATATTTTCCATACCACCGGCAACCACGATATCTGCCTGTCCTGCTAAAATCTGAGCTGCTGCTTCATTTACACACTTTAAGCCGGAGCCACATACAACATTCAAGGTAACTGCCGGAACTTCTACCGGCAAACCAGCTTTAATAGATGCCTGACGTGCTACGTTCTGGCCCTGAGAAGCCTGAATTACACATCCCATTAACACTTCATCTACCTGCTCTGGTTTTACACCTGCGCGGTTGAGCGCTTCTTTAATAACAATTGCACCTAATTCTGCTGCCGGAGTATTGCTTAATGCTCCGCCCATCTTACCAATTGCAGTACGGCATGCGCCTGCTAATACTACTTTGTTTGCCATTTTCTCGTCTCCTTTACAAATGTTGCTACGTGTTGTTAATTTTTTAACAATACCGCAAAAAAATAAATTGTCTTTACCAAAAATGTAAGACACAACTGTTAAATTTAGGATAACACAATTACCCTTTTTTTGCAACCCAAAAGTTTTGGATTTTATGCAGTTATCATTAAACTGTTACTGTTCACTCCGTTCTCAGTAACATGCAAAAATTCATCTGAAATTGCCTTCTGCAATGGAATTTTTGCGCTCCTGAATCATTTTCTTACGGACATTGCAGTAAATGCAGCGTCCTATGTGAACAGTAACATGAAACTGTCAATTATTTCAAAAAGGTAATTGTGTATTTCTGCCCATTCTTTCTATTCCTTCTATTTTTAGACGTTTTTAATAAAATACATGATCTCCAATTACAATACCGTCTATCAGACCATTATTTACGCAAAAATATAAACAATCCACATTTCGGCTGCCGTTTAATACTGCCTGGGCCGCCTGCCTGCAGTTGCTGCCCAATCCTGCTGCCAGCGCATGTGCAAACCTGCCGCTTGCGACTGGAGAAAACTGGCCGCTTTGATAAATAACGCCACTGATACTATTTGGAAAACTGGCGCTTGCTACACGGTTCATAACGACACTGCCAACTGCCAGCTGCCCTTCATAAGACTGGTTGCCTGCCTCACAATATATAATTGTCGACAAAAGCTCCAGATCACTTCCACTAGCTGTATATGTATCTCCTGTGCTGTTGTTTGTTGTATTTGCAGTGCCGTTTTCCTGGTTATTTGTTGAGATCGGAAGAGCGTCGTGTAGGGAAAGAGTGTGA
>CANDJR010000061.1 GCA_947385105.1 uncultured Eubacterium sp.
CATATTTCAAAAGTGAATGAATCTATCAGTTCGATTGCAGCTGTGAGTGAAGAAATCAGCAGCTCTATGATGGAGATGGAAAACCAGCTCCATGACAGTACAGATTTTATGCAACAGGTGAGCGTAGACTTGAAAAAAGCAGTTGAACCTGTGATAGAGATTGAAAAGATACTGGATGATTCGGTCAAGCAAATGGGACATATGACACAGGATCAGTTTTATCATTTGGAAAATGATGAATTCGCAGGATATATTAACAATGCGATCAATGCGCACAGAACCTGGCTGAACAATTTAAGGCATATGGTGCAGGAACAGACGATTATGCCGCTGCAGCTGAATGCTTCGAAATGTGGATTTGGACATTTTTACTATGCAGTATCGCCAAAAACGCCAGAGGCTATTGCAATATGGGAGGCGCTTGAGCCAAAACACATACGGTTCCATCAATTTGGATCTGAGGTAGTGCACGCGCTGATGGATGAAAACTATACAGAAGCAGAACGTATTTACCAAGAAGCAGAGAGGTATTCTGAAGAACTAATTTCAGATCTGCGCAACATTGCACGTATTGCACAGTCATAGCAGCACATAAAGAAAAGGAAACATAAGAAAGAATTAAATCAGAATAAAATAATTTGAGCAAGGAAAAAGTATCAAAAAATAATTTTAAATAAATAGTATCAAATAAATCATATTAAAAATAATATCTTTGTTTAATTTGGAATAAATTGGGTATTCTTATGATTGCAACAGAATCATAAATCGAAAAGGAGCAATACTATGATTAAAGAATGCAACCAATTTTTCCCAAAAATAAAAACAAGAAAGCCTGTCATCCAAAGTTCAGACATTCAGGAGAAAAAGAAGAAACAAATTCTTTACCGACTGGAAACAGCGCTCTTAATCGCTGTCTTAGCAGCAGGATGTCTTTGGACAGCACATACTTACATACAGCATCAGACACAACAGCAGATTGCAGAAAAAATATTACGGTTTCATGTCCGTGCAAACAGTGACAGCAAGCAGGATCAGGTGTTAAAGCTGAAAGTAAGGGATGCAGTGGGTGCTTATATACAGCAGGCGCTGGACGGGACAGAGGATTTACAGGCTTGTATCAGGATTGTACAGAGCCGTCTTTTGGAACTGACGCAAGTGGTGGAACAAGTAGTAGCAAACGAGGGATATCATTATCCGGTTACAGCGCATATTGCACAGACCAAATTTCCGGAAAAATCATATGGAAATTATACTTTTCCTGCGGGCACGTATCAGGCGCTGAATGTGGTCATTGGAAATGGAGAAGGACAAAACTGGTGGTGCGTGATGTATCCAAACATGTGCTTTCATGGCGCGGTGTATGAGGTCGTAGACAAAGAAGCTGACAAATCTTTGCAGCGAGTTTTGTCAGAGGATGAATATCATGCGGTTTTAAAAAGCGGGAAGTACAAAATTAAATGGAAATGTATTGATTATGTCAAAAAGATGTTTGGGTTAGACAACTAGATGGCAATCGATAAAAGACACATAAATCACAGAATTACATCAGAAAGAGGGAGCTATGTCACTACAACTAGTACTTGGAAATTCTGGAAGTGGGAAGTCGACCTGGCTTTATGACTATGTGGTTGCGCAGGCAATTAAATTTCCAAAGAAAAATTTTATCTTTCTTGTGCCGGAGCAATTTACGCTGCAGACACAAAAGGAGTTTGTTAACAGACATCCAAGCCACTCTATTTTAAATATTGATGTATTGAGCTTTCGGCGCCTGGCATATCGTGTATTTGATGAGTTGGGCATGATGGACCTTGCAGTGCTGGAGGAGACAGGCAAAAATCTGGCACTGCGCAAAGTGGCATCTGAGCAGGAGGATGGTCTGGTTCTTTTAAAAAGAAATATTCATAAAACGGGATATATTAGCGAGCTGAAATCATTGCTCTCTGAACTGATGCAATATCATGTTACAATAGAAGATATTGCAAATGCAAAAGATGCGCTCGAAACAAAAAGTGCGCTTTGGTATAAATTAAGTGATATCTTAACTTTATACCAAAGCTTTTGTGATTTCACACAGGGAAGGTATCTTGTAGCAGATGAAATTGAAGATTTGCTCACACAGGTTGCAGATGAATCAGGGATGTTAAAAGGCAGTGTCGTGATACTGGACGGCTATACAGGCTTTACGCCTGTACAGCTTCGTTTTTTGGAAACATTGTTTCCATTAGCGCATACAGTCATGGCAGCGGTTACCATTGACGTCAGAGAGCCGGTGGTTGGCGAGCCAAAAGTGCAGGAACTTTTTTATCTGAGCAAGAAAACGATTCAGTCTTTGTATAAGATTGCAAAGACACAGGGCATTGAAATTCAAGAACCGGTTGTATTGGGTGATGGAAATCAAAAACGCTACAAGCAGGCACCGGCTTTATTCCATTTGGAGCAAAATCTGTTCCGCAGGTATGCTGCCACGTATACGAACAGGAAAGAGAACGAATCGAATGTACAGGATGCGATTACGATCTGCAGTTTTTTTCAACCGAAGGATGAGCTGTATTATGTGGCGGCAGAAATCAAAAGATGCGTAGCCAGGACTGGATGCAGATACAAAGACATTGCGGTTGTCACTGGCGATGTGCCGTCCTATGCAAATTATGCGGAAGAAATTTTTGAGTTATACCATATCCCGCTGTTTGTGGATCAAAAGAAAAATATTTTATTTCATCCTTTCATAGAGATGATCCGTGCTGTTTTGGAAATGGAAACCTCGGATTATTCTTATGAGAGTGTGATGCGGTTTTTCCGAAGCGGTTTAAGCGGCCTTTCGACGGATCTGGTAGATTTGCTGGAAAATTATCTGCTGGCATTTGGAATCCGCGGCTGGAGCCGCTGGAAAAAAAGCTGGGTACGTCCGGCTGACTGGCTAAAAGAAGCAGAACTTGAACAGTTAAATGAAAAGCGGGATGAATTTCTGCGTTTCTTTACACCGTTTCATATGGTTTTCCATAAAAAAAAGGCAACATTACTAGAGATGACGGCAGCGCTTTACCAGCTTTTGGACGATTTGGATGTGCAGACACATATACAGGAGCAAAAAGAGCAGTTTGAAGCTGCAGGTATGCTTGCCCAGGCTAAAGAAAACGAACAGATTTATGGAATTGTAATCGATTTATTTGATAAAATGGTCGAGCTTTTAGGGGACACTTGTATTGCACGTAAAGAATATGCGCAAATTCTGGATGCGGGCCTTGAAGCTGCACAAGTAGGGATCATTCCGCCGGGATATGATCGGGTGCTGTTTGGAGATATCGAACGAACCAGGCTGGAACATATTAAAGTATTATTCTTTGTTGGCGTCAATGACGGAATTATCCCTAAAAATGAAGTAAACGGCGGCATTTTATCAGAGTTTGAACGGGAAAAGCTGACGTCTTTTCATTTTGAATTAGCTCCAACATCCAGAGAGAGGTCGTTTATACAGAAATATTATTTATATCTTAATGTAACAAAGCCTTCGCAGCGCCTATATTTAACTTATGCAAAAGCAGGTCAGGAAGGCCAGGCGCGCAAGGAGTCTTATTTTATCCATGCGGTACAAAAGCTGTTTCCGCAAATTAAGCTGTATGAGCCAGAAGAATCGGCCGTGTCAACTGCAGACAGCAGCATGAAGTTTTTTTTATCTGGACTGGCTGCTGCAAAACAAGGGAAGGCTTTGGAGGAATGGAAAGCGCTGTATGCATGGTATTTGCGTCATAAACCGTGGGCAGACTTAGCAGCTAGCTATGTGGACGCAGCGTTTTACAGGCACAAGGACGCAAAACTGGATACGGCACTTACGCACAAATTATATGGGACGATACTGGAAAATTCTGTGACACGGCTGGAACGATTTGCAAGCTGTGCATTTGCACATTTTTTGCAGTATGGTCTGCAGCTTTCACAGCGCCAAATCAATGAATTTGCATCTGTAGATTTTGGCAATATTTTGCACCATGCATTAGAACAGTATGCAAAACGTATGGAAGAAGGAGGCGACGACTGGTTTCATATTACAAAGGAGCACCAGAGCCAGTATGCAGCCCAGGCGATTGATTTAGCGATTGCTTCTTGCAATAACACAGCCCTTTTAGACGGCGCGAGAAACCTTTACCTTGTAAAGCGAATGGAACGGGTATTAGAGCGTACAGTAGAAACGCTGGGACGCCAGATCCAAAGCGGCAGCTTTGTGCCGGAAAGCTATGAAGTGTCTTTCCAGTATGTAGATCAGCTGGCAGCTGTGAATTTTTCATTGAGCGAAGAAGAAAAAATACGGCTGCGGGGCAGAATTGATCGCATGGATCTTTGGGAACGGGAAAAGGAAGTATATGTAAAGGTCATTGACTATAAATCAGGAAATACTAGTTTTCAGCTGCTGTCTGTTTACCATGGCCTCCAACTCCAGTTAGTCGTATATTTGAATGCAGCAATGGAACTGATGCGCAAAAAATATCCGGATAAGGAGATAAAACCAGCAGGGATCTTTTATTATCACATTCAGGATCCGATATTGGAAACAGAGGAGGAACTGACAGAAGAAGAAATCCGTGACAGGATTTTTGCAAAGCTGAAATTAGACGGCTATGTGAATGCGAATCCAGAGGTTTACCGGGCCATGGATCATGAAATGGGAACTTCGTCTGACATTGTGCCAGTAACAGAAAATAAGGATGGTTCTTTGCGTAAAAATTCGAAAGCTGCATCTGAGAAGCAGTTTGCAGCAATTTCAGCCTATACCAGCCAAAAGATTTTAGAACTTGGCGCACGGATTATGAATGGAGAGATTGATGTAAATCCTTATGAGCTGGGGGATCAGACGGCATGCGGCTACTGTCCGTACCGAAGTGTATGCGGGTTTGATGAGCGCATGGAAGGCTTTTCCTATCGAAAACTGGAACGTATCAGCGGACAGGAGGAAATTTTCAGACGCATGGAAGAAACAGAAGAAAACGGGGCTTAAAAAGCTGCAACAAAAGATAAAAAAATAGACACTCTAATATTATAAAAGAAATACCAGGCAGTTACATACAGCCAGTGGAACTACAAATCCAGGCAAAGCTCTATATTGCCAAACCAGCAGAATATTAGGAGGTCAGAGTATGAAAAAGAGCAAAGCACATGTTATTTTAGCACTTGCAGCAAGCATCTGCATTACAGGATGCGGACTGGCAGGACAGCCGCAGCAAAGTATCCAGCCGCAGGCAGAGGCAGATACGAAAACAGGCAGCGATAATTTCCAGAAGCAGCCTCAGCAAAGCATACAGCCGCAGCGAAGCGTCCAGCCGCAGGCAGCTGCACAAGCTACAAGTATACAGGAAGTTTCGAATACCCAAACGGGCAGCAATTTTGAACTCCCACGTATGGTAATGGTTGAGGATAAACTGTATGTCGATACAGGGGAAACAAATAATTCTTCTGGGCGCTGCGGAGTGATGGATGGGAAAATTACATCTTCCGTCAAAGCAAATAAGGAACCAAAGAAAAACGGACAGTCGAATTTTGGTAAGGGATATGGGTTTCAGTATGGTTTTCGCAAAGGCCGCATTGAGGTCTTTATTAAGGATTCCTGGCATATATTTGCATACAATGAAAATAATCTGGACGGCGTGTCTATGGAGGTTGTAAAAAGTACGCCATCCAGAGCAGTACTTAACATTACAAATACAACGGACTTGCAGATTGAATTTGGCGAAGACTATATATTAGAAAAGCTGGATAAAAAAACTGGAGAATGGAGCCAGATACCAGTTAAGGCAGAAGATTATGGTTTTGATTCCATCGCATATACAGTGCCAAAGAACAAACCCGTAACGCACAAGGTCAATTGGCGGATATTCTATGGAAAGCAAAAGCCTGGAACTTACCGGATTGTAAAACCATTTCATGATTTTCGGGACACAAGAGATTATACAACGTACACTTTTATGACAGAATTTAAAATAAAGAGGTAACGTATTTGAATCAAAAATTAAAAGAAAAAATTATGGAGTCTTTGGCAGCTGTTTTGCCTATTACAGGAATTGTGCTGTTAATCAGCGTCTTATTAGTACCTGTAGAGCTTGGTACAATGGTAATGTTTCTTACAGGCGCAATTTTGCTTGTCATTGGTATGGGATTTTTCCAGTTAGGTGCAGAGATGTCAATGACTCCATTAGGGGAAGGTATTGGCGTACAAATATCAAAGACAAGGCGGATCCTGCTTATTTTGCTGATAGGGTTTGCAATGGGCGTGATTATTACTGTTTCAGAACCGGATTTGCAGGTGCTTGCGCAGCAGGTCCCTTCGATTCCAAACCATATTCTTATTTTAACGGTGGCAGTAGGAGTGGGTATCTTTTTAGCAATTGCGATTCTTCGTATTTTGTTTCAAGTCAATTTATCCACAATTTTAATTGTCCTGTATCTTGCACTCATCGGGCTTTCGTATTTTGTTTCAAAGGATTTTCTGGCAGTTGCGTTTGATTCCGGGGGTGTGACAACAGGGCCTATGACAGTACCGTTTATTATGGCAATGGGCGTTGGCTTAGCTTCTGTCAGAGGCGATAAAAATGCCTCCAGCGATAGTTTTGGACTTGTAGCGCTTTCGAGTATTGGCCCAGTGCTGGCAGTGCTGCTGTTAGGCAGTTTTTATCATCCAACGAATGCTTCTTATACATCATCTGCAGCAGCTGGCGTAGTGACGACAAGGGATTTACTTGTGGAATTTGTAACCAGTATGCCGCCTTATATTCGGGAAGTCATTATTTCTTTGCTGCCAGTTGCTTTGGTATTTGCATTGTTTCAGTCGGTCAGCCATCGCTACCAAAAGCGCAGCATTAAGCGTATTTTGATTGGCTTTGGCTATACATATATTGGGCTGGTGTTGTTTTTATGCGGCGTAAATGTAGGATTTGCACCGCTGGGTTCATTTTTAGGAAAAGAAATTGCATCTGCGGGCTGGAAATGGCTGCTCGTGCCGATTGGTATGCTCATTGGCTATTATATCGTAAAGGCGGAGCCGGCAATCCAAGTGTTAAACCACCAGGTAGAAGGGGTGACTAATGGTGCAGTTTCCGCCAAATCGATGAACCGCTGCTTATCCATTGGGGTATCGGTCAGCGTGGGATTAGCGATGATACGTGTGCTTACCGGATTGCCGATCTACTTCATTCTGATTCCGGGGTATTGTATCGCTTTGGCAATGTCAAGGATGGTTCCTAAAATGTTTGTTGGTATTGCATTTGACTCCGGCGGGGTTGCCAGCGGGCCGATGACAACGACATTCCTGCTGCCGCTAAGCATCGGTGCATGTGAAGCAGCAAACGGTAATATTATGACAGATGCATTTGGTGTCGTAGCTTTAGTAGCATTGACACCGTTAATTGCAGTCCAGATTATGGGCATGCAGTATCAATATATATTGAAGCAAAAAGAGAAAGCCCAACAAATACCGAAGCAGGCTTCTGTGGCTGCTTCATATGAATTCTTTGATTTTGAGGAGGACGATGGGGATGTCGACGAGTAAAAAAGCTGCTTACCGTATTTTGTTTCTCATTGCTACACCGAAGCTGGTACGCCGTGCAGTAGACGTATTCAAAAATCGAAATGTACCAGTACAGTATATTTTACGTGCACAAGGCACTGCTTCAAGCGAGATGATGGATATGCTTGGGCTTGGCGGCGTAGACAAGGATGTGCTTTTAAGCATGATGCCCAAGGCTTTTGCAGATGAGATGTTAATACAGCTGCAAAAAAAACTGCACCTTGGTATGCCTAACAGCGGCGTTGCATTTACGATTGCAATGTCTGGCTGCTGCGGGCCGGTGATAGAGCTGATCAAAGATATGCAGCCGGAAAAAGAGCTAAGGATTTCAGAAAGGGATGGATACGAGATGACAGATGATGGATATAGTGTCGTGATGGCAATTGTGGATCAGGGATATAGTGAAGAAGTGATGAATATTGCAAGGCCCATGGGTGCATCTGGTGGTACGGTATTCCATAGCAGGCGGTTGGGCACAGAAGAAACGATGCAGTTTTGGGGTATCCGCGTACAACCGGAGCGCGAGGTGGTTTTAATACTTGTCAAAAAAGAAGATAAGATGCCTGTTATGCAGGCAATCGGCCAAAAATATGGAATACAAAGCGAGGCTCACGGTGTAGTACTTGCCATACCAGTGGATGGAATTTGCGGGCTGGATTAAAGCTGTGTGTACTGTAAGAATAAAACAGCGGAAAATGCGGCAGCATATAAACTAAGCACCAAGCAAAAATGGAGCAGAATAAGCAAAACAAAAGCTCAAAAAAGATAAATAAGATAAAATAAGATAAAAAAAGATAAAAAGAGAACGATACAGAGTGAAGCAGCAGAAACCAAACACCAAGCAGGAAAGCAAAAATTAAAAAAAGAACGATAAAGAATGGGGCAGCATAAAAATGGAACAAATCATACATGAATTTCAGGCAGTCATATTAAGGAAAGACAATATGGATGCAGCGTATATTGAGGTGCCAATTGACATCAAAGAAGTATACCATAAAGGCCGTTTACTTGTACATGCTACTTTTGACGGTGAGCCATACGATGGTCAGGTTGTAAAAATGGGCACGCCTGGATATATTATTGGCGTTCGGAAAGATATCCGTAAAAAAATAGGAAAGACGTTTGGCGATGAAATAACAGTTACCTTAACAGAACGCAAAAAATAGGAAACAGTATGCCAATCATAACTGGCAATAACAGGCAAAGCTTACCTAAGACAAAAAAAGCCAGGAAAAAGGAATCGGGTGTGCGATTCCTTTTTCCAATAGAGAAACGGCTAGCCTACATCGGCGTTCCAACTTCGATTAAATTGCCGTCTGGATCGTAAAAGCGGACTACTTTTTGTCCCCAACAATGCTGCATAAGCCTGTTTACATATTCTACTGGCATTTCGTAATGCTCTAATTTTTGGACAAATCCGTCGATATCTTTTTCTTCAAAATAAAGCTCCGTACAATGATTCTTTGCAATTACTTGTTTTTCAAGGAAGGATTCCCAGAGCTTTTTTTCCTGGAGTACCAAACCTTCTGTTAAAATAACGTTTCCATCATTATCTAAGACAACATCCAATCCAAATAAATCTTTGTAAAATTTTTTCGAACGTTCGATATCTTCTGTGACAATTAATACATTTTTTAGTTTCATGAGTGCTCACCTAAACTTTCTTTATTCCCGCGAGCAACGAGCCAAGTGGCTGCTTGCAGACATTTGGCGACTGCCGCGAGGGTCAAAGACCCCGCTGCTCTGCAGCGCTGCAAGTTTGATACCCCGTTGCTTGCAGCGGAGTCTTTGATTTCATTAGGTACTGGTCATGCATCTTTTAACCAGTGTATTTGTAGGGTAGTTTTGCATAGAATGAAGTGGTTATATGTATGCGCAAAAGAGGTGAAGGTATTATAGCATAGGAATTTTTAAACTGCAATATGTATTTTGACGGAAAAGTGTTACTGTTTACACAGGGCTTTGCATTTACTGCACAGTCCGTAAGAAAATGATTCAGGTTAGGTGCCCACAGTAACTGAATTTTGCCTGTTGGAAGTTTCCGTACAGAAAAGTACCTTTTAAAGCTTGTTTTAGCCGCTTATTATTGACGTAATAGGGGATTTATGGTATTATGACAAAGATTTTTTGACGATTGCAACGGCTTTGTACGATAAAGTGATCGATATGGAGGACGGATGTATGGGTTATTCAAAGAGATTTTTTGAACAAGTTGGAGAATGCACTTCGATCGAGAAAGTCTATGAACAGCAGAGTGATATGAACGATGTTCAGAATCTGGAGGCCATTATCAACGAAGGGCTTCGTGTTGCCTTGCTCGAAGAAATTCCAGATGGTTCACTAAATGTGCTGTTGGGGTATTTGGGAAAAGCACTGAACGGGGAGCGAACTTACATATTTGAACAGAACGAGTCCGTCGGTGACGACAATACCTACGAGTGGGTAGCTGACGGGATAGAGCCGGAAAAGGACAATCTTCAAAATCTTCCACCAGAAGTATGCGCCAGCTGGTACCAAAATTTTAGAATCGGCAAGCACATTGTCATTGACAGCCTGGAAAGTATACGAAAGACAGATCCTTTGCAGTATGAGACGCTAAAGCGGCAGAACATTCATTCTCTTGTGGTGATCCCCCTTTATGACGGGAAAAGAATCATCGGCTTTTATGGTGTGGACAATCCGCCTGCCAAGTCGTTGGAATATGCGTCAAATATGCTTCAGACAGCAGCATACTTTATTGTATCCTCCCTAAAGCGGCGCAATCTGTTCCGAGAGCTTCAAAAGCGCAGTTATAATGTTCTTAAAGCCCTTAGCGTAGACTACCTGGGTATCTATGAGGTAAATCTCGATACCGGTGAATGTGAAATTTACCGCAGCAGCAAGCGGATGGGTTTGGATTGGGAAGACTATTTTAAGGACGGCTATCAGGTAGCTATGGAGCGGTATATTTCTCAGTGTGTGGTTCCAAAGGATCAGGAGCGGCTTCGCGCTATGACAGAGAAAAACTATGTGCTGGCTCAGCTTATGACAGAGAAAAAGGTTTCTGTCCGGTATCAGGTCATAGACAACTTTTCAGGTCTAAAGTACATGGAAATGCATTTTTCCGCCACAGAGAAGACAGAAAACTGCGCGATTTTTGCACAGCGGGATGTGAATGCAGTGATAGAACAGGAGGAGAAATACAAGCTGGAGGCAAGGCGGGGGCTGGAGGATATTCTGGAAGGAGCAAGAACCGGCATCTGGACAATTGAACTTGAAGACGGCTGTCAGCCAAGGATGTATACAGACCGGACAATGAGACTCCTTTTGGGGGTGTCGCATGAAATTCAGCCAGAGGAGTGTTACAGGCGCTGGTTTGAACGCATTGAGCCAGATTATGTAGAAATGGTACAAGAAGCGGTGCAGGAAATATTGGAAACGGGACGTGCTGAGGTAATCTATCCTTGGAATCATCCAAAACTGGGTAAAATATATGTCCGTTGTGGCGGCGTGCCAGATAAAACATTTAAAAAGCAAGGTGTCGCTTTAAATGGTTATCATCAGGATATCACAGATACTATGGTGACTAGAAAGAAACAAGAGCAGTCTATCATGGAGCTTCTGGAACGGGTGCGGCAGGCAAATTCGGCAAAAGGTGAATTCCTCTCCCGTATGTCCCATGATCTTCGTACGCCTATCAACGGTATTTTAGGAATGCTGGCTATTTTGGAAAAAAGTAAGGATGATCCAAAGCAGCAGAGAGAGTGCAGGAGAAAAATCCGTGTATCAACAGAGCATCTATTGTCTCTTGTGAATGATGTCCTCTTGGTAAGTAAGCTGGAGAGTGGAAGACCAGCAGCAGTAGAGGAGTCGTTTGACCTTCATAATATACTGGAAGATTGTATTACAATACTGTCTCCCTTGGCGGACGAGCGGCTGATTCGGCTGGATTTGGAAAAATCCAGTTTACAACATAGCAGGGTTATTGGAAATCCGCTGCATTTAAAGCAAATTCTGATGAATGTCATTGACAATGCACTCAAATATAACAAGCCTCACGGCTCAGTGCTTGTTCAGGTAAAGGAGGCTGCTTTTGAAAACAAAACGGTAAGCTGCCAGTTTATTGTCGAAGATACTGGAATTGGCATTGGCAAGGATTTTCGGGAACATATCTTTGAGCCGTTTACACAGGAGCATCAAGACGCGAGGACAAACTATCATGGCGTTGGGCTTGGTATGTCCATTGTAAAGAAGCTGGTAGATCAGATGAAGGGAACGGTTGAGGTAGACAGCCAGATTGGCAAGGGAAGTGTAGTTCAGATCACGCTGCCCATTCGGGTTGACGAGGCATGCAGCGGTAAGTCTGTGGATGAGAATTTAGATAAAAACTTAGATGAAAACTTGGATAAGGATTCTGATGAGGATTTGGATGTACAGGGCGATATTGCAGGGATGTGTGTCCTTTTGGTAGAAGACAATGAAATAAATTGTGAAATTGTAGAGTATCTTCTTAAAGAGGCGGGTGTCAAGGTTGTGACAGCCAATGATGGGAAAGCTGCCGTGGATGTATTTACAGCATCCTCAGTGGGCACGTTTCACTGCGTACTGATGGATCTGATGATGCCTGTCATGAGCGGATACGAAGCAACCAGGGTCATTCGCAGCCTGGATCGGCCGGATGCAAAAGCTGTACCTATTATAGCACTATCGGCAAATGCATTTGAAGAAGACATCGCATTGGCAAAGGATGCCGGAATGAATGATCATTTGGCAAAGCCAGTCGATTTCCCAAAAATGTTCCAGGTGTTGAATCAGCTAACATAGTACCCAAAATGTAGATAACTAAAATATGACAAACTTTGGAGATGAAAAAGTATGCAAAACAAGGCTTTGCCACGTTCCTTAAAAATCAGTATAGCGGTAATCGTATGTTTAACTATTTTTGTGTTTGCCTTTCTCGGAATATCGATTCACAATAAGAGTGAAGACACGATTGAGGATATTGGAATTGCTTATATGGCTGGTATGAACGAGCAGGTGTCTTTACACTTTAAAACGATCATCGAGCTTCGTCTGACCATGGCGCAGTCCATCGCACATATTGCGTCAGAAGGAAATAAATCCGGTTACGGCTCAAAGGAAGAAATTGAATACGGTGCAAAAGCAAGGCAGTTTATGTGCGCTGCGCTCTATTCCTCTGAAGGGGACATGGAAATGATTTATGGTGCTCCTGTAACACTTAATCATCCGGAGACGTTTTTAGAGTCCTTAAAGAAAGGGGAACGAAAAGTAGCGTCCGCAGTCAACAGCAGCGGGGAGGGTGTGATTTTATTCGGCGTTCCCTGTGCATATCCTATGTCTGACAAAAACAGCAGCCTTGCGATGATTGTGGGACTTTCTACCCAATATATGGGTGAGGTACTGTTTCTTGATTCGGACAAATCCTTGAGTTATTCCTTTGTCATACGCGAAGATGGCAGCTATGTTGTAGGAAATGAGGGGGATGACTACGAAAATTATTTTGACAGGCTTTATGGTGTCCTTGACAGCCAGGACGAGGATACGGGTTCCTATGTAAAACAGCTGGCAGAGGCTATGAACGCAAACAAAGATCATTCTGCCATTCTGGAAAGCGGGGGTTCCAGACGTCACTTATACTGTACAAACCTCCCTTACTGTGATTGGTATTTAGTGACCATTCTTCCTTATGACAGGCTGGATCATATGATTTCCGGCATGAGCAGTTTTTGGCTTACGAGTGTTTATGCGGCGTCTTTTGCTGTGATTGCCATGCTTCTTTACCTGTTTTTTCAATATATAAAATTATACAGAAACCAGGTAGCTGAATTAAAATGGATTAATACAGAAATGGAAACAGCGCGAAAAGCTGCTGAACAGGCGCGCAAAGAAGCAGAACAGGCGAATGCGGCAAAACAGGAGTTTCTTTCCAGCATGAGCCACGATATCCGAACCCCTATGAATGCCATCATTGGTATGACCTCATTAGCCATAAACAATGCACGCAATCCAAAACAGGTTCAGGATTATCTGCACAAAATTGATCTGTCCAGCAAACATTTGCTGGGACTTATCAACGATGTGCTAGATATTTCTAAAATTGAAAGCGGTAAAATGACGCTTAACATTGAGTCAGTATCGTTAAAAGAAGTAATGGACAGCATTGTCAATATTATACAGCCTCAGGTTAAGGCAAAGCATCAGCAGTTTGACGCTGCTGCTTACGATATACTTTCAGAACATGTGTGCTGCGACAGCGTGCGGCTGAACCAAGTGTTGATTAACCTGCTGGGGAATGCAGTGAAATTTACGCCGGAGAACGGAACTGTCCGTGTATGTGTTTATCAAGAGGCGTTGCCGGAGGAAACTTCCCAGGTTCGCACCCATTTTCTGGTAAGCGATACGGGAATTGGTATGTCAAAAGAGTATCAGAAGGTACTATTTGAGTCTTTTAGCAGAGAGGACAACACGCGTGTGCAGAAAACAGAGGGATCTGGGCTTGGGATGGCGATTACCAAGTATATTATTGATGCAATGGGCGGCTCTATTACTGTTTGCAGCCAACAGGGTGAGGGCAGCGAGTTCCATGTAGTTCTTGACCTGGCAAAAGCGGAAATGTGGGAGATGGATACCGCACTTCCAAACTGGAAGGTACTGGTAGCAGACTGTGATGAGCAGTTATGTATCAATACAGCGCATGATTTGGAGTCTATCGGTATGTGCTGCGAATGGTGCTTGAGCGCTGCGCAGGCAATGGAACACATTGACAGACTCCGTCAAAAGCATGAGAGCTATCAGTTCATTCTTTTAGGCTCGAAACTGTCAGATATGGATGGAATAGAGGCTGCGCGGGCAATTAGCTCAAACGATGCGGAAGACAGCCCGTCTTTGCTGCTTGCAGCCTGTGATTGGAGCGGGATAGAAGCAGAAGCCAAAAAAGCAGGCATTTCCAGGTTTATTTCCAAACCGATGTTTCGGTCTTCGTTGTATGACGCTTTGAAAGTATTTTCAAATTCGTCTGATGCAGAGACGGACGATGACCATAAAACAACGGATTTGGTGCTTCGTGGAAAACATATTTTATTGGCGGAGGATAATGAAATTAACTGGGAAGTGGCAAGGGAGCTGCTTGCTGTCCTTGAAATGGACTTGGATTGGGTAGAAAACGGTCAGATTTGCGTGAACAAATTTAAAGAATCGCCTGTCGGGTATTATGACGCGATTATTATGGATGTGCGGATGCCTGTTATGGATGGCTACGAGGCAACCATGGCTATCCGCGGATTGGAACGTAAGGACGCAGATATTCCGATTATAGCGATGACTGCGGATGCGTTTTCTGAAGATATTCAAAAGTGTTTAGAGTGCGGAATGAATGATCATTTGGCAAAGCCGATTGATATTCAGGCCGTCACATATAAATTAAAAAAATATCTGGAATAAGGAGTATTGACAAGCAGAAACAATAACTTTTATAATAGTTATAATATGAATAAATATGGTTGGAGCTGTGAATCTGGATATCGCATCTTCTAGCCAAGTGATTAGGGGGGAATTCGTTAAATGAAAAGCATCAGAACCAAAATCACCTTATCTCTTATTCTAACTGTTTTGATTGGGTTGGTTGCGTCTGGCGCATCAAGTATCTTGTTAAATTATCATAATACTGTTAACACGGTAGAGAAGATGATGAGTCAGACAGCAGTTTTAGCAGCAGGAGTTGGAGGTGTATAAGAACGTTGTTATGGAAGTAGGGTGTATTTCACAGCTATCTGATCCAGAGGTATCTGTGGAAGAAAAGCAGGCTATCATGGACGAACGCGTTTCCATGCATGAGTTTCAAAGAGGAAATATTGTTGGTGCAGACGGCATCAGTATTTTTGATGGAAATGATTATTCAGATCGTGAATATGTGCGTCAGGCGATGGAAGGAAATGTTTATGTCTCAGAGCCTTTGATTAGCAAGATTACGGGAGAATTGTCTATTATGGTAGCAGCTCCTCTTTATTCCGGAGAATCAATTGCTGGCGTAGTATATTTTGTTCCAAGAGAAACCTTTTTAAATGATATTGTATCAGCGATTCAGATTGGGGAAAACAGCAGGGCTTACATGATTAATAAATCTGGAGACACAATTGCGGATATAACGCTTGACACAATTACAGTTCAAAACATAGAAGCAGAGGCAGAAAATGACAATTCTCTGCAGGAATTGGCGGCAATACATACACGAATGCGTGAGGGAAAAAACGGATTTGGCAGTTATACAAGCGGAAAAGATAAAATGTATGCTGCTTATGCGCCTGTGATGGATACAGACGGCTGGAGCATTGCAGTGACAGCGCCGCAGATTAATTATTTGAAATCCACAAGAGACGCAATGGTTATCAATATTGTAGTGATTGTGGTATCTGTCTTGCTGTCTGTCGTTGTAGCCCTTGTATTAGCAATTCATATCGGTACGCCTATGAAGGCTTGTGTAAAACGCATGCAGCAGCTTGTAGAGGGTGATTTGGAAACGCCAATGCCTAAAAATAATAATAAAGATGAAACAGGCGTGCTTGTCCGGTCAACACAGGAATTGGTGGAAGGACTGCGTATTGTGTTTGGCGATATCAGCTTTTTGCTCAATGAGATGGCAAATCAGAATCTGGATATCCGTACAGAACATGAAGAAGCATATGTCGGCAGTTTTCAGAATATTTTACATTCCATGCGCAACATGAAGGCTGAGTTGAGCGAAGCTATATGCCAAGTGAATCATTCTGCAGAAGAAGTGGCGAATGCCAGCAGCCATTTATCCTCCAGCGCGCAGATGCTTAGCCAAGGTACTACAGAGCAGGCCAGCTCAGTGCAGGAACTGGCGGCAAGGATTAATATCATTTCCGGAGAAGTGAAAAGCATGGCAAACGGGGCATTGGATGTCAGAAGCCAGACACATCAGACTGGTGAAGAAGTCCTCTTATGCAATCAGAAAATGCAAAATCTGGTAGACGCTATGGCAAAGATTCAAACCAGATCCGAGGAGATTGAAAAGATTCTTAAGACAATTGATGATATTGCTTTCCAGACCAATATACTCTCGCTGAATGCGGCAGAGATCGGAAGAGCACACGTCTGAACTCCAGTCACCGTTAGAA
>CANDJR010000062.1 GCA_947385105.1 uncultured Eubacterium sp.
TCCTATGTCGGGATTGTAGACATCCCCACGGACGAGGAAATGCGGGAAATGGAACGGGAATATATGCAGCGTACCAAACGTCAAACCGCCTAAATATAGGCGTGGCAGGAGAAAATCTATGCTCCTGCCGATACATATCTATTTTTATCCTTATCTGGTTTCACTCATGGGTAACTTGTCTATAAATTTTTTGCATTCTTAATTAACAATAATACGATTCATCAGGCAATCCCCCACTCTTTCATGTATTCCTCAAGCGGAACAACTTCTTTATCTTCTTTGCCACCTTGCAGTGAACCCCACTGTACTTCATATCCTGATATAATACTTGTGTATGGTAAATACAACCAAAACGATAGACAGAAAAGATCCCTAATATTACAAAAAAGCAGGGAAACGGTTAAGCTTTCCTGCCTTTGCTTAAGAACTCTCTGCTCCAAGATGAAGCGAGAACTCAATAATTGGCGAACAATTAGGTTGACGGCTGCATAGATAATATTTCATCAATTAAATCGAGCGTCTTTGAAGAAATGTATGTGCCAGACAAGCGTCCATTATAACTGCGAATCATATAAACGAGAGATTCGTCATTCTTCTCCCGATTTATGAATAGTCTTTCATTTTCACCAATGAAAATTGTATACGATTTTTCCGGCTCTATTTTAAGCACATCCTCTGAATAAATAACGCTGTCAAGAGAAAGAATTTCTAAAAGCTTATCTGCATCTTCGCCAGTTAGTGTAAATGTCTCTTTTTGGGGATAGCCCTCAACATATTCTTCAGAAACAACCGTAATGCTTTGCATCACTTCTCCTTCTTCGTTATCATTCGCACTGTTGTTACAAGAACACATTAACAAACTCATGCTAATAGGAATCATAACTGCCAACACGTGTATCCAACGAAGTGTTTTTTTATTTATAGCTTTCATCATCATGAATCATATCCTTTATCGTTTCTGTGTTGACATAGATTCAACCACTTTCTATATAGATATTATTTACATATGAATAGAAATTACATGTGGATAAAAATTACATATCGATAAAAATTACATGTGGATAAAAATTACATGTGGATAAAAATTACATATCGATAAAAATCACCAGTCTTCCTCTGTAACAAGATACCTTGCAACCTGGTTAATCTCCCGATTTGCTGCTATCAGGATGTCGCTGCCTTCATACGTATAGCCATAAACATTTGCCGGGCCGCAGCCGTCCTCGATTGTCCTAAGATAGTACTGCCCATCTTTCCACAATAGAGCAAACAACTTTGCTGCTCCACTGCGGTGTCCCAGCACAACGACCGTTTTCCCGCCCAGTTTCCCACTCCATATCGCATGTAAAAATTCTGCTTTTTGAGGAGACTGGTAGACTTTTACATACCTGTCTTTCTTTTGATAAACTAAAATATCCGAGCCATGGAATGGAGATATTACAACCAGTTCCATATTTCCGTCGCCATCTAAGTCAACCATCGCCGCATCGCTGGCTGGTATGTCAAGCAGCTGTTCCTCCCGCCAAAGACCTTTTGGATCTGCAGGTGGCCAGAAGCGAAATACTCCATTCTCGCTACAGATTAATGCAGACTCCTGCCCATATTCTATGACTTTTTGATAGCCGTGGTTTTTCAGCATGCCTTCTTTTATGACTTCTAAAGAAAGCTGATGCGCATCATCAAAGCCTGATAAATCTTCCGGCAGCTTTGCTGCATATACCTTTCCTGGGTTTGTCCAGTCCCCTTCGTATGCACTGCCCGATTTTAATGTACAGGCAATCAGGTAGTTTTCCCCGCCGCTGCTAAGAATATCAAAACGGTGCACAAAAGGCAATTCTGCCAGTGTCCGGATTTCCCAATGTCCCTTCCCATCTGGAGTGGCAACGATAATTTTGGCATCCTTGGCATTATCTGGTGAGTAAAACTTGTGCGTAGCTAAAAACTGCCCATCTGTTTGGGGCACTTGCACCATAGACATCACGCCTCCTGGCCCTTCCCATACAGTCGCTGTTTCCCTGCCCTGCGCATCAAATAAAATACACCGCTCCTTTGTCTCTGATGCAACCAGAATCTGCTGCTCTTTTTTGTAATAAAGCGAAGCTATGGCATAACATTTTTCCAAATTTGCCATAATCATCTTTTTCATTTTCCAATACCTCCCTTCCTGCTACATCATTGATTGATGTCAAATACAAGCGATGCATAGCGGCAAGTTACGTCCCTGCCTGACTCCAAAAATCTACAGGTTCATCTTCCTGCAAAGGTGCCAGCATGCCTTTTTGTAAAAGAGCCTGCTGGATTTCGTCAAGCGTCTGGACATCCTCTGCAAATATCGTATGGTAATGGTAGCCAGACGTCGTATTTTTCAAAAGCCAGGATTTGCCTGACAGTATCCGTTGCATGAAATCCTGCACATCTTTACGGGAATTGATTCGCATATCCGCACGCACGATCCCGTATACCTTATGATAGATAAATACATCTCGTACCTTTCCGCCCATGTCAACAATCATCGTCAGTTCTTCTTCAGTCTGCGCATCTGAATGCAGCACCTTAAATACCCGGCTAGTCTCCTTTGCTGCCTGCAGCATCAAATATCCCCGACTGGCAGATAATATATCTGCTCCGTTTGCACGCAAAAGCGCAATGTCCTGTACGATTACCTGCCTGCTGACCTGTAACTGCCGCGCCAGTACAGATCCTGCTATCGGCGTTTTACTGCCTGCCAGCAGCGAAAGTAGCTGTTTCCTCCGTTGTTCTCCGTTCATAAGCTGCCTCTCCTTTCCCGCAATCGGTATCCTACAGACCAGTTTTCGATGCCTTATGCATCCTGCTCAATCACGTGCAGATTTTTAAGCGAAAGATCTAAAATCGGGGCTGAATGTGTCAAAGCACCGCTGGATATAAAATCAACTCCTAAATCAGACAGTGCTGCAATATTTTCCTTTGTCACATTGCCAGACACTTCCACCTGTGCCCTGCCTGCAATGTAAGCAACTGCTTCTTTGATCTGTGCATGTGTCATATTATCGAGCATAATAATGTCTGCTCCTGCTAAGACTGCCTCTTTGACCATGCACAAATCTTCTACCTCTACTTCGATTTTACGTACAAACGGCGCATATTCCTTTGCCATTTGCACTGCCTTTTGTACACTGCCAGCAGCGCCGATATGGTTATCCTTAAGTAAAACTCCGTCTGATAGATTGTACCTGTGGTTGCAGCCTCCGCCAGTACGCACTGCGTACTTTTCAAAAATCCGGTTATTTGGCGATGTTTTTCTTGTATCAAGCAGTTTAATGTTTGTCCCTTTTAACAGGCTTGCTACAGAATGCGTATAGGTCGCAATTCCGCTCATGCGCTGCAGATAGTTTAGCGCTGTACGCTCCCCGCAAAGCAAGGTACGGATGTCACCGCGGATTTTTGCTACAAACTGCCCATTGCTGACCGCATCGCCATCATTCGCAAAAAATTCTACTGACACGTGATCGTCTAACAGCGTAAAGACCCGTTCAAACACCTGCAGGCCGCAGATAATTCCATCCTGCTTACACAATAGGTCTGCTTCTCCATTTTTTGCATCCGGCATCACGCTGTTGGCCGACACATCTCCGCTTGTAATGTCTTCTTTTAATGCACTCAAAAGTAATGGGTCTACATTCAATTTCATTGTAACTGGATCAAACATGTTTCAAGATTCCTTTCTTTTATACTGATTGCTGTTTCTCAATTTTGTGCTGCTGTCTCTTACAAAACAAAGTTCTGCAGCGTACCTTTTATCCTGCAGCTTTTTTGGCTTACCTGTTTTCTGTGACTCTCTCTTTCAAAGCAAAGTTCCACAACATACCTTTATCTCGCAGCTTGTTTGCTTACCTGCTTTCTGTAGCTATCGTTTGCAAAACGGCATTCCGGTATGTCTCCTGCAGTCTGCCCGCATCTATATAAGGTGCAAAGTCCACGCAGGCAGGTTGCCTCTCAGCAGCCTTTTTCTGTTTGATACATGCAGTAATGTCCTGCGCCGCCCGCTTCGCAAATACAAGGCTTTCCAGCAGCGAATTGCTTGCCAGGCGGTTTTTTCCGTGCACGCCATTGCAGGCAGTTTCTCCAATAGCATACAGCTGTTCCATCGATGTACGGCCATTATAATCAATCTGAATCCCGCCCATAAAATAATGCTGGGCAGGCACGACTGGAATGCATTCCTTAGTAACATCATACCCCATGTCCACACAGTGCGCAACAATATTTGGAAAATGGGCATTGAGTTCTTTTGGTGGGATCGGGCGCAAATCCTCCCATACAAACGATGTTTGGTCTTTTTCCATTTGTGCAAAGATTGCCGCTGTCAGCTCATCCCGCGGCAGCAGCTCGTTTACAAAGCGCTGCATATGCTTATCATAAAGCCTGGCTCCTTCCCCGCGCACGGATTCTGATATTAAAAAACTGCGTTCCTGCTTGTCCTTTGTATAGAGGGTAGTCGGATGGATTTGAATATATTGCACATCCTTTAGCGCAACACCATGCCGAAGCGCAATTGCAACTGCATCTCCTGTTAAGTGCCTAAAATTAGTCGAATGCTCAAACAAACCGCCAATCCCTCCGGTTGCCAGTACAACCGCGGCCGCTTCTATCTGCTCTAGCGCGCCATCTGCTTTTTTCAGCACGGCCCCGCAGCATTTTTGATCCTGGCAAATAATATCTAACAGCGCTGTATGCTCCAGCAAGCGTATATTTGCCCGTTTCTTTACCTGATTTAGCAGCTTGCTTGTGATCTCTTTGCCTGTAATATCCTGATGGAATAAAATCCTGCTATGTGAATGCGCCCCCTCATTTGTAAAGGCAAGTCTGCCTTTTCCATCTCTCTGAAACTCTACGCCATACGCCACCAGTTCCTGAATGACCTGACCAGAAGATCGGATCATAAGCTCTACAGATGTCGTATCATTTTCATAATGTCCGGCGCGCATTGTATCTTCAAAATAGCTGTCATAATCTGCTTCATCTCTCATCATACAAATACCGCCCTGGGCTAAAAATGAATCACTGCTTTCTAAATCAGATTTCGTAATTACAGTAACCTGTATGTCTTTTGGTAAATGCAGCGCGCAAAACAAGCCGCTGCAGCCGCTCCCAACAATTAAAATATCCGTTTTCATAAACAGCCTTCTCTTTCTCAATGCTCTTTTTCCAAAAATTATTTTTCTCTATCCTCTTTTTTTGAAACTGTTTTCGATTATAGCACATGTATACTTATCTGACAAGACAGATGTAAAGAACATTGACTAAAAATATTGACAGGAGCTGTTTGGTTATATATAATCAATGCAACTTTAAATGATTTCACGTTTCACAGGAAAGGCATGATTATGTATACAACCAAAACTATTCAGGACGAAATACTGAGATTGAAAAAGGAAAACGATATCTGCATTTTGGCACACGCCTACCAGAGCCAGGATATTTGGGAAGTTGCTGACTATGTTGGTGATTCTTATGGACTAAGTCAAAAAGCCGCTGCCGCCAGTCAAAAAACAGTGCTGATGTGCGGTGTACGCTTCATGGCAGAAACGGTTAAAATCCTTTCCCCGCAAAAAAAAGTACTGCTGTCTCATTCGCAGGCAGGCTGTCCTATGGCGCAGCAAATCAGTGTCCCACAGCTTGAGGAACTAAAAAGACGCTATCCCGGCTATACGGTCGCTGTTTATATTAACTCTACCTGCGCACTCAAAACACTTTGCGACGTGTGTGTAACGTCTGCTTCTGCTGTAAAAATTATCCGCAAACTGGATAATCCAAACATTTTATTCATCCCTGACTGCAATCTGGGCGCATGGGTAACAGCACAAGTGCCGGAAAAAAATATTCAGCTTGTAAACGGAGGCTGCCCTGCACATGCAAGTATAACCGCAGAACAAGTAGACAAACAGCGCAGACTTCATCCAGATGCAAAACTGCTTGTGCACCCAGAATGCCTGCCGGAAGTTACCAAAACCGCAGACTATATCGGCAGTACAACTGGCATTATGGAGTATGCAAAACAAAGCTCCAGCCAGGCTTTTATAATTGGAACGGAAAACAGCATTGTTCAGCATCTGCAGTTTGCCTGCCCAGACAAACAGTTCTATCCGCTGTCTGATACTTGTATCTGCACCAATATGAAGCTTACGACACTGATGGATGTCTATCATTGTATACAGGGAACTGGCGGTGAAGAAGTCACACTTCCAGATGATGTGATGAATCGTGCCCGCCGCTGTATTGATGCGATGTTAGCACTTGGTTAGACAGTCATTACAAAAAAAGTCATCCGATGTAAACACCGGACGACTTTTTTTGTAATGTATGTGTAATGTATATCGAACAGATTTGAATGCCGCAGCATTTCTTCCAAAATTTAAGATTTTATTATATTTCAGACTTAATCTTTTTTAAGACTTAATCTTTTTAAGACTTAATCATTTTTAAGACTTAATCATTTTTATTTAAGATTTAATCATATCTTCTAATGCCGTAACTGCTTCTGTAAGCGCATCTGCAATGCCCGCTGGATTCTTCCCGCCAGCCTGTGCCATATTCGGGCGTCCACCGCCACCGCCGCCTACTTTGCCAGCTACTTTTTTTATTAAGTTTCCAGCATGTGCGCCAGCCTTCATTGCGCCGTCTGTGGCCATTGCTACAAGGTTAACCTTACCATTGCTGTCTGATGCCAGCAAAATAACACCTTCTCCAAGCTTCGTTTTTAACTGGTCGCCCAGGTCACGCAGCCCGTTCATATCTACACCAGATACGTTTGTAGCAAGCAGCTTTATGCCTTTTACTTCCTGCACCTTGTCCATGACATCTCCAAGCGCATCTTTTGCTGCCTGCGCTTTTAAAGATTCATTTTCACTTGCAAGCGCCTTCATATCAGCCATTAAGTGCTCCAGCTTGTCTACCAGGCCTGCTGGGGTTGCTTTGACTGTTTTTGCAGCTTTTTGCAGCATCTGCTCTAAGTTATCATAATAAGCAAACACCGCCTCAGAGGTTAATGCTTCAATACGGCGTACCCCGGCTGCAACACCTGCTTCTGAAATAATCTTAAATGCTGTAATTGCAGTTGTATTACTTACGTGCGTGCCGCCGCACAACTCCGTAGAAAAATCTCCCATGCGCACAACACGTACTGTATCTCCATACTTTTCGCCAAACAATGCCATAGCACCAGATTTTTTCGCTTCGTCCAGTGTCATGATGTCAGTTTGTACAGGGATGGCTTGTGAAATTTTTTCATTTACCATTGCTTCTACCTGTGCCAATTCTTCCTGTGTCATGGCGGAAAAATGCGTAAAGTCAAATCGCAGCTTATCTGGTGTCACTTCAGAACCAGCCTGTTCGACATGGGTTCCTAGCACCTCGCGCAGCGCTTTTTGCAATAAATGTGTGGCACTGTGGTTTTTGGCAATGCGGTTTCTGCGGCCTGCATCTACTTCAAGCTGCACTTCATCCCCAGTTTTTAGCATCCCGCCTATACATTTTCCGATATGTCCGACTTTACCACCCAGCAGTTTTACAGTATCTTGTACCTGGAATTGCCCTTCTTTTGTACGGATAATGCCAGTATCTCCAATCTGACCGCCCATGGTTGCATAAAATGGCGTCTCCTGTACAAAAATCGTTCCGATCTCTCCGTCGGATAAAGCCTCTGTAATCTCTGTTTCTGTAGTCATTACCGTAATCTTAGACACAGCAGTCAGTGTATCGTATCCTGTAAATTCTGTCGTAATGCTTGGGTCGATGGATTCATAGACTGTCACATCCGCACCCATATAGTTGGTTACTTTCCTGGCTTTTCTGGCTTTTGTACGCTGTTCTTCCATGCAGCGCTTAAAACCAGCTTCGTCAATGGTAAAGCCTTTTTCTGCTAAAATTTCTTCTGTCAAATCAAACGGGAATCCATACGTATCATATAATTTAAATACATCTTCCCCAGAAAGCACCTTTGTACCAGCAGATTCCATCGTTTGCTGCATTTCGCCTAAAATCGAAAGCCCCTGGTCAATGGTTTTATTAAACTTTTCTTCCTCTTGTGTGAGTACCTTGAAGATAAACTCTTTCTTTTCCTCCAGCTGTGGATAGCCGTCCTTGTTTTCTGATATCACAGTGCTGCTTAATTTTGCAAGAAATACACCATCTACGCCAAGCATGCGCCCATGACGCGCTGCACGGCGAATCAGACGGCGCAGCACATAGCCGCGTCCTTCGTTTGACGGCATAATCCCATCCGAGACCATAAAAGTTGCAGAACGGATATGATCTGTAATCAACCGGATAGAGATATCATCCAAAGCATCCTTTTGATAAGTTTTGCCGCAAAGCTCGCATACTTTATCGCGGATCGCCTTCATCGTATCAATATCAAATACGGAATCTACCTCCTGCATGACAACGGCCAGGCGCTCTAAGCCCATTCCAGTATCGATATTTTTTTGTGCCAGTTCTACATAATTGCCCTTGCCATCACCGTCAAACTGCGTAAATACATTATTCCATACTTCCATAAAACGATCGCAGTCACATCCGACCTTACAATCCGGCTTGCCGCAGCCGTATGCCTCTCCGCGATCATAGTAAATTTCAGAGCAAGGACCGCAAGGGCCGGCACCATGCTCCCAGAAATTATCGCATTCTCCGTTTTCATCTCTGTAAAACCGTGTAATTTTTTCTTCCGGAACGCCAATTTCTTTTGTCCAGATCTCAAAAGCTTCATCGTCTTCGCCATAGATAGACGGATATAAGCGATCTTCTTCCAAACCAAGGTCTTTTGTTAAAAATTCCCAAGACCACGCAATTGCTTCTCTTTTAAAATAATCGCCAAAGGAAAAATTGCCAAGCATCTCAAAAAATGTCAAGTGCCTTGCCGTCTTTCCTACATTTTCGATATCACCCGTGCGGATACATTTTTGGCAAGTTGCCACACGTCTTTTCGGCGGAATTTCCTGTCCAGTAAAATATGGCTTTAGCGGAGCCATGCCGGCGTTGATTAATAGCAGGCTTTTATCATTGTGAGGGACTAAGGAAAAGCTATCCATAACTAAATGCTCTTTGCCCCTAAAAAATTCCAGAAACATTCTGCGTAATTCATTTACGCCATAACTCTTTTTCACGTTGCTTGTCCTCCAAAATTATCCTATCGGTTCTTATGCGTTTTATCGGTTAATACGCGGCCGCTGCGCTGCCTTCTCATTCTTATTTTCACGAAGCTTTTTGCCTGCTGCCATACCTACGGCTGCAACAATGACAAGTGCGAACAATTGTACCACATATCCTGTAAAACTAGCTAAAAATGCTTGCATAACAAACTCCTCCTATTTTCTATTTTTACCCATGCCTGGCCTGCCTGCTACGCTATGAAAGGTCCGGCTTTGATCCAAAGCATCATATTATAGTATTTAGCATAAAAAATATTATAATCTTCTTTTCTTTTATTTTCAACCTGTTTTCTGTCAATCACGCACTTTATTTGCCATTGTGTTACTGTTCACTCCGTTCTCAGTAATATGCAAAAATTCATCTAAAATCGCCTTCGGCAATGGAATTTTTGCACTCCTGAATCATTTTCTTACGGACTTTGCAGTAAATGCAAAGTCCTGTGTGAACAGTAACTGCCTAATCTACAATTTCCTCTCTGCAAATTTCTTCTCCCGCTATCACTTCTGTATCCGATACGCTAATATCGCTTAGCATCTCTTTATCCGCATCAAAGGCTTCTGCAACTGCTTTTGTCACCTTCTTACCTTCCGGTGAATCTAAATCAAATCTGTTTCCTTCTATATCTTCATAGTTCATGACAAAAATCCCTAAGATATACTGATCCTTTTCATCTAAATACCAGTTTCCGGAAATACTGTAGTTTTCAAATCCCTCTTTTGTAGAAAGCGCCATGCTTATCTGCTCCAGCATCAATTCTGCGATGCCTAATTCTTCTCTTTTCAGTCCTTTTTTAAACTTATAAAATCCAAATGTCTTTTTCTTATCTAAAGCTTTTTTAAATTTCGCAGGAACCTGATAAATATCTTCCACTTCCATTCCGTTTTGTACCGCATAAGAATATTTGACGCCCATTGCTGCTGGGAGTGCAGATTCATCCCAGTCATGCGCATTGCGTGATACGTCGTCAGTCAGATTAAAATTGCGGTATTCACTTTTGCTTGAAACATCAGAATAGACATCTACATGATACCATTCCCCGTCGTCTAATTGTACCAAATCCCAAGAATGGTAATCATTATGTACAATATGACAATCTAAGCCCAGCATATTCATAAACAGGCGAAACGTCGTAGCATAGCCCACGCAGACAGCATTTCTGCCTGATAAAGCGCCATATGGTGTATATGCCTGCTGTTGTTCGCCTGGAAGTGATATCATAGAACCAGAACCCTGCCCGATGTTTTCATACATCCAACGGTAAACTGCCAGTTCCTTTTCATAGTTTTCCATATCTTCCTGGATAATTTCCTCTAAGATCTCACTGGCCATTTGCAGTGTCTTTTGATCTTCCTGTTCCAGCTTGTCTGCGTTCCCACTCAGATAAGCATCAGAAATATGTGCTGTACTAATAATCTCATATTCCTCTCCAACAATATAACCGTCTTCCTGGTATGTATTTTCCTTTTCCTCTTCCTTTGCCTGGCGCTCCAGCTGGTTATCAATAAATTTGTTTACCTTTTTGTTTTGTGCATTTGCCTGGTTTGCCTGATAAATATTTAAGGCGAGGCTGGAAAGCAGGCATCCGGCCAGCACCAGGGATGCTGCTGCCTTTGCAGCCTTTTTGCCTGCTGACATCCCATTTCCCTGCATCTTTGCATTTTTCCAATCATCACTCATGATCTTGTCCTCCTAACTTACGAAATCTATGACAAGCAAGCCACGCTGCACCCTGCCTTATACTAAAATCCGCTCCAGCCGCTGCCCCATACGGCTTAATACTTCGTTTGTGATCGTCCCTGCCTGCTTCGCCAAATCGCACGCTGATATCTCCAATCCGCCGCTTTTACCGATCAGTACAGCAACATCTCCTGCCTCTACATGCTTGATTCCGCTTACATCAACGATCGTCTGATCCATGCAAATGCGTCCAATCACTGGTGCTGTCTGCCCGTTTATCAGCACGCTGCCAACGCCTTCTGACAACGCACGCGGCAGGCCGTCTGCATAGCCAATTGACAACACTGCAAGCTTTTTGTCACAATCTGCTGTATACGTAAGTCCATAACCAACAGATTCTCCCGCATACAAGACCTTTACCGCAGCGACCCTTGCCTTTAACGAAAGGACTGGCTTTAAGTGCTGTTTGACGCCCATGGTATCCTCTTTTGTACTGAGTACCCCATATAATGCTATACCAACCCGTGCATAATCTCCGGCATACTGCGGATAGTTCAAAACGCCATAGCTTGCCAGCATATGAACCTTTGGGCAAGAATACCCTCTTTCCTGCAGTTTTTGTATTGTCTGGGAAAATGCCTGCGCCTGTTTTTTTGTATAGCTTTGGTCTTGCGGCTCATTTGAGTCGGACACGCATAAATGCGTAAACAATCCGTCAATGACTAAATGCTGCATTTCAAACATCTTTGCCAATTTCTCCGTATTTTCGTACCGTTCGCCAATCCGGTGCATTCCTGTATCAATGCCGATATGGACATGTATTTTTTTGCCAAACTGGTTTAACTGCGCAGCATACGCAGCATCTACGACAGTCTGTGTCAAATGATAGCGATGCAGCAGTGCAAACTCCTGCGGATTTGTATAACCTAAAATCAAGATCTCGCCTTTTGTCCCTTGCCTGCGCAATGTCACGCCTTCCTTTGCACTGGCCACACAATAAGCGTCTATGCCCAATTTTTGCAGCTCTTTTGCAATGAGCGCGGCACCGTGCCCATAAGCATCCGCCTTAAGGGCAGGCATTAGCTTACAGGACTTAGGCAGGCTGGAACGAAGAAACGCTATATTTTGCTTTAATGCCTTACTATCCAATTCAATCCAGGCGCGGGCGCATGCAGCAGTACGTACCTTTGGTTTCTTTTTCCCTTTGAGAGAGTTCCATAAGTGGTCAAATCCTTGCATACTCCATACTTTTTTGGCTAACAGCCCTTCTTTGTTGCTTGTACCCTGCCTGCCAGCCGAAGTATCACGAAATAACAAGAGAGCTGCTGCCAACGGTACTGTAACCATAAAGAAAAATGGTACTGTCATGCGGGCGCATACGCTTAAAAGATAAAAATCCGCGTCTTCGTTTCTATTTACTAACAGCAAGGTATGCATTGTTACAGCAAAAGATACTGCAAGCAGCCAAAACAGAGCCAGCCGAACATACCTGCTGCCAAAGTATTTTTTCAGCTTTTTATCACACATATGCCCTCCATTCTGTTACAATAAACCCATCCTGGTTATTTCCTGAAATGGTATAAGGCATTTGGATATCCACGTCTAACTGCGTTGTCTCTCCATTTGAGGCTGGCAAAAACGAAACCGTACATCCCATTATACCATCTGTTTCTTTTAGCTGATGTTTTCGATGCCCATACGGATATTGACGTATCCATGCGTGGTATTCTTCTAACGTCAGCCCATATTTTTGCATCAATGCAGCATGTGGTGCGCCTACGTAGCGAAAATGCCATGGCTCGTGGCTAATGCCAGTAATAGATTCCTTCTTTTCAGGATACCTCTCTATGAAGCCATACGCAACTGCTTTTTTTCGAAAAAACTGGCAAATCCCTGTATATGGGAAATCCGGACGGATAAAATCGATTTCCTTTTGCTTTTTTCCTAAGTCAATCGCAAGCCCGGTCTGGTGCTCGCTATGATCCGGTGCTGCGACATAGCTTTCTGTAAATGCTGGGCCGTTTTCTTCCATGGACTGATCCCATATCTGTTTTTGATCCATCCTGGAGCGCCAGCCGCTGACTGGCACAATCTGGCGCCAGCCATTGATTTCTTTCATCAAACGGCACAATGCGCCTGCTGCCTGCGCATTTAACCGCACAGAGTTATTGATAAGCACTTGTTTTTCATTTTCATCTTCCACACAAGCATATTTTTTGTTTACCAAAATTAAATTTCCTTTATAAATGTCCTTTTTTGATAATGAGATACGCATTATGCATTCACCGCCAATCGTATAATTTCATCCAAAATTTCTGCAAACGAATATCCTGCTGCCTTCATCATGCCTGGGTAACGGCTGTGTTCTGTAAAACCAGGAATCGTGTTCACCTCATTAAATACAATCTCGCCCTGTGTCGTCAAAAAGCTGTCGACCCGTGCAAAACCCGTACATCCAAGCGCCTGATATACGATTTTAGCTGTCTTTTTAATTTCTTCTGCCTTTTTTTCGCTGATTCTTGCCGGCACGTGGATCGCAGACGTTTTCAAAGTATATTTTTCTGTATAATCAAAAAATCCGCCTTCACATTCAGACAGTTCGATTTCGTCCACCTCGCCGACTGTCAGCGTATCATTTCCAAGTACTGCACAGCCTACTTCAAACCCGTCGATTGCTTGCTCTACAATTACTTGATCATCATATTGAAAGGCAAGCACCATTGCATTTTCTAAATTTTCTTGTTTTTCTACTTTGGTCACGCCGTACGAAGATCCTGCTTTTACTGGCTTTACAAAAAGAGGATATCCTACTTTGTCTGCAAACTCCCTTGCATCCCGCAAATGGTTTGGATGATTTTTTGTAAATACAACTGCATCCGGTACTTTGACGCCAGCTGCTTGTGCCAGCTTATGCGCCCGATCTTTATCCATACACAAAGACGACGACAAAATCCCGCAGCCTGCAATCGGGATGCCTGCCAGTGCAGCCGCGCCCTGTACTGTTCCATCTTCCCCATTTTTCCCATGCAGTACCGGAAACGCCACGTCAATCGGAATTTTTTTCACGCCATCTTGTGCCAGCAGCAGCAAACAGCGCTCGCTGCGGTTTGGTGAAAGCGCTGCCGGAACGCAGTCTGTTTCGTTGCACCAAGTATCTGCCTTAATTTTAGACACATCCCCTGTATAATAATACCAGTCCCCTGCTTTTGTAATACCCACAAGAACTGTTTGGTATTTTTGCGCATCCAAATGTTGGATGACAGCACTGGATGATTCCAAAGAAACGCTGTACTCTGAAGAACAGCCTCCAAAAAAAACCGCAATATTTAATTTTCTCATAATTACTATCCCCTTCCCTATTTTTTACTGTGTACCGTTATTTTTTTGCAGCCGCTGGCATGCATCTTTATTGATATCATCTGGTTTTAATTTACCCTCAGTGAACAAGAGGATACAATACTTTGTGATATCATTTTGTTCTTTTTTCTTACTTTTTCCTTACTTTCATACTACTTTACAGCTGTTTTTATTTTGTATGATTTTGGTTTGATATTTGTAAAATATTTGTGCAATCGTCGTATCAAATTTGTAAAAAAACTTGCAAACACATTTTTCTGTATATTATTTGTCTTATTTGTGTTATGTGTATTAAGCTTACTAGTACACTATACAGTACTCTTCTCCATCTGTCAAGTAGCAAATTTTAAATGCAAAAAAACGTTCATTGGTTTTATCCAACAAACGCTTTTTTGCCTTACTGTCTTATCGATTATCGTTCAAATACTGCTGTTTATTTGATGATGCTGCCTGTTTACACTAGACGATTACGCTACCTGAATTTCTTTAACAAGGACAGCCTTATCTGCAGCACTGCTGTTCATTCCTTCTTCTTCCATCTGTATGCAGTCATCAAAACTATCAAAAATAAAAACATACAACGTTTTGATCTCTTTTCCCTGAACAGCAAATCCAGCCCTGCCTGCCACTTCCATATCTGGGTACAGTCTTTCTCCATCCTGATTAAAACAAATGGTATAGCAAGGTTCATAAGATGAGCCAAGAAGCTCAAACATCTGTGCATCTGTCATGTCAGGATCTTTTGAAAGCAGCTTTTCCCTCCTCTCCTGCGTCAGTTCTCTTTGCATCTTTGGTGTCGTTGTATGAACAAGCACTTGATATGGAGATACCACTACATTATCAAGCGTAATATTCCCTTTTTTCTCACCTACCTCTACCGTCTTTACCTCTGTCTTTTTGACCTCAAACGGAAGGACAATCTTCCAGTTCCCGTCTGTCCAATGGGATGCTGATATATCTTCATTGTCAGTCATTCTGTCATCGTCATAGCCAAGACCGTTTACATTTAAGCGAAGTTCACCACTGTCTGCAGCTTTTTGTGTAAGATCCATTTTCAGCATACCTGCAAATGTGTGTTTATCAATTACCTGTCCTTCAAATGTATTTTTGAACCGTTCAGGTGTATTTCCATCCACACTCCATGTCCCGCCTATATAAAATCCCGCAGCTGTCTTATTTTCTGTAGTGCTCATGCCTGTATAATGCTCTGGTATATGCGTAAAATCTGCATCTTCTGCTTCAATATTCACTGTAAGGAAAATAGAATATCCATCACAATAGACTTCTGACGCAGTCAGTTTGATTCCACTATCAGATGCCGAATAGTTCTGTGAATCCAAATTACCTGCAGAATTCTCCTTTGTCAGGACAGTCTCCTTATCCGTAAAATCGCCAGAATATGTGATACGATCCTCAACCTTTTCAAATATTTTACCAATTAATGGTATCTTTGCTGCAAGCACTGGATGAAAATAGCCCAGTCCGCCAATTCCAATTACAGACGCTGCAATTGCTGCTGCTGATATCTTTTTTATATTCCTTAATTTGTTCATATGATTCTTCCTCCTTGTGCATACTTGAATTTCTGTGTCACTAATTTCAGGAGCAAGGGCTTTCTTTAAAATTTGATCTAATTTTTCATCTGTCATATCCTATCGCCTCCAATTTTTCCTTTAACTGCTTTTTTGCTTTTCGCATTCGGCTCTTGACAGTTCCTTCCGGCAAACCAAGCATCTGCGATATTTCCTTTATCTGCATATTTGCCGAATAATATAAATAGATTACAACTTTGTACTTCTCAGGCAAGGATGCAACGAATCTTTGAATCATGTCTGCCTCATCCTGCTTCAATATCATAGATTCTGGTGAAGCCTTATTGTCATGATCGAACGCCTCAATTCCTTCATCAACCATTGCATCCATACTGTCAATGGGAACCAGCCTCATCCTGTTTGCATATTTTTTCTTCTTATTTTTCCAAAGATAAATTGAAGTGGATAAAGCGTAACTCTTTGTATTCTGCATAGAGTCCAGTATCTTCTTTTTCTCCAGCAGTTTGAGCATCGTGTCCTGATACAGTTCGTCTCCCTTTTCCACATCTGCGGCTGTCATCCGACAAAACCGCAAAATATCCTTTCCAAACTTCAGAACAAACTGCTCGAATTCATCATGATTCATAGCA
>CANDJR010000063.1 GCA_947385105.1 uncultured Eubacterium sp.
ATTTTCTTTCAGAACCGCTTTGCATAAAATTGTTTCACTATGCAGTCGAGGGTATTATCAATTTTTCACAGGCTCCGCTGCGTATGGCTTCTTGGTTTGGGATCGGAATGACTGTTTTTTCATTTGTCATGCTGTTTGTGGTTGTTGTCCGGAGAATCTTCTTTGGAGATCCGGTAGCTGGATGGGCTTCGCTAATCTGCGTGATTATATTTATTGGCGGGATCCAATTGTTTTGTATGGGGGTTATGGGACAGTATATTGCCAAGACCTATATGGAGGCAAAACGCAGGCCACACTATATTATCGCTAAAAGTAATATGGAAGATGCTGTGCGCATCCATTAATATGGGCGTCATGCACTGTTAGCAGGCAGATTTTCGGGAAGGTAGTTGATTTGATGATACGCTGATAATGCATTGCTTTGTTGGCTAAAATAACAATATAACATGTACTGTGATTGTGCACAGGCAGGTGCAGGGTACTGCCAAAATATTTCGGAAAGGATGTGAAAAGGATGCAGGGTATCTATTCAAAGTATTAAAATTTACGACAGGCAAAGCAATGTACTCATACGATCATGTACAGGCTGCACAGATAGTTTCCATACAGAAAGGAGAAAAAATGAAACATATAAACAAATTTAGGGCTTTGATACTGTCAATGGCACTGGTATTCGTGGTACTGGCAATACCTGTTACGGTAAAGGCTGCTAATGTGACGCTCACCAACACAAAAGGTAAGAATACTTCGGATGTCAAATCATTAAAGAAGATTATAAAGCAGCAGAAACAAAAAGGCGTTGAGCTTGTCACCGATTTGGATGATTCTACATATAGTTGGAACAAGAAGGGGCGTCTGATACGAATTGAATGGATTGAACAATGGTTAGAGGGAAGCATTTCCTTTTCAGGACTGCCTGAATTACAGGAACTAATCTGTAAGGATGGAAAACTGACAAGCCTGGATGTGTCTAAAAATACAAAGCTGCAGTCCTTTGATTGTATTGGAAATAAGATCAAAAAAATAGACATCTCCAAGAATACAAACCTAATCTACTTTGGCTGTTCAGATAATAGCCTTAAGAAAATAGATACCTCTAAAAATAAAAAGCTGGAGAGCCTGGTGTGTTCGTACAATAAGCTGTCTAACCTGGATGTATCTAAGAATACTGAGCTGACGGTTTTAGTCTGCAGCTCCAACAAGCTGACAAAATTGGACATATCCAAAAATACAAAGCTGGACAGGCTGGAGTGCAAGAGCAATAAGCTGGACAGCCTGAATATATCTGAAAATACGCAGCTTAGGTCTTTTGACTGTAGTTATAATAATCTTACAAACCTGGATATATCTAATAACACGAAACTTACATCCTTAAATTGCATGAATAATAAGCTGCAGAGCCTGGATGTGTCTGAAAGTACAGAACTCACGTCCCTAAATTGCATGGACAATAAGCTGCAGAGCCTGGATGTGTCTGGATGTACAGTACTTACATCCTTGTATTGTCAAAATAATAATCTGACGGTCTTAGATTTGTCAAATATGAAAGATCTTTGGAATTTAGACTGTGATGAAACTGTAGAGGTAATTGGTTGGGAAAACGGTTAATTTTTAGGAAAGATCTGGAAAGTATTTTTTCAATGGTAAGAACCGATTAAAAAATAAGAGGACAAACAGTAGTTCTGGAAATAGTTTCTGAATATTCAATAAAACATAGATCTAAGAAAAAGA
This sequence comes from uncultured Eubacterium sp., assembly GCA_947385105.1. Classification (GTDB taxonomy): domain Bacteria; phylum Bacillota; class Clostridia; order Lachnospirales; family Lachnospiraceae; genus Eubacterium_J. Next base: position 1,732 of record CANDJR010000063.1, read on the forward strand.
CTTGGAAAAAGAGCGATATGCTCTTTTCTCCAGGTCCTTATTTTTGGTTGTATCTGTCCTGAATAAATTTCAGTTTTTAAACCCGTTAAATATCCATTCCATTCTGAACCATTTGACCTATACTGGAAAACTGCAGCATGTTTTCCAGTTCTGTCTCTCATTCTGCCCAGGTGAGAACAGAAACAATCTTCTATTCATGGAAAAACTCGGCCAAAAGCTGCTCCTGGTATGCGCTGTCGGAAACGCACCTCTCCAAATCCTTTATCCTTCCATCCTTCAAAAGCCTTGCATGAAGCATGTTGATAGTTTTCATGCCCTGTTCAATGCCCTGTTCAATGCCTCTTTTTTCAATCATATCAAGCGCCTCACTCATATTTTTAGGCTCATCTCCTTCCTTAACCCCATCAATTGTTTTCAAAAAACGGGAATCATCCGTCAGTACGGTCAAAAGCTGCAGCACTTCTCGCATATGCCGCACCTTTGACACAGACCCGTTATAAGTTCCATTCTTCCTCATCTGTATAAAATAATCTGCTACAATTCCAAAATCGCTCTTAAACCCTGCTGCCTGCTCGTCTGTCAGCCAGGCTATCTCAAACAGGTTGATTTTGTAGTCATTGACAAACGGCTCCAGATCCCTGTCCATATTACTGCCAAGGGACTCGTAAAGCGTCTTTGCTTTGTCCCAGTGTTTTTTATAGCCAAAGTACAGAACCAATGTTACAACAGGGTACCGTTCCAGTACTTTCTTTCTTTTTCCTTGTTCATCAATTTCGCAGGATATCTGGTCCCTGTATGCAGCGCCGTCATATCCAATGACCCGCAGCGGCATGTCATCCACCGCTTTCGTCTCATTTTCGAACCCTATATATGCAATCCGGATATGATTCTTCCTCCAATACTTTGATGTATCCCGCTCCTGTTCCCTCAGCGCCTTCTCACCCTGATATACAGACCGTTCCCTGCCCTGCTCCAGCTCATCTTCCAGTATCTTTTTCCTGCCATGGAATACGAGGGTATTTACGATGTCGGCAAATACATCATTATGCGCTTCCAGTGCTTTTTCTGTCATGTCCTTTTGTGCCATCTTTTTCCTTTCATTATAGAAACAACAGGTTTTTTGTATGTTAGGTTACTGGCTTTTCTATACCATTGTAAACACCTATTTTTTTCGATTATACCACATTGGCATAATAGATACGATAATAAATTTCATTATACTTTTATTGCTGCACATTTATTTCATGCGCTTAAAAAGGTTTTCATGCAGCAGCACAGCAGAATTTTGGAAGTTACTGTGAGCACCAAAGGTGTGAACAGTAACAATTTTGGAAGAAAGCCTTTTGGAAATCTCCCCCAATTATTTGACAATACTGCGCATATAAATTACAATAGCCTCATATGCGTATAGCGTAAACATATAAAATGGAGGAATGATTTATGGAATCAGCAAACTTAAAAAAGATTGAATACAATTATAAGACAAAGACTACCTGCTCTACAAATATTAAGCTGGATATTGAAGGGAATGTTGTAAGTAATATTAAATTTACGGGCGGCTGCAACGGCAACTTAAAGGCAATTCCCCGCCTGGTTGACGGCTGGACGGTAGAACAGATTGAAGAAAAATGCAGAGGTATTACCTGTGGACAGCGTCAGACATCGTGCGCAGACCAGTTGGCATGTGCTGTACGAGAAGCATATGAATATGCAAAAAAACAGAATACAGCGCCAGAAGCAGTTTCATAATTCAATCAAAATCCTATCAGAAAAGACCACAAGAGCAGCAACACGCCTGCGCTTGTGGTCTTTGTCATGTGTACAAAAAACCGTTTTCTGCAAAGCTATCACTGCTTACTTTTAAAAGCATTTGAAAAATCTATCGTATAACCTGCTTTTTTAGGTACTACAAATGGATCGAGCCGATAGCAGAATGCGCCTGCCTGTGCAAATCTTTGGATATCATCTGCTGTCGAAAGTGTTTGTCCATTGTCCGGCGTATCCTCCCACTGCATATCCTGAATCTGTGTAAAGGCTTTTCCTGCTGCGATAGCAGCAAGTACATGATGATGTCCATGTACAATATAATTATAACCATTTTGTATCCGGATATCTGGCGCACCAATTGCACAAAGCGTATGATTTTCTGTTTTTTCCTGTTCGCAATAAGACCGCCATGTTTGCTCATCGATTGCTGAAAAACGTTTCGTTGGATAAAGGCACTTTACGTTTAATTCGACTTTGGCATGGAATGGCTGTTTTTGGTACAGTTCAAAATTACGTTGAATTTCTTGTGCAATCTGTTCTGGTGTAGCGTAACTGCTCTCAATAATTAAATCATAATTTCCAGCATCGTAATAATTAATTCCATAGAGCTCTAAAAACCGCGCCTGTTCCAGATCCGCCCGCGCCTGCAGTCCGCGCTTTGCTTCTTCCAGGTTCTGATATTCCTCTGCCCCACGATTGTTTCCGGTAAAAACCCGGTTTGCTGCTTCTTGCGTATCAAGCAATAAAAAGACCTTAAAACTGTCTGGTACAAAATTCCAAGCCAGTCTGGAATCAAAGACCGTATGGTCCAGCTTCTTCCCAAGCTCCATGCTGCGGTGATCAAGCAAATCATCAATACTGCGGTCTTTCCTTGCTGCCTCATTTAATTCAATGACAGTCATTCCCTTTTCGCTGGCAATCTGACGAAATATATCGCCTGCTGATATAATGGAAAAACCGCTGTTTTGCAACTCTTTACATACGCTTGATTTTCCACTTCCTAAATTTCCTGTAATGGTGATATTCATATTCGGCCTCCTGACACAGCAGTATCCGGTCAATTTGCACGGCTTGCCCAAGCACTGCTGCTTTTTACTATGTCTGTATCTTATTATTTACTATAGCACAAGAAGCCGGCGCTTTCCATTATTTCTTAAAAAAAGACGTATGGAATGTGTATTACAATCCATACATCTTTTTGCTTTTATACCATATAATCAATATGCTGGTAGCTCAGTGCTTTTTCTGCTTCATCCTGAAATTTTGTCATTCCATGCATAAGCTCTGCCTGCTTTGTTTTTTCAAATGCTGCCTGTGCTGCCTCTGTATCTTCTTTAATCGTTGCCTGCGCTGCCTTTGTATCTTCTTTGATGGCCGCCTGCAGCATTTCTGTATCTTCTTCCAGCATTTCTGCATTTTCTTCCGCCATCTCTTCTTGCATTTCTGTATTTTCTTCCGCCATCTCCTCCAGCATTTCTTCGGTAATTTCGGAAATTTCTTCCATAGCCTCGGACAGCATCCCTTTGCTTTCTTCGTTTCCAGTGGCTTCTTCCAGTTGGTCTTTTTTGCGTTCTTCTTCTGTCTTTGGTTTTGTCTTCTCCACAGCTTCTGCAATCTTTTCGCCGCGTTCCCGCGCCTCATCTAAGGCGCACATCATCTGACTGTCATTATATGCTTGTTTGGCAGCTGCTATCTGATCCTCATAGCCATGCAGCATATCCAGTTTCTTTGCAATTTCATCTAAGCTGGTGCATTGCATATTTTTTAACTGGTCTTTTTGCTGCTCGAAAAAGGCAACCTGGCTGGCGCATTTTTCCTGCCGCTCTAATTTTTGCTGTGTACTTTTTAAACCGCCAGCCATTTGTGTAAACCGCTGCATCGGCGTACCCTGTATGGATATATTCATATCTATCACCTCTACCTTATCTATCAGATATGTTACTGTTCACTCCGCTCTCAGTAACATGCAAAAATTCATCTAAAATCGCCTTCGCAATAGAATTTTTGCACTCCTGAATCATTTTCTTACGGACTTTGCAGTAAATGCAAAGTCCTGTGTGAACAGTAACTCTGATATATTTCTAACGTTGTCAACAGTTTCGCCTCCGGCATGGACTGTTACGCCATATTTTAAAGCAAATACTTAAGCACAAAAAGATACAGCTTATCCAGGAATCGATCCCCTGCAAGCAGCTCGACATCACGCGGATGATCGATGCAGACCCTCGCGCACTGCCCGCCGCCGCCAACACCAGGTATTTTTTGAATCGTATCATAAGAAAAAAATACATATGTACCTGTAACTGCATACCGATCTGTCAGTTTTTGCAGTTCGTTTGCCGGAATCTGAAAACTGCCGTCTGCAATATCTGCCCGGATTCCTACATCTGCCAAGTTATATGTCAGTACATGCATCTCTTCGTCAAATGCAGCTACCTGTGATATCACTGTATATCTTGGATATGAGGTTGCGGCAATCAATAAAAAGCCAAGGATGCCTGCTGCGGCTACTGTTTGATGAAACCTGCGCTTTTTTCTGACATAAGAAGTTTCTCCACAAATGCAGTCATGCCTGGCAGCCTGCGAAATGCCCTGCAGCCTTCTTTTTAAAACAGCAAACCCGTTTCCCAAAAAAGCAGTCATGCCTTCTTGAACAAATGGCAGCTGCCTTTTTACCCGCAGCGCCTTAAGCAGGATATTCCCATATGCATAAGCATCCAGTTTACTGTATGCCAAACTGCCTTCATCGCTGCTGTATTCAATATTTTCCCGCAGTTTTGCATCACACAAGTATACGAGCGGATGGATCCACCAAATAATTTTCAGCAATGCAAAAATATACAGCATCACTAAGTGCCCCAAACGGATATGCAGTGCTTCGTGATATAAGATTGCTTTGAATTCGTCCAAAGAAAGGAGACTTTTTAAAGTATTGGGAATGACAATATAGGGACGCAAAATCCCACCGGCATAAGGTCCTTCGCTATCATTTGACAAATAAATCCGGATCGGTATTACAAACCTGCCATTTTTACACACACGCTGGATATCGTCTGCCTGCGCTCCTTCATAAATCTGCATCTGCTGCAGTCTGCGGCGCATACAAACCTGCTGATAAAAAAAACGCAAACCCATGACAGCGGCTACACTAAAATATAACACTGCAAATTCCTGTTTCCACAGCTGGTCTGCTATGCGTGTCAGCCAATATACCTGTTTCGTGTAAAAAATCTTCGAATATCCCATAAAGCAGCCTAGCGGTACAAGGCAAAGCAGTCCCAAATTCAGGCGCTTTGTCCGATACTTTCCTATCTGGCAAACGCTCCACGCCACAGCCATCAATATAGTCCCAGCCAGCAAAGCACGGATTGTTTTTACAAAACTATACAAAAGGATAAACTCAGCCATCTGCATCGGTCTGATCCTCTTTTAGCCTCTCGACCAGATTTTCCAGCTCGGCTAGCTGTTCCCTGCTTAGCTTTGATTTTTCCAAAAAACTCGCTACTGCCATCGTAGAATTTCCGCCAAAGTAATGCTGGACAAAGCGCTCCTGCTTTTCCATCAGGCATTCGTCTTTGGATTTCACAGCTTAATAATGATACATACGGGAATCCTTTTCATCTACCTCATGCCGTATCACACCTTTTGCTAACAGCCTGTTGATCAGCACCCGAATCGTCCTCGCACTAATATTTAAAGTACCTTTTAACTGTGTAATAATTTCAGCCGCTGTAATGCTGCCTTGCGCATTCCAGATAACGTCCATAATAAACCACTCCGTTTTGCTAGGCGTTGTCTCTCCCACTCTTATGAACCTCCTAACCTATATATCGGTTTATGTATGTTAACATTTAACCGTGTTTTTCCCTATCTGCCTGTGTGCGGGCTTTCCTTTTACTGCATACACGCTCATACACTTCCTCACAAAAATAAGCGTCTTCTTTGTGCACGCCCCCATTGGAAAACGCTGCCGCTTTTGCAACCTGCATATAGCGTTCCCAGTCATCCTGCCCGATCTGGCGGTACGTTGACTCTAATATCTGGCGGTATTGTGTATCTGTCATGCCTTTTTTTCTAATTTTTCCATGCAGGTACAGCCTGCGGTAGAGCCTGCGGTTGATTCGGCTGACTGCATTTTGATACTGGCCTTGCTGCATCTGTTTTTGCGGGAATAAAAGATACTTGCGCCTGCCGCGCCAAAAAACAATACCCAACACACAACAACTAATCCCTGCTATCCAAACAAGCATCTTTTGGCCGAACGCTTTACCAGGAAACTTTGCTGCAGCAGGCAGTGGATTTTTTTTACTTGGTTGCTTTTTTTCCGGCTGCGGTTTCTGCGCCTGTGCTGGCTGCTTGTCTGGTTTTTCCGTATGTGTTTTTGCCTCTGCATTTGAAGCCGTCTGCTGGTTTTGCTGCATTTCAGTCGTATAATCTCCAGGTGTGACATCAATCGGCACCCATCCGATCTGATTCAGATAGATTTCTATCCAGGCATGCGCGCTGTTGTCTGCAACAGATGCCGTGTATCCTTCCTCAGATTTATGAAACGACTTTTTTCGAACCACATATCCAGATGCATACCGCACCGGAACACCAATCTCGCGCAGCATAAAAGCCGCTGCACTCGCAAAATGGACACAGTATCCTTTATGGCTTTTCATCAAAAAATAATGGATCGCATCCTCTCCCTGCTCAATCGGATCAAGCTGTGTGCTGTAAGTTGCATTTTGCTTTAACATCGCAGAGACAATCAATGTTTCCAGCATACGGATATGGTTAATTTCAAACATTTCTTTCGACTGGCGCATTACTTGCTGCAAATTAGAAAACAGATCCATGACTTCCCGTTTTCTGATAGATGTATGTGCGCTTGTTCGATTATCGCCGACTGCCAGGGAAACAGATATGATAACCGGATAGTCTTTTCCTTTCGATGGCATAATTGTCTCTAAATAGTCTTCTACAGAAATCTTAGGCACAGTGTCTTTCTGCGCTGGTTCTGACAGGTATTCACGTTTTACAAACTCATCATACCATTTGGAGAGATCTGACTGTCTTCCTGTTGGCATAAGCTGGGCTGTTCCATAATAAATGCCGCTGTTCCATCCACGGACAGTAAATGCATTCTGCCCTCTTGCCTTTCGTATGGCAGCGTCTGCCTGAAACTGCCTTTCATCCCCTTTATCTGAATAATCAATCAAATATGGCAAATATGCTGTACGGCTTTTCAAGCCTGTATAAGTAATCGTATAATCGATTTCCTTTTCCCGCTTTTTTTGAGCCTGATCTTCATAGGAAGATGAGTAGAAATCTTCCATCGTAAACCCATTGGCAAAGGCATTGTAAGTTTCCTGCAGCAGCTGTCTGGAAACATCTTCCTGCTCATACTCCGCCTGCTGGCATGCGTTGGTAAAGGGTTCCTCCCGGCACACCCATTTGCCGTCTTCATAATCTGTACCGCAAAACCCTTTTAAATATAAATCAGACGCCGGCTTTTTCGAAGCTGTAATTTTCATTACTTCCCTTCCAGTATAATAAGGTTTGCGGTTACTGACCGTTTCTTCCCCTGTAGTAAAAAAAGAACTCACATAATTAGCAATCGTATACTCTGCGTTGCGCTGAAATTCTTTTATTTTCGGCGCTTGATCCATAAGCTTTAAAGCCGCATGTTCAAATGCCATTCCGCTTACACAGATCAGAGCCAAAGCCCCTGCTGCCGCACAGATAACTGGAAGACTGCCGCACAGCTGCCTGCCAAGCGTATCCGTTTGCTGTCTATGGAGCTGCAAATCGATCCACCTGCCATCTCCCTCGCCGGAAAAAGCAAGCAGGACAGCTGCAAAAAAAAGCCCGATCCCTTTCCACTGCGGCGCATAACCTACCAATAGTTCGCCTGCCAAAACTGCTCCCGGCAGAAGCAGCAAAAAAATACGCCGTCCTGTAAATAGCGCAAGCAGCAAGAGTATTAACATCATCCCAATCGACCAGGCTGCAAAAGAAGCAGTGAGCCACTCTTCTTTTCCATGCCAGATAGAAAACGACGTCCTAAGATGCTTATTATACTTTTCCAAAAACTGTGATGCAAATGCGCAGCTGCCATCCTCAAACGCAATTCGCCAGGGCTTGATATACCGGTAAGCAGCCGCGCCGAACAAAACAGGCAGAAATATCCTGCATACCCACTTGTATTTTGGGCATAAAAAGCCTGGCGCTTCATAGATGCCAACCGTCAAAAAAATGATCATACACGCCCAAATCTGTGCCCGTTTGCCCATCCGCCAGTCCGGAAATATATCCTGTACCATCCACAGCGCAGCATAAAGACACAGCAGTGTAAGAGCGCTTACAAAGACGGTTCGCAGCACGGTACGGAAACATGTGTCGTTTGTGTAAGTGTGTACATGATGCTTTTGCATTGTGCGATACTCCTTTTTCATTTATAAAACCAGTTCCAGCCCGCGCAGCTTTTCTTCCCAGTCTGCCCCTGCAAGCCCTGCTATTTTTTCGCCATTCTTTTTTACTTCTAATTTTTCATTCAAAGAAACCGTATGTAAATAAGGTTCTCCCCGGTACTTTTCTTGATAAGCGCCTAACAGGTCTTTTGTATGCGCCTGAAATGGTTCTTCCAAATAAATGCGCAAAAAGACATACAGGCTTTCTTCATCATCCACACGCATACGCATCGCATCTTTGCCGTTATACCATACAGCATAATGCGGACAGCCTGCATCCATCAAAGAATAGGAAATACTAGCCATAGCAGCTAAATAAGCATTCCCTCTTTGTGCATGTTTTTGCTTTTGTTTCTGAAAATCAAGAAAAAATAAAACTGGGCATGCTTTTGGCATACTGTTTTCACGAACGAGCAAATCATCGAATTTCATGCTGAGTTTCCAGTGGATACTCTGAATTTTATCTCCTTTTTGGAATGGCCTGATTTGAAACAGTTCACTGCAGTCATAGCCAGGCCGATCAGGATCATAACTATCTGCATCCCCAAAAAAATTGCGTGTTGCCTCCGTAAGCTGCACGCCGATTTCCTGCATGTTCGGGAGCACTTGGATCACGCCTTTACTATTTATCTTTTTTTTGATGTAAAACAAGCCAGTCAGATCATAGACACGCACCTTTTTTAAATGCAGCTCATAACTGCCATAATTTTCAAACACAAGCGTATGATCATAAAGGTTTTCTCCCGGCAGCGCTGTACCGCTGCGTATCCAGACAGCACGCTTTTTTCGTAAGAGCCTGCTGTTTTGACCAAGACAGTACTTCAGCCTGGTGCAAGGTAAAAAACTGCTGTTTTGTACAGACAGCTGTACATTTACCGGCACGCCGCACTCTGCAATCGCGATAGGAATCTGAAGACTGCACGTAACCTTAGCTGCACGATATCGTAAAAACAGCCATGACAGCCCTAAAAGTACCAGCGACGCATAGCCTAGCAGCGCCAGCGATACACTGTGATATAATAAAGAAATGTAAAAAATCACTCCTGTAGCCAGAATTCCAAACACCATACTAATCATTTCTGCCCACTTTCCTATTCCGGTAAGAAACCGGCTGGTGAACGTTTGTTAATATCTCTGACAATACGGCATCTGCCATGACATGTGCCACACGCGCCTTTGTATTTAAAAGCAGCCTGTGCTTTCCGATATCTGGAAATACCGCAGCAATATCCTCTGGCAGTACATAGTCCCTGCCCTGCAGCAAAGCCCATGCTTTTGCCATTCTCGTACAGGCAATCGTTCCCCGCGGGCTGATTCCCAGTTCAATATATGCATTCTCCCGCGTTGCCTGTACAAGCTTTACAATATAGTCGTACAATTCATCTTTAACATACACCTGCTCAGTGACTTCCTGCAATTGGACAAGCTCTTGTGCTGTCACGACCGCTTGTACTTCTTTTGCGTTTCCATGGATACGTTTGCCTTTTGCAATTGCAAGCTCACTTTCTGCATTCGGATATCCCATATGCATACATATCATAAAGCGGTCTAATTGAGACTCCGGCAGCAGCTGTGTCCCGGCACTGCCTTTTGGGTTTTGCGTAGCCATAACGATAAAAGGCTTTGGCACTTCCCTGCTGACTCCATCTACAGTCACATACCCTTCTTCCATGACTTCCAGCAATGCAGACTGTGTTTTCGGAGAAGTCCTGTTGATTTCATCCGCCAAAAACAGATTACACATAATCGTACCTGGGTAGTATACAAAACCATTGGATTCTTTTTGATACATATTAAACCCTAAAATATCGGATGGCATTACATCCGGCGTAAACTGTACCCGGTTATTGTCAAGCGCCATTGCTTTTGAAAAAGCGACAGCAAGCGTCGTCTTTCCAACGCCTGGTACATCTTCGATTAAAATATGCCCGCCTGCCAAAATAGCTGCAAATGCTTTTTGAATGCATGCATCCTTGCCGCTTAGCACTTTTTGAACCTCTTGGATGACCGCATTCATTTTATTGTATACGAAATCCATTTGCGTTTCCCTTCTCTATGTTATCGAAATATCTCTGAATACCCAAAACATCTTCTCTGCACATCTTATGTACAAGACAGCGGCTGTCCGGTTGGACAGCCTATTTTGTTTTTGCTTAGGAAGTCACAGCTCCAATCAGCTCCTGAATATCCTGCACGCCTTGTTCTACCATAAATTGTCCTAAGTCATTGATAATATCTACAGTAACTGTTGGGTTTGTGAAATTAGCTGTCCCAATCGATACTGCCGTAGCCCCTGCTAAAATCATCTCCAATGCGTCCTGCACATTTTGAATGCCGCCCATTCCAATAATCGGAATGTTAACAGCCTGCGCCACCTCGTAAACCATACGTACTGCTACCGGATGCACTGCAGGGCCGGATAATCCGCCTGTCTTATTTGCCAGTGCAAATTTACGCTGATAGACATCGATTTTCATTCCGGTAATTGTATTAATTAAGGATACCGCATCCGCTCCTTCTGCTTCGACTGCTTTTGCCATATCTGCAATGCGTGTCACATTGGGGCTTAGTTTCATAATAAATGGATGCTTGGATAATTTTCGTATTTCCTTGGTCACATGCGCTGCCGTCTTTGGATCTTGTCCAAAAGCCAAACCGCCCTGGCTGACATTCGGGCAGGAAATATTGATTTCCAGCATGTCGACCGGCTGTTCATTTAACCGTTCTACGACGTTTAAATAATCATATACGGAATGCCCGCATACATTGACAATCATCTTTGTATCATACTTTTTCAAAAACGGGATATCTCTTTGGATAAACGTATCAATACCCGGATTTTGCAAACCAATGGCATTTAACATGCCGCCATAAACTTCAGCTACCCGCGGTGTTGGGTTTCCCTCCCATGGCACATTCGAAACGCCCTTTGTAACAACGCCGCCCAAGCGGTTTAAATCAACAAACTGCGCATATTCTTCTCCTGCCCCAAAGGTACCAGAAGCAGTCAAAATCGGATTTTTAAAGGTAACACCTGCAATCGTTACTTTTGTATTCATCAGATATCTACCTCCTCTGCTAAAAATACCGGGCCTTCTGTACAGATGCGCTTATTTTTCACCTTTGTATGCGCATCCTTTTGCACTGACTTGCACACACATCCCAAACAAGCGCCAACGCCGCATGCCATACGTTCTTCCAAAGAAATCCAGCATTCGATTCCCTCTTTGGCTGCATAAGTTTTAAGCGCCTTTAACATTGGCAGAGGGCCGCATGCATATATCACCTCTGCGCTTAACTGGTGCGCAAAAATAGCATCCAGTACTGTGCCTTTGACTCCAATGGAACCGTCCTGCGTTGCAATATATACTGCACCATACTGCCGAAACTGCGGGCTTAAAAAAATCTCCTTATTCTGATAGCCAAGAATAATTTGCTTTTCACAGTCCAAATCCTTTGCCAGCTGCAAAATCGGAGGGATTCCAATTCCGCCGCCAATCAGGAATGCTTTTTTCTTTTTGAGCGGAAAGCCTGTCCCTAAAGGCCCTATCACATTTAACGGCATACCGGTACGCATATAGGAAAACTCCTTTGTCCCCTTACCTGCAATCCGGTATACGATGCGTACGGCCTGGTCTTCTTTATCAATTTCACAAATGCTAATGGGCCTTGGCAAAAGCCTGCTGCCGTCCCTGCTGTAGACGCCAAGAAACTGCCCTGCGCACGCCTGCTGGGGAATCTTATCGATATGCAGCCACATGCTGTAAATATCCGTTGCGATTTCCTCCTGGCGGATAATTACTGCTTCTTCTTTATATTTTTCAGCCATTCTTTCGTACACGCTCCTTTTTCCTATGAAATTTCATCGCTCCTGGCAATTTAGTTCTTGGTTGCGGCATGCAAAGCACTGCGAATATCTGCCACCATGTCAAGTACTGCCTGCCTGGACGCATCTGCATAATGCATTGCCCCAAATTGTGCATATTTCTCTTGTTTGTAAGCTGCAATAATTCCACGGGAAGAATTGACAATTGCTCCCAGTCCGTCTTCATTAAAGTAATGTACCAAATCAGCGCCTTTTGCGCCCTGCGCGCCATAACCTGGCACTAAAATATATGTCTTTGGCATGATCTTACGCATGATTTTGCCTACCTGCGGATAAGTAGCCCCTACAACAGCGCCAATGTAGCTGTAATCCTCACCCATATAAGAAGCGCCCCAGGCAGCTACCTGTTCCCCTACGTATTCATACAAAGGCTTTCCGTCTGAAAGGCGGTCCTGGAATTCCCCGCTGGATGGATTGGATGTTTTTACCAGTACAAAAATTCCCTTCTTTTCTTCTTTGCACACATCGATAAACGGCTGGATGCCGTCTGAACCAAGGTATGGGTTAACCGTAGCAAAATCCTCGTTAAACGCCGACAGCCTTTGACTGCCAACAACAGTCTTTCCAAGATGCCCTGCTGCATATGCTGCGGATGTAGATCCGATATCCCCGCGCTTGACATCGCCTATGACAACCAGTCCCTTTTCATGACAGTAGTCAATAGTCTTTTGATATGCCTGCAAGCCTTCGACGCCAAACTGCTCATACATGGCAATCTGGGGCTTGACAGCAGGAATTAAGTCACACGTTGCGTCAATAATCCCTTTGTTAAACTCCCAAACCGCATCCGCAGCGCCTGCCAGTGTTTCGCCAAATTGCGCAAACGATTTTTTCACAATTTGCTCTGGCACATAGTCTAACATTGGATCCAGTCCGACTACGATTGGCGCGTCTGTTTTTTTGATCTGTTCTATTAATTGATTTATCATAAATGTCCCTCCTGGTATACCACTTTTCCGTCTACAATCGTGGTGCGCACGCTCCCGGTCACCTGTCTGCCGTCAAATGGTGTATTTTTGCTTTTGGATGCAAATTCATCTGCATGGATGATCTGCGTTTTTTGCGGATCAAAAACTACGATATCTGCTGTCTTGCCTACTGCTAAGCTGCCCTTATTACACCCAATAATCTGTGCCGGGCGGCTGCTCATTTTTTCTGCCATCTGCATAGGCGTCAAATACCCGCCAAGTACTAACTCTGTATAGGTCAGCGCGGCAGCTGTCTCAAGCCCTACAATGCCAAACGGCGCACGCAGCATAGAATCATTTTTATCTTCCTTCGTATGTGGTGCATGATCCGTTGCGATGACATCCATAATGCCTTCTTTTAACCCTTGGCGCAGCGCTTCGACGTCTTCCCTTGTACGCAGCGGCGGATTCATTTTATAATTCGTATCGCCTGGTATCATATCATCTGAAGTAAGCGTAAAATGATGCGGGCATACTTCCGCAGAAATCTGAACTCCGTTTTCCCTTGCCCACTTGACAATCTTGACGCTGTCTTTGGTGGAGCAATGGCACAAATGCAGTTTTGCACCTGTTTCCTTTGCCAATATGACATCCCGGATTGCAATAATATCCTCCACAGAATTTGTAATCCCCGGCAGTTCATTCTTTTTTGCATTTTCATCTGCATTGACAACACCGCCGTGTAAGAGATTTTTATCTTCACAGTGTGACAAAATCGGAATATCAAGCTCTTTTGCAAGCAGCATGGCTTTCCGCATTAAAAAAGAATCCATGACAGATTTCCCGTCTTCACTAATCGCCGGACTGTGGGCGCGCACCATTTGTTCTATATCTGCAAGCTCCTGCCCTGCCATTCCTTTTGTAATTGCGCCTGCCTGTAAGACATGCACTTTTCCCTTGCTTTTTGCTTTGTTATGCACATAGTTGACAATATCCATATTATCTACAACCGGCTTTGTATTAGGCATTGCTACAATCGTTGTAAAGCCGCCTCTTGCTGCTGCATGTGTCCCGGTAATGACTGTTTCTTTTTTTTCAAAGCCAGGATCGCGCAAATGTACGTGCAAGTCTATAAACCCAGGCATCACATAGCAACCGTCTGCCTCCACATATTGATCTGTTTGTGCTTCAATGTGCGGCGCAACCTGCTTGATCTGTCCGTCTTCTACCAGCACATCCATAACCGCGTCCAGCTGTGCCATTGGATCAAGCACTCTGCCATTTTTGATTAAAAGTGTCATAAAAAGCCCCTCTTTTCTTATTGATCTCCATCATACCCTTTTGCTATCTCCATCATACCATATCCGCAAATGAACGGCAACCGGATTACAGATTCCGCTGCGTGATTTGCATAGTTACTGTTCACTCCGTTCTCAGTAACATGCAAAAATTCATCTAAAATTGCC
>CANDJR010000064.1 GCA_947385105.1 uncultured Eubacterium sp.
GCTGATACTGCATTATTTTCAGGAGTTGACCTATGTGGAAATCGCAGAGCGGGAGCAATGCTCAACCAGAGCAGTAGAGTACAGTATCCACGGGGCAATGCAAAGCCTGAAAAAGTTTTTTGAAAAAAATTAAAAAAGGACTTTCGGGTTTTGCCTGATTAGTGAGGAAACAGGTGAGGGAGATAAAAATTCCTTCACCTGTTTTCTGCATTTCAGTGAGTTTCTTGCATGAAACTAAGATACTGGCATAACTGAATCGTATAAAAAGACATAAAAAAGTACAGAACAAAAGTTCGATTTTGGTCTGTACTTTTTTTGACTTATGTGTTATAATGAAAAACCAAATGACTGGATAATACTATCTGTACTGGCTGGTGTTATTCAGTGTTGTTACGTTTTAAAAATACGGTTTTGTGACCTGCATTCGTGTAATTGCTATTTTAACGCTTATTCGCCAGCTTTGCAAGCCCATTTTACACGAATCGAAAACTGAATTACACGAATTTCGGGCGAATAGGCAAACTTTTTGCGCGGTAACAATGAGAAAATGCCCTGCTAAGTGCCCTATGGGTATGCAGGAGCATTTAACGAATGTCGCGACAACGAGAAAACTTGTTTTCGAGTGTCCGGTCACAAATTGGAGGTTTTCATATGCCAGAAAAAAAAGGAAATTCGCAATCCGCTGACAATAGTCAGCTACTTGCTCATAAAAGCAGCCCGAAGGACGGGAAGGACGGGCATGCTTTTAAATTACAAGCCCCCTACAAGCCCACAGGCGACCAGCCGCAGGCCATCGCCGAGCTGGTCAAAGGCTTCAAGGAGGGCAATCAATTCCAGACTTTACTAGGGGTTACGGGTTCCGGCAAGACATTTACGATGGCGAATGTCATTCAGGAATTGCAGAAGCCGACGCTGGTCATCGCCCACAACAAGACGCTTGCGGCACAGCTCTACGGAGAATTCAAGGAGATGTTCCCTGAGAATGCAGTGGAGTATTTTGTGTCCTACTACGACTATTACCAGCCAGAAGCCTATGTACCTTCTTCGGATACGTATATCGCAAAAGATTCATCCATTAATGAAGAAATTGACAAATTGCGGTTGTCTGCTACAGCAGTTCTTTCCGAACGCAGGGATGTAGTTGTGATATCCAGTGTATCTTGTATTTATGGGTTAGGCAGTCCAGAGGACTTTTTGGGTATGATGGTATCGCTGCGGCCGGGGATGATCAAAGACAGGGATGATGTGCTGCGGGATTTGATCAATATCCAGTATACACGCAATGAAATGGATTTCCATCGAGGGACATTCCGGGTGCGTGGGGATGTGCTGGAGATTTTCCCGGCAAATGGTGGGGAACACGCAATCCGCGTAGAATTTTTTGGAGATGAGATTGATAGAATAACAGAAATCGATGTACTCACAGGCACAGTCAAAGCATCGCTTGAGCATGTAGGCATCTTCCCAGCGTCGCATTATGTCGTACCGCAGGAAAAAATTAACCAGGCATGTATTCAAATCGAAAAAGAGCTTGAAGAACGTGTGCGCTATTTCAAAGGAGAAGACAAGCTGTTAGAGGCGCAGAGGATTGCAGAGCGCACAAACTTTGATATTGAAATGCTAAGGGAGACGGGATTTTGCAGCGGGATTGAAAATTATTCCAGACATTTAGCAGGGCTGGAGCCTGGGGCTACGCCTTTGACTTTGATGGAATATTTTAAAGACGATTTTTTAATTATCATTGATGAATCGCATATAACAATCCCACAGATACGCGGGATGTATGCAGGCGATCAGTCCCGGAAATCGACGTTGGTAGATTATGGATTCCGGCTGCCATCAGCAAAAGATAACCGGCCATTAAATTTTGAAGAATTTGAATCCAAAATTGATCAAATGCTGTTTGTGTCAGCTACACCGAATGTATATGAAAAAGAACACGAACTATTTCGTGCAGAGCAGATTATACGCCCGACAGGTCTTTTAGATCCGGAAATCGAGGTGCGACCAGTAGAAGGCCAGATTGATGATCTAATTTCAGAAGTGAATAAAGAGACTGCAAATAAACACAAGGTACTGATTACGACCTTGACTAAGCGAATGGCAGAAGATTTAACCACTTATATGCAGGAGGCTGGGATTCGGGTAAAATATCTGCATTCAGATATCGATACTTTAGAGCGTGCAGAAATTATTCGTGATCTGCGTTTGGACATCTTTGATGTATTAGTAGGGATTAACTTGCTTCGTGAGGGTTTGGATATTCCAGAAATCACATTAGTGGCTATCTTGGATGCAGACAAAGAAGGATTTTTGCGATCTGAAACATCACTTATACAGACAGTCGGAAGGGCTGCGCGCAACAGTGAAGGACATGTTATTATGTATGCGGACAAGATGACAGATTCTATGCGCATTGCCATAGAAGAAACGACAAGGCGCCGCAAAATACAGCAAAACTATAATGAACAGCATGGGATTACGCCAAAGACAATCCAAAAATCAGTACGTGAATTAATCAGTATTTCAAAGAAGGTTGCGGCAGAACAGCTGAATTTTGCAAAAGATCCAGAGTCTATGAACCGCAAAGAGCTCGAAAAGCTGATTACACAAGTAAAAAAGAAGATGGAAAGCGCAGCTGCGGACTTGAATTTCGAAGCGGCGGCAGAACTGCGGGATCAAATGCTGCAATTAAAAGAAATGCTGCGAGACGCACAAAAATAAGAAGAACAGCCACAATAGCTGTATATGCGCAGCTGATATGGAACATGAGGTTTATCAGCAGAAAAGCAGCCAGTATGGAAAGATAGAAGAAGGATAAAGACGATCATGGAAAGAGAAAGAAAATATATTAAAATAAGAGGTGCGAATGAGCACAACCTAAAAAATATTGATCTGGATATCCCAAGAGATGAATTTATCGTATTAACCGGACTGAGTGGGTCCGGTAAATCCTCTCTTGCATTTGACACAATCTATGCGGAAGGGCAGAGACGCTACATGGAATCACTGTCCTCTTATGCGAGGCAGTTTTTAGGACAGATGGAAAAGCCAAACGTAGAAAAAATAGACGGACTGTCGCCGGCAATATCCATTGACCAAAAATCGACAAACCGTAACCCGCGTTCTACGGTAGGTACAGTAACGGAAATATATGATTACTTTCGTCTGCTGTATGCCCGCATTGGGATTCCTCATTGTCCATGCTGCGGCAGGGAAATAAAAAAACAGACCATAGACCAAATTGTAGATCAGATTATGTCGCTGCCAAAGCGAACAAAAATCCAGCTGCTTGCGCCTGTTGTGCGCGGACGCAAAGGAACACACCAAAAGATGCTGGAGCAGGCAAAGCGCAGCGGCTATGTGCGCATTATTGCGGATGGCAACCAGTATGAACTAAGTGAAGAAATTCCGTTGGAAAAAAATAAAAAGCACAACATAGAAATCGTTGTTGACCGCTTAATTATCAAAGAAGATATAGAACAGCGGCTCACAGACTCTATTGAAAGTGTTCTGGAACTGGCGGACGGATTATTAATGGTAGAAATTATGGAAGAAAAACCGCGAATTGTACAGTTTTCAGACAGCTTTGCTTGTCCAGACTGTGGGATTAGCATTGATGAAATTGAGCCGCGCAGCTTTTCTTTTAATAATCCGTTTGGCGCCTGCCCGGACTGCTTTGGTCTGGGATATAAGATGGAATTTGATGAAGAGCTTATGATACCGGACAAGTCATTGAGTATTGCACAAGGAGCGATACAGGTTATGGGATGGCAGTCTTGTACCGATCCAGGCAGTTATACGTATGCAACGCTGCAGGCATTAGCAAACGCGTATGAGTTTGACCTGTCCACGCCTTATGAAGACTTGCCGGAACAGATCAAAGATATGCTTTTAAATGGCGCGGATAAAGAGGTGAAAGTTCATTATCGGGGGACGCGGGGAGAAGGCGTATATGACGTTGTATTCGAAGGACTGATCAAAAACGTAAACCGCAGATACCGTGAAACTGGCTCAGATATGATGAAGCAGCAGTATGAAGAATTTATGCGCATTACCCCTTGTAAGACATGCGGGGGGCAGCGTTTGAAAAAAGAGGCGCTGGCAGTGACAGTAGCTGATAAGAACATTTATGAGATTACAAATCTGTCAATTAAAAACCTGCAGGAATTTTTGCACAATATGCAGCTAAGTGAACAGCAGAAGCTGATCGGTGCGCAGATTATAAAAGAAATACGGGCACGAGTCCGATTTTTAGTAGAAGTAGGTCTGGAATATTTATCCTTAAGCAGGGCAACTGCTACGCTATCCGGCGGAGAGGCGCAGCGTATCCGTCTGGCGACACAGATTGGATCTGGTTTGGTGGGCGTTGCCTATATTTTGGATGAGCCAAGCATTGGGCTGCACCAGCGGGATAATGATAAGCTTTTGGCAGCTTTAAAAAGCCTGAAGGAATTAGGAAATACGCTCATTGTAGTTGAACATGATGAGGATACAATGCATGCAGCGGATTTTATTGTAGATATCGGGCCAGGCGCTGGAGAGCATGGCGGAGAAGTCATTGCAACAGGTACAGCGGAAGAAATTATGCAAAATGAACATTCAGTAACAGGCGCATATTTAAGCGGGCGTAAGTTTATACCAATTCCGCAGAAACGGCGTGAGCCGTCTGGATGGCTGACTGTGAAAGGAGCACGGGAAAATAATTTGAAAAATGTTACCGTTAAAATTCCGCTTGGCATTATGACCTGCATTACCGGGGTGTCTGGATCAGGCAAAAGCTCTTTAACTAATGAGATTTTGTATAAAGCAATGGCGCGTACGCTGAACCGTGCCCGGTGCATTCCAGGTAAACATGACAAAATCTTAGGGCTGGAACAACTGGACAAAGTAATTGACATCGACCAGTCACCGATTGGGCGTACACCGCGTTCTAACCCTGCCACATATACAGGAGTGTTTGACATGATCCGGGATTTATTTGCAGCTACCCCGGATGCAAAGGCACGCGGATATAAAAAAGGGCGTTTTAGCTTTAATGTGAAAGGCGGTCGGTGTGAGGCATGTTCCGGAGATGGGATCATAAAAATTGAGATGCATTTTTTGCCGGACGTGTACGTGCCTTGTGAGGTATGTCAGGGAAAACGTTATAATCGGGAGACATTAGAAGTAAAATATAAAGGAAAAACAATTTATGATGTGCTAAATATGACAGTCGAAGAAGCGCTGGAATTTTTTAAAAACATCCCGACCATCGAACGAAAAATACAGACACTTTATGATGTTGGCTTATCTTACATTAAGCTGGGGCAGCCATCGACAGAACTGTCCGGCGGGGAGGCACAGCGTATAAAACTGGCAACAGAATTAAGCAGGCGCAGCACAGGCAAGACAGTTTATATTTTAGATGAACCAACGACAGGGCTTCATTTTGCTGATGTGCATAAGCTGGTGGAAATTTTACGCAGGCTGTCAGAGGGCGGCAATACAGTCATTGTCATTGAGCATAACCTGGATGTGATCAAAACAGCGGACTATATTATTGATATGGGGCCAGAAGGCGGCGACGGAGGCGGAACAGTGGTTGCGCAAGGAACTCCTGAGGAGGTAGCAAAAATGCAGCAGTCATACACAGGCGCGTTTATCCAGCGGTATTTAGAAAAAGCAAATCAAAAGCAGGGGTGCCAGGAATAGAAACCTATCCAGATGATTTTGCATTTACTGCAAAATCTATAAGAACACGTATGGAAAGCCATGCGTGAATGCAGTCCTTTGCCGCAGGCAAACTTCCAATGGACTGCATTCAGTTACTGTGAGCACCAAAAGTGTGAACAGTAACAGTGCAGCCGAAAGGCTGAACTGTTACCAGCAGCAAGAAAAGATGTAGTTTCGGAGTTTACAAATGCGCTGTTTTGTGCGAAAATAAGAAAGCAAACAGTGATTATTTCAGGAAAACAAGCAGGAGGATTATAGAAAAAGGTTAAAATGCACAAAAATCATGTCGGATATTAAAAAATCCTTAAGAATTTGTGAAAAATAAAAAAATGCTAGGAAAAATGGAATTTATTGTATATAATAAGACTGAATATGGCAGAATAGAGTATCGTAGTGTGCACAGGCATTCAATCATAATGACGAGTGTCATACGATAAACGGTTACATTTAGTTAGTTTTTAAGAAGTAAGATGAAAGGGGATATCTGTACATGATGGGAGCAGATATTGGAATTGATTTAGGAACAGCAAGTATATTGGTATATATCAAAGGAAAAGGTGTCGTATTAAAAGAACCTTCGGTAGTAGCATTTGACCGTGATACGAATAAAATAAAAGCAATTGGGGAAGAAGCAAGGCTGATGCTGGGCAGAACGCCGGGCAATATTGTTGCAGTGCGCCCATTGCGCCAGGGTGTTATTTCTGATTATACGGTTACAGAAAAAATGATCAAATATTTTATCCAAAAAGCTTTAGGGAAAAAAAGTTTTCGAAAACCGCGCATTAGTGTATGTGTGCCAAGCGGTGTTACGGAAGTTGAGAAAAAAGCAGTGGAAGATGCGACGTACCAAGCGGGAGCCAGGGAAGTCATGATTATAGAAGAACCAATCGCTGCAGCAATTGGCGCTGGTATAGATATTTCCAGGCCATGCGGAAATATGATTGTTGATATTGGCGGAGGTACCGCGGATATTGCAGTCATTTCCTTAGGAGGTTCTGTGGTAAGTACTTCCATTAAGATCGCAGGGGATGATTTTGACGAGGCAATTGTCCGATATATGAGAAAGAAGCATAATCTTTTAATTGGTGAACGTACAGCGGAGGATATCAAGATTAAGATTGGAACATGTTATCCATTGGCACAGCCGGAAACGATTGATGTCCGCGGGCGTAACCTAGTTACCGGGTTGCCAAAAACTGTTACAGTATCATCAGAAGAAACAGAAGAAGCGCTTCGGGAGGCAACGTTACAAATTGTAGAAGCAGTCCATAGTGTATTAGAAAAGACTCCGCCAGAACTGGCAGCGGATGTAGCTGATCGTGGGATTGTATTAACGGGAGGCGGATCGCTGCTTCGTGGTCTGGAGGAATTAATTGAAGATAAAACAGGTATTAATACAATGACTGCAGAAGAACCAATGACCTGCGTTGCTGTAGGTACTGGCAAGTTTGTAGATTTCCTTGCAGGCAAACGGGATGATGACTAATTGCCTGGTACAGCGCAGCAGTGCATCATAGATAAGGAGAATGGCAGATGGTAAAAGGTCTATATACAGCATGGTCAGGAATGGTCAATGAGATGAACCGCTTGGATGTCATTACAAATAACCTGGCAAATGCTGACACAAACGGTTATAAAAAAGAAGGGGCAACCGCAGAATCGTTTAAAGAACGACTGGCATTAAAAATAAAGGATAGTTCAGAATTAACAATGGGTGCAAAAGCGCTCGGCGGTATCCATATGGGCGTTAAAATAGGTGAAACATACACAGACTATACGCAGGGCAGCTTTAAAGTAACGGATAATAAGTGCGACTTTGCAATTGATGGCGATGGATTTTTTGGGATTTCTTTTACAGATAAGGCTGGAAATACGTCTGTAAAATATACAAGAGACGGCGCATTTGTCATTAGCACAGATGGGTATTTGCGGACAAAGGACGGCGATTTTGTATTAAACCAAAATGGAGCGCAGACAGGCAATCCGAATGAAAATAATTATATCCGCCTGGATCCGAATCTGGATTTTACAGTAGATAAGCAGGGGTTTGTTTACCAGAATGAACAGGTAGTTGGGCAGATCGGCTTAGTCGATTTTGAGAATTATGATTTCTTGTCAAAATATGGAGAAAATATGTACGATTTAGTAGAAGGCGGGCAGGTTATTGCTTCCAATGCGAATATTGAGCAAGGCTGTATCGAAGCTTCGAATGTACAAGTAGTAGACGAGATGGTAACAATGATTACTATTGCAAGAGCTTATGAGTCTAACCAAAAACTGATCCAGACATTTGATACAATGCTGGATAAAGCGGTCAATCAAGTCGGTAAGGTATAACAAAATAGAAACATGGGTTAAATAAGCTGTAAAAATAACCGATAATAAATTTGTATGATATGCAGATATCGTATGACTGAATAGACCACGGAGGGTATAAAGGTGGCATGGAGTGCCGTGGAAGGAGAACACAATTATGATGAGGGCATTATGGAGCGCTGCATCAGGGATGCGTGCGCAGCAGACAAATGTGGATTCGATATCACATAATCTGTCAAACGTCAATACGACGGGATACAAATTAGAAAAACCGGAATTTAAAACACTTTTATACCAAACGCTGCAAAATAGGACGACTACGGCGAATGGTGAACAGAAGCCGATTTCTGCACAGGTTGGGCTTGGAACGAGAGTTGCATCCATTACTTCGGATTTTGAACAAGGCCCAATGCTGCACGTAGACAGCAAGAGTGCAGTTGGAATTGAAGGCTATGGACTGTTTGCAGTCAGTGGAGTAGATGATGAAGTTTACTACACTAGAAATGGTGATTTTACATGGAGCCAGGGTGCAAACGGTTTAACACTTTGTACATCAGAGGGGTATCAGGTACTAGATTCAAACGGCAATGAAATTATTTTGCCAGACGAAGTAGATGCAAAGCAGGTAATCATTTCCAAAGACGGAGCAGTCGGCTATACAGATGCACAGAATATTTTTCGTGCGCTGAACCAGTCAATCGCTGTTTTTCAGTTTAATAATGACGCAGGACTGGAAAAGATAAACGGTACATATTATGTGGAAACCGAAGCCTCTGGTGCGCCAATGAATGAAGCTACAACTCCAGGGTTAAAGCGCAGTATTATTAATCAAAGCTATTTGGAAGGATCAAATGTTCAGGTAGCAGATGAAATGGTAAATATGATTGTTGCCCAGCGTGCATATGAATTAAACTCAAAGGCGATTACAACCTCTGATACGATGCTGGAACAGGCTGCAAATCTGAAACGGTAGGAGGGTTGATAAATGAGCGTAACATTTAATGGGTTAAATTCTTACGTCGATCCATCCGCACAGGCAAGTGTATCCGGTTCAAACTTATCCGGCAAGTTAGATCAGGTTGATAAAGCGTCAACTGCAGAAGAATTAAAAGCAGTGTGCCGTGAATTTGAGTCTTACTTTATGGAACAAGTTTATAAAGAGATGTTTAAGACGATTGGAAAAGACGAGGATGGTGACGCTTCATTATCTTCTTTAGTAGATTATTTTAAGGATGGTGCGGTTCAAACGATTGCTTCACAGACAACAGAACAGTCAGGAGGGCCGCTTGCTCAGCAGCTGTATGAGCAGATGAAGCGTAATTACGGAATAGAAGAAGAAGCATAAGAGAAGGGCTGCATGTGCAGCTCTTTTTGAGTTGCTGTTCACACAGGACTTTGCATTTACTGCAAAGTCCGAGTGAACAGTAACCTTTTTAACGTATAGGGAGTAGAGACATGGAAAAAGTTACAGGGTATATAGAAAACTTTATCTTTCAAAATCAGGAAAACGGCTATGCAGTTGTAAACTTTGTGACAGAAGAAGAAAAACTGACATGTGTAGGGCTGCTTGCCGGTTTGCCAGAAGGGATAAAGTTAGAACTTACCGGTAACTATGCACAGCATCCAACCTATGGGGAACAGTTTAAAGTAGAGTCGTATGTGGAAAAAAAGCCGGATAGTGATTTAGAGATTGCACGTTATCTTGGCTCAGGGGCAATCAAAGGGATTGGGGCGGCGTTAGCAGCCAGGATTGTTAAAAAGTTTGGCGCAGATACGTTTCGCATTATTGAAGAAGAACCAGAGTGCCTGGAACAGGTCAGAGGAATTAGTCAAAGGATGGCACAGTCCATTGCAGAACAGGTAGAAGCGGAAAAAGAAACGCGGCAAATTGCAATGTTTTTGCAGCAGCTTGGTCTGTCAATGGCAATGGCTGCAAAAATTAAACAAAAATACGGTCTGCAGACTTATGCAGTCGTAAAAGAAAATCCATACCGCCTGGCAGAGGATATTAGGGGCATTGGCTTTAAACTGGCAGATGAAATAGCCACCCGGATAGGTGTCTGCGCAGATTCAGATTTTCGCATCCGCAGCGGGATATTATATACACTGATGCAAGTAAGTGCAGAAGGGCATACGTATTTGCCAAAAGAGCGTTTGTCCAATAAAGTGCAGGAATTATTAGGAATCGAGCAGGACTTAATAGAAAAACACTATATGGATTTGGCGATTGATCGAAAAATTGTGTTCAAGCAGGTGGGGGATGAGGTACAAATCTATGCGGCTGCCTTTTATAATATGGAGCACAATGTAGCGCTTTTATTACATGGACTAAACCATAGATACCAAATGAAACGCAAAGATCTGGAAAAAAGGATTGCAGATATTCAAACGCAAACAGGCATGGTGCTAGAGGAGCACCAGCGCCAAGCGGTGTGCGAAGCAGTGCAAAACGGGCTGCTGATTGTAACAGGCGGGCCAGGCACAGGAAAGACTACGACGATTAACTCAGTAATCCGGTTTTTTGAACTGGAGGGGCTTGATTTTTTGCTGGCTGCACCTACTGGACGTGCAGCAAAGCGTATGAGTGAGACAACGGGCTATGAAGCACGCACGATCCATCGCATGCTGGAAGTAAATGGCGGAATAGACGGCGACGGCAGCTTTGAAAGAAACGAGGATCGTCCATTGGAAACAGATGCTGTCATTATTGATGAGATGTCTATGGTAGATATTACGCTGATGCATGCATTATTAAAAGCAATTGCACCGCCTACAAGGCTGATTTTGGTTGGAGATACAAATCAGCTGCCAAGTGTTGGCCCAGGCAGCGTATTAAAGGATATCATTGACTGCGGCAAATACCAGGTCGTACGGCTGACAAAAATTTTCCGGCAGGCCAGCCAAAGCGATATTATTGTCAATGCACATAAAATTAACCGGGGGCAGCCGATTATACTAGATAATAAAAGCAGAGATTTCTTTTTTTTAAAGCGGTACGACGCAGACAAAATTATTAATGTTGTGCTGCAGCTTGTAATTCAAAAGATGCCAAAGTATGTCGACGCAGCAATGTACGAAATACAAGTGCTGACGCCAATGCGCAGAGGGCTGCTTGGTGTGGAGCACTTAAATGAAGTGCTGCAGCAATACCTAAATCCGCCATCCCCACAAAAAGCAGAAAAAAAGCATAGCTCTTTTTTGTTCCGCGAAGGGGATAAGGTCATGCAGGTGA
This sequence comes from uncultured Eubacterium sp., assembly GCA_947385105.1. Classification (GTDB taxonomy): domain Bacteria; phylum Bacillota; class Clostridia; order Lachnospirales; family Lachnospiraceae; genus Eubacterium_J. Next base: position 11,264 of record CANDJR010000064.1, read on the forward strand.
AAAATAATTATCAGATGGAATGGGAAGTCCGTAACCGTTATGGCATAGCTGTTGAAAAAGGTACTGGGGTGTTTAATGGAGATATGGGCATCATTCGTACAATCAATGATCTGGAAGGCATACTTACAATTGAATTTGATGAAGGCCGCATAGCTGAGTATCCATATAAAATGCTGGACGAGCTGGAGCTTGCGTATGCGATTACAATCCATAAATCACAAGGGAGCGAATATCCCGCAGTTGTCCTCCCGCTGCTTAGCGGCCCGCCAATGCTAATGAGCCGCAACCTGCTGTATACAGCGGTTACGCGGGCAAAAAAATGTGTGACACTTGTTGGAGATGAACAAATGTTTGCATTTATGGTGGAAAATATTCATGAGCAGCAGCGTTACTGCGGACTGAAAGATCGGATTTTAGAACAGGAAGCATTGTAGAGGATGCACAGCAAAAAGAACGCAGATAAAAAGCGGGAATCTGCTTGCAAGCTGGAAAAAAGTGTAAGAGAAAAAGATTTATTCAAAGAAAGGAAACAGCAAATATCAGTAATAGAAAGGAAACAGCAAATATCAGTAATAGAAAGGAAACAGCAAATATCAGTAATAGAAAGGATATAGTAAATATTAGTAATAGAAAGGAAACAGCAAATATCAGTAATAGAAAAGATATAGTAAATATCGACAATAAAAAATTTCAAATAAATAAATATAGGATAGGAAAAAACAAAATAGCAAATAAAAAAATAGGAACTCAAACTGTTAAAAATAGAATTAACGAAAATCATGCATTTGAAAATCAAACAAAGAACCCCCAACACTGCCTGCGCAGCCTAATACAAACAATCCAAAAACAGCTCTACCCAAGCCGCTGTCCAGTATGTGATCGGGTACTGTATGATACACTCATTTGTCCAGAGTGCAGCAGAAAAATAAAATATGTAAAACAGCCAGCATGTTTTCTATGCGGCAAGCCGCTTTTAGATGAAAATCAGGAATATTGTGCAGATTGTATGCATACAACACATGAATTCATACAAGGAAAAGCTGTTTTTTGCTACCAGGGACAGATGCAAAAAATGCTGTATCGATTTAAATACAGCAATCGCAGAGACTATGCAGATTTTTTTGCAGCACAAGCAGCTCAGCTGTATGGCAGTTGGCTGAAGCAATGCAGCCCGGATATAGTTGTGCCGATTCCATTAGCAGCCAAACGAAGGCGAAAAAGGGGCTATAATCAGGCGGAAGTGTTTGCAAAACGCCTGGCACAGGAATGTGGTTTAACATACAGCAGCAAGATATTAAAGCGGGTTCATAACACAGTACCGCAAAAACAGCTGACAGCTGTACAACGAAAAAATAATATGAAAAATGCTTTTAAAATAGTCGAAAATATAGTAAAATTAGATAGAGTCTTGCTGGTTGATGACATCTATACGACAGGAAGTACGATAGATGCAGCAGCGCTTGCATTAAAGCAGGCAGGGGTAAAAAAGGTCTATTATCTTTGCATCAGCATAGGGCAGGGACAGTAGGGTTCAATCTTATAAATTAAATTGAGAAGCAGATGGTAACAGGACGGCTTGCCTGAGCTGTTACAGCATGGGTGCTTCAATAATTGGAAAGGGAGGCAATCATATGGACGTGAGGCCATGCAAAAATTGTAAACGGTTATTTAATTATTTGTCTGGGCCGGCAATATGCTCAGCATGTAGAGAAAAGCTGGAAGAAAAATTTCAAGAGGTAAAAAACTATATCCGTGAAAATCCAACTGCTTCACTGCAGGATGTATCAGAAGCAAATGACGTAACTGTTAAGCAGCTGAAAACATGGGTACGTGAGGAGCGGCTCACATTCTCGGATGACTCACCAGTAGGGATTGAGTGTATGAATTGTGGCGCAATGATCAAGTGCGGAAAATATTGTGATGCCTGCAAGTCAAAAATGATTAATACATTACATCACTCCATTGAAGAAGAACCAAAAGAAGAAACACCGAAAAAAGCGGATGGAAACAGAATGCGGTTTTTAGATGTCTAAGCGTATAAGCGGGAAGATAACAAAAGAGAATGCACGAGCATTCTCTTTTTGCATTTCTTTTGAGGATTTCTTTCAAATTTATAAAAATTGCCTTCCTTGCCATAAAAATCTTTTCATATACATCCGTCTATGCTATAATGAAAATAATATTGCTATAAATTAGGTGTGAAAATATGCAATTTTTGAACTATTTATTATGATACAAAGAGGAAAGAAGCAGATGATTGATCAGGAACGTGTCCAGGAAATGACAAGGTTAGCTGCATATGAAAAAAGAGAGGGGAAAACGTGCCGTCAGGTCACGCATTATTACCGGAGTGATTTTGTCAGCAGGCATTTATTAAAAGGATTTTTTTGTGGAACAATAGCTTTTGGTATGCTTTTGCTTTTGTGGGGCGTTTATCATATCGAAACGCTTATTGCAAATCTTGATACGATGGATTTGCTTCAGTTGGGAAACTCCATACTTGTAAAGTATTTATTTTTTTTGGCTGTATATCTGCTGATTGTGGATATATATGCAAATGTAACCTATGCAGTAGGAAAAAGGGGGACCAAGTATTACTACAGACATCTGAAGCGTCTGGAAAGGCTTTACAGCGAACAAGACAGCTAATGCCTGCGTAACATGCGTAGGAAGGAGCTGTAAAGCGGCGAATCAGAATTAGGAGGAGAGCATGACGGTTTTATTGGAATTGAAAGAAAAGCTTTGCGCTTTCTACAGCAAATATGAAGCGTATCTGCTGCCAATTATAAAATTTTTACTAGCAGCAGTAACTTTTTGGCTGATCAAGGAAAAACTTGGATATATGGAGCGTTTAAACAGCCTGTCCCTGCTGCTCATTCTGGCATTAATATGTGCAATACTGCCGTCGGCGGCCTTGCTGCTTGTGACAGCATTATTAATTTCTTTGCACTGCTATGCACTGTCAATGCCGGTAGGCGCAATAATAGTTGTACTCTTTGTGGTTATGTACTTGTTATATTTTCGATTTGCACCGCATTACGGTTATAATGCACTGCTTGTACCGATCGCATATATACTGCAGATACCGTATATGATACCTGTTGCAAATGGATTATTACAACAACCATCAGCTATAATACCAACAATTTGCGGGACAGTTACGTATTATCTTCTCAAGGGGGTTATTGCAAATGCGAACAGCCTGGCAACCGTAGCAGAGGATGAGACGCTTTTAAACAAATTTCAGGAGGCGATCAACCAGTTTACTGGAAACCGTGAGATGTATTTAGTTTGTGCCGTGTTTGTGTTTATCACCCTTGTTGTGTACATGATCCGCCGGATGCCTATTGATTATGCGTGGCAGATTGCAATTGTGACAGGCGTTTTGCTGCAGTTTTTGATATTTTTTGCAGGATATATGCAGTTTGGGATGAGTAATAAAAATATGACGCTTACAGTAGGGTGTATCGTAAGTGCGCTGTTGCTAACCGTCATACAATTTTTTACCTTTAATCTGGATTATACGAGGACAGAACGTGTACAGTTTGAAGATGATGAATATTATTATTATGTCAAGGCTGTACCGAAGCAATATGTGGCAACCCGTGCCAAGACGGTAAAAAAAATTAATACAAACAGAAGGGACACGGGACGCAGGCAGGAATTACAGGCACAACAGGAACAGGAGGATGATATGGATAGCCATATCACAGATGAATTATAATATATGGAAGGAAGTGAAATTGTGCAGAGAATCATAAGTGCAATACAGGGATTTGTAGAAAAGTATATGTATGGGATAAGCCTGCCGAAAATGACAGTCATTGACATTCTAGATATCCTAATTATTGCATTTTTATTCTATCATGTACTGGCGTGGATTAAAGGGACACGTGCCTGGATGCTGTTTAAAGGGATTGCGGTAATTTTAGTATTTATTTTGGTGGCTGCAGTGTTCCAGATGAATACGATCCTGTGGCTGGCGGGAAATACAGTGAATGTTGCTTTGACAGCACTTGTTATTATTTTTCAGCCAGAACTGCGTAAGGCGCTGGAACAGCTTGGAAGAAAGAAATTTGTATCGATTGTCTTTGATTTTGGGGCATTGCAGGATACAGGAAGGTTCAGCGATAAGACGATACAGGAATTAACAAAGGCTTCATTTGAAATGGGCAAGGTAAAGACAGGAGCATTGATTGTAATTGAACAGGATATCGTGCTGACAGAATATGAGCGTACAGGGATTGAACTGGATTCTATCCTTACAAGCCAGCTTTTAATTAACATTTTTGAAAAAAATACGCCGCTTCATGATGGCGCGATAATTGTCCGGGGAGACAGAGTAGTGGCAGCAACATGCTATCTGCCGCTTTCTGACAGTATGTTTATCAGCAAAGAGCTTGGCACAAGGCACCGGGCAGCAATTGGGATTAGCGAAGCCAGCGATGCATTGACCATTATCGTATCAGAAGAAACAGGTGCCGTTTCGATTGCAAAAGGCGGGGAAATTTACCGTGAGTTAACACCAGAAAAGCTGCGCGAGCACTTGAAGCTTATTCAAAACGCAGTGCGGGAGGAATCCAAGCTGCAATCACTGCAAAGGAGGCTTAGAAATGTTAAGAAATTTAGCAAAAAGGCTGACCGGCAATCTGGGAGATCGGAAGAGCGTCGTGTAGGGAAAGAGTGTGACCTGAAGTGTAG
>CANDJR010000065.1 GCA_947385105.1 uncultured Eubacterium sp.
TATATTCTGAATTTTGCGAAATGGAGCAGGATTTAAAAAAAGGGAGTGCCCTTATGTCATTTGTAGTAGAAAATATTAGTGATGAAATATTAAGAAGCAATGACGTTGGGATAGCATATAGAGATTCCGATAATCGGATCTGTTTATTACTATGGAAACATGCAAAAGGGGAAAATACAGACTATATCCAAAAAATTTGTAAAGAAATCCAGGAAAATGTATACCTTGCAGCAGGCCTAAGTATTTCTATGGGGATTGGCTGCTGTGTGAAATCCCTCGATGAGCTGCCGTATTCTTACGAATCTGCGCTGCATATGCTGCGTTACCGCTATACAAAGGGAATCGGCGTGATTTTAGACAGTGGGGACAAAATTTGTGAAGAAAATCCAATGACACTGAAAAATGAGCTGAAGGCTGCTGCTGAAGCAATCAAAAATTTTGACAGGAAAAGCTTTGAAGAACTATTAAACCGCATAGAACTGTGGATGCAGGCAAGATACGTGAGCAAAAATGCTGCGTCCGCTTATTTTCAGCAGATTATCCAAGTCATTTATACAAACGTACATCAGGCGGACGAAAGCTTTGCGATGCCGGAAGGAGTGGTGGCGGATGTTGCGGATGCATGCAGTATTGAAATTGCGATGAACAGGTTGCGGGAGTATGCTGGAGAAGGATTTTTGGCATTGGAAGAAATTGGACAATCCAGCAGTACAAGACAGGCTGCAAAAGCAATGGACTATATTCATGAAAATTACGGGGATCAGAATCTGGGGCTGAATCAGATCTGCGACTATTTGAATATGAGCACGAGCCGTTTTTCCAGTATTTTTAAAGAAGCTACTGGACAGACGTTTATCGAAGCCTTAATGAAGGTACGTATCTTAAATGCAGAACGGCTGCTGCGGCAGACAAGTTTAAAAAATTATGAAATTGCAGAAAAGGTCGGGTTTAGCGATCCGCATTATTTTAGTCATGTTTTTAAAAAATTGACGGGAAAGACGCCAAAAGAATATGCTAGGGAGAATTTAGAATGAAACAAAAAAGGAAAGCGGTATCTATATTTGGTAAATTTAAAAGTATCCAAAGCGCAATGATGGCTTCTTTTTCAGCACTGATGATCCTCGCAGTGCTGATTTTTCTTTCTATTGCTGTAAATTATACAAAGAAAACCATTTATGAAAATTCGATTCATTATATTTCTCAGATTATCAAGCAGGTAAATCGTGACATTGACGCTTATATTGACTATATGGAAAACATATCTTCTGTGATCGCAAAAAGCAGCGATGTATCGCGGTATTTGTTTGACGAGGATCAAATGACACAAGAGTATGTTGCACAAAAGGAACGCATACTGACACAGTTCCATACAATTATGGAAAGCCGCAGCGATATTTATAATATTGCAATTGTAGGCGATAACGGCAAATATTTAGTAAACAGCGGAAGCGACAAGCTGACAGATTATATTGATATTAAAAGCCTGGACTGGTATCAGGCGACAATGGAATCACCGATTGGAATCGCAGTATCATCCTCCCATGTTCAAAACGCGATCCAAAGCAGCTATCAATGGGTGATTACGCTAAGCCGCGCGCTGGTGAATAACCAGACTGGAAAAAAGGAAGGACTTTTTTTCGTAGACCTTAATTATAGTGCTATCAGCGATTTATGCAGCAGCAACCATATCGGCCAAAAAGGATACGTTTTTTTGATTGATGCAAATGGAAATATTGTGTATCATCCTAAGCAGCAGCTTTTATATGGAGGACTGCAAAAAGAAAAAATAGACGAGATTATGAACTGCACGTCTGACTATTTCTTTACAGGAGATGGGGCGCAGCGCAGACTTTATACACTCTCAAGGTCTGAAAAAACAGGCTGGTGTGTCGTCGGTGTGGCGGACAGCCAGGAATTGCAAAAAAATGCAAAGCAGGCGCAGATCATGTACTTGATTGTTGCAGGATGTCTGCTGTTAGGCGTACTTGTTATTTCAAACCGGCTTTCGCAGGATCTCACAAAGCCAATCCGACAGCTGAGGGACTGTATGAGTACTGTTGAGGAAGGAAATTTCGGCGTCAGCGTAGACATTGCAGTGGAAAATGAGATAGGCAGCCTGTCAAAGTCTTTTAATGTTATGACAGACCGTATCCAGGCATTAATTGAACAAAATTACTACGAACAGGAACAAAAGCGTAAAAGCGAACTGCGTGCGCTGCAGGCACAGATCAATCCGCATTTTTTATATAATACGCTGGATTCTATTATCTGGATGGCAGAGGATGGACAAAATGAAGACGTCGTTGTAATGACATCGGCATTGGCAAGGCTTTTGCGCCAGAGTATTAGCAATGAGCAAGAGCAGGTGACCGTTGCGCAGGAAATTGATTATGTTACAAGCTATTTGACGATACAAAAAATGCGGTATAAAGACAAGCTGGAATATGAAATAGAAGTATCCCCGGAAATACGGGATGTCAAAATTGTGAAATTCACACTGCAGCCATTGGTTGAAAATGCGATTTATCATGGAATTAAATATAAGGCATCCAAAGGAACGATCTGGATACGCGGTTTTGCAAAAAAAGATAAGGCGCTGATTCAAGTAAAGGATGACGGCGCTGGCATCGATGAAGAAAAGATGCGAAAAATCCTGCAGGAGGCTGATTTAGCAGAGCCTTCCTTACAAAAAAGCGGCGGGGTTGGCATTCTAAATGTGCAAAAGCGGCTGCGTTTATACTATGGAAAAGAGTATGGCATTTCTTATTCTGGCAAAGTTGGCGAGCAGACAACAGCAATTGTTTCTATTCCACTGCTAAGAGGTGTAGAAGATGGTAAAAAAGGAGAATAAAAAAACATATACATTGATCCTGGCAGGTATCAGCCTGGCAATTGTCGTACTGCTTGGATACATGCTTACAGCAGGAAATCAGACCAAACAGCCTTGGAAACTGATCTTTGTGCCAAAAACGATTGATCCGACAAACGGCTTTTGGACGACCTTAATTGAAGGGGCGCAGCTGGGAGCCAAAGAGTATGGTGCGCAAATCGAAGTGATGGGAGAAATAACAGAAGAAAATGTAGAGGAACAGATACGCATTATCCGGGCATGTATTGACAAGAAGCCGGATGCCATCCTAGTAGCACCATGCGACTATATCAAAACAACAGATGTTTTGCAAGAAGCAGCAGACAAGGGTGTTACGCTTATTTTGCTGGATTCGGTCGTAGAACGGGATGTTGCCGATTGCGTTGTAGCGACTGATAATTATGAGGCTGGCAGAAAACTAGGCATTTATGCAAAGTCACTGTTAGAAAATGAAACAGATCCAAAAATTGGAATCATAGCCCATGTACAGGGAAGTTCTACAGCCATGGATCGTGAAAAGGGGATTCGCGCCGGGCTTGGCAATGACGAAAAAGGTATCAAAGATGTTGTATTTTGCGATTCTTCTTATGATAAAGCATATACGCTGACGGTTCATATGATGAATAAATATCGGGATCTGGATCTTTTGATTGGAACAAATGAGTACTCGGCAGTCGGAGCGGCAAGGGCGATTCAGGATATGAAGCTGGAGAACAAAGTGCAGCTGATTGGTTTTGACAGCTTAATAGAAGAAATACAGCTGTTAGAAGAAGGCGTATTCCAAGGACTCGTGATTCAAAAGCCATTTAATATCGGCTATTTGGGCGTAGAGCAGGCTGTCCGTATTTTAGAAGGCAGCAAAGTGCAAAAAAACCGCTTTGTAGGATCAAAGCTGATTACAAAGGAAAATATGTACGAGATAGAAAACCAAAGGCTTTTATACCCGTTTACTGGGCAGAAGGAAACGATTGAATCAAATTATTGAATCCAAGTTTTAAATCCAAGTTTTAAAACAAAGTTTGATTTAAAAGTATGAAATAAAATAAATTTTAATATTAAATCACACAAAAAAGTACTGGCTCATGCCAGTATTTTTTTGTGTGATTTAGGGTGGAATTATTTTCCCATTTATAGGAAAATATTCAATTTATCAAAAAATAAGCCTCCTGTATACTATGTTTAACAGCTGTAAAAAGAAATACATAAGAATTGGAGGAAAGGAAATTGGAAAAGATTAAAAACAACGCGCTAGTTAAGAAAGTTGGATTTAATAGGATTGTATTGTTTTGCGTTCTGATCCTAATGTATATCGTATTTGCAATATTAAGCCCGACCTTCCTTAGCTACAACCGAATCCTAAGTGCATTGAATTATGCTTACTTTTTGGGTTTTTTAGCTTTGGGCGTTACGTTTGTAATTGCAACAGGAGGCATTGATTTTTCTATCGGGCCAGTTATGTTTTGTTCAGCACTGATAGCTGGATATATGCTTACAAAGTCTGGAGTTCCATTATTTTTAGCATTAATCATCTCCATCCTGACAGGAACAGCATTTGGATGTCTGAATGGGTATTTAGTAGCATATTGGAAATTACCGTCTTTTATCACATCAATGGCAAGTATGATGCTCGCAAAAGGAATCGGATCGGTCTTTACAAAAACACAGTCCGTAAGCTGGCCACAGGCATCACAGGAAAATGGAAGCTTTCGTATGCTTGTAAAAATAACAGCTTCAAACGGCACACAAATACCAGCAGGACTGATTGTACTCATTGTCATCTCTGTTATTTGTGCAATTATATTGAATAAAACAAAGATTGGAAGATATATTCTATGCATTGGCAGTAATAAAGAAGCGGTACGCTTATCTGGCGTCAATGTCAAGAAATGGGAAATGCTTGCTTACGTATTCTGCGGCATGCTTGCAGGAATCGCAGCAATTGCTTACGTAGGCGCTTATTCGACCGTACAGCCTGGTATGGGTGATACATTTAATAATGAAGCAATCGCAGGATGCGTTATGGGCGGTACATCGATGACAGGCGGGATTGCATCTATTGGCGGTACGTTTATCGGGGTTATGATTATCTCCTTACTCCAGGAAGGAATTTTAGCAATGGGATTCCAAAAAGATTGGCAGTATGTAATTACCGGTTTGATTGTAATTGCAGCAGTATATGCGGATGTACGCAGTCGTAAAAGAGCAAATTAAAAAGCAGGCAGCGGCAAAAAGATTTGCGCTGTTCGGATAGGAAGGTGAGAGTGTGGGAGACATAATTTTAAAAATGAATGGAATTGATAAATCTTTCCCAGGCGTACACGCACTGGATCATGTAAATTTGGAAATCCGCAAAGGAGAAGTCCTTGCACTAATGGGAGAGAATGGAGCCGGAAAATCTACACTGATGAAAGTGTTGACCGGGATTTATAAAAAGGATGAAGGTTCGATTGTATACGAAGGAAAAGAAGTTGAATTCACAAATCCAAAAGAAGCACAAGAGGCAGGTATTGTAATTGTACACCAGGAATTAAATATGATGAACCACTTAACTGTGGCGCAAAATATTTTTATAGGCCGGGAAATGATGTCCGGTAAATTAATCAATGATAAAAAAATGAATGAGGAGGCCAAAAAGCTTTTTCAAAAATTAAACATAGATATTAATCCTTCAGAAAAAATGGGGAATCTTACGGTTGGTAAGCAGCAGATGTGTGAAATCGCAAAAGCAATTTCCCATGATGCAAAAGTCATTATTTTTGACGAGCCTTCTGCAGCACTGACAGAGGCTGAGATCGAAGAATTGTTTAAAATTATCCGCGATTTACGGGAAAAACAGCTTGGTATCGTATATATTTCTCATCGAATGGATGAAATCAAAGTCATTACAGACCGGGTAACAGTCATGCGTGACGGAGGATATGTAGGGACTTTAATTACAAAAGAAAGTACAAAAGATGACATTATCAATATGATGGTTGGGCGTGTCATTTATGAAGATCCAAAGACAAAGAGCAATGTTGCAAAAGATGCGCCGGTTGTCTTAAAAGTAGAGCACCTTAATGCAGGGAAAATGGTGCGCGACGTAAGTTTTGAATTACATAAAGGTGAAATCCTTGGATTTTCCGGCCTCATGGGAGCAGGGCGTACAGAAACGGCGCGGGCGTTGTTTGGCGCAGATCCTATGGACAGCGGCGATATTTTTATCAATGGGAAAAAAGTAACGATAAAAAGCCCAATGGATGCTGTAAAATGTGGGATTGGCTATTTGTCTGAAGACAGAAAAAGATACGGGATCGTAGTGCAAAAATCAGTCGCTGAAAATTCTACGATGGTCGATTTAGATAATTATGTAAGCGGCATTTTCATTAACAAGAAAAAAGAAAACGAAGTTGCTTTAAAATATGTAAAATCGCTCAAGACAAAGACACCATCTGTAGACCAGCTGGTTGTAAACCTGTCTGGCGGCAACCAGCAAAAGGTTGTTATCGCAAAATGGCTGATTAGAAATTGTGATATCCTGATTTTCGACGAGCCTACCAGAGGTATTGACGTAGGGGCAAAGAGTGAGATTTACCATCTCATGAATGAGCTGGCTGCAGAAGGAAAGTCCATCATTATGATTTCCTCCGAAATGACAGAGATTCTTAGAATGAGCGACCGGATTATTGTAATGTGTGAGGGAAGAAAGACAGGGGAGATCGACATTGCCGAAGCGACCCAGGAGAATATCATGCATGCTGCAACGCTAAGAGATTAGGAGGAAACGGGAAATGGAAAATAACGGAAAAAAGGGGAATGCGTTTACGAATCATCCGCTCGTTCAGGCAATCGGTACGCAAAAGATCGTAGTTGTAATGGTTATTTTGCTGCTTTCGCTTTTGTTTAGTGCGATGAGTCCGGCATTCCGTCAGTATTCAACGGTCATCAGTATTTTTGATTATTCCTATTATATCAGCTTTATGGCGATCGGCGTTACCTTCCCACTGATTACCGGAGGTGTAGATTTATCCATCGGTACGGGCATGGTATCCGCAGCGCTCATAGGCGGATATTTTGTAACATACCAAGGCGTGTCGGCACCAGTTGGAATGCTGATTACACTTGGCGTTGGCCTGCTTTTAGGATGTTTGAATGCATTTTTGGCTGCAAAGCTGGAGCTGCCGCCGTTTATTGCAACTTTGGGCAGTATGATGGTTGCAAGAGGAATTGGCTCTATCATTACAGGCGGTATGGCAGTGGCATGGCCGCCGGCATCGGATCCATTAGGAAAGTTCCGCAGTATTTTTAAAGTAAGTATGGGCGGAGTAAATATTCCGGTTGGCTTTATCCTGGTACTGATTTCAGTTGTTTTGATGTCTACGGTATTAAATAAAACAAAACCAGGACGTTATATTATCGCGCTTGGGAGCAACAAAGAAGCGGCAAGATTGTCTGGTATTAATGTTGTAAAATGGCAGTCGCTTGCTTATATAATATCCGGTTTGTTTACAGGGCTTGCGGGAATTGCTTATGCAGCAACGTTTCAGACGATTGCGCCTGGTACAGGGGCAGGACTGGAATTGGATGCGATTGCAGGAGCTATTATAGGCGGTACTTCTATGAATGGCGGATATGGGACGATTACAGGCACATTGCTAGGTGTGTTTGTCATGTCTTTGTTAAAAACAGGTTTGCCATTTATTGGGCTGCAGCCGAACTGGCAGCAGATTGTAACGGGTATTGTATTACTTGTAGCTGTATTTGTAGATGTCTTAAAGAATGCAAAGCGTTCTTAAATTATTTCTATCCAAACGGATAGTTTTAATAAAAAAGCAACTAACAAACTTTTTACAAACAGGGAGGACAAAACATGAAGAAAAAATTAGTAGGAGTCTTATTATCAGTAGCAATGCTTGGAACCATGCTTTCAGGCTGTGGCGGAAAAGACGACAGCAAAGCAAGTTCTGATAATGCAGGCAGCACAAAAACAGACAACGCAGATGATAGCAGTGAAGATAACACAGATGATACTGCTGATGATGCTGGCACAGATGATGGTGATGCAGCTGATATGACAATTGAAATTGTTTCTAAAGGATTCCAGCATCAGTACTGGCAGTCAGTATTAAAAGGTGCAGAATTAAAAGCAGAAGAGCTTGGTGTTAAAATCAATTTTGTAGGCCCGAACTCAGAATCAGATATCGCAGATCAAGTACAGATGCTGACAAATGCGATTAATGCAGCCCCTGATGCAATTGCTCTTGCAGCATTGGACACAGATGCATGTATGGATGCAATCTCACAGGCACAGTCTTCCAATATTCCGATTATTGGTTTTGACTCAGGTGTTCCTGGTGCTCCAGAAGGCGCAATTTTTGCAAATGCAGCTACAGACAACTACAATGCAGGCGCATTAGCAGCAGAAGAATCTTATAAGGCAGCAATTAAAGACAGAATTGCAAATGCTTCTGGACCGGTACGTATCGGCGTTATGGGGCAGGATGCAACTTCAGAATCTATTATTGGCCGTGGCCTTGGGTTTATTGATAAGATGATTGAGCTTGCAGAAGCAGATGGCAAGAGCGTATCTGTAGAAGGAAATGATAAATATGTATCCGATTCCAAAGGCGAGACACAAGATGGCGCAGATATTGTGATCGAAGTTGTAGTACCAGCTTCTGTAACAAACGAACTTTCAGCAGTAGACTGCCAGACCTTATTAAATAAACCGGATATTATTGCTATTTATGGTTCTAACCAGCATTCAGGCGATGCTATGGTAACTGGTGATGAAAACTTAAATAAATTTGGCACAGGCGATGATCAAGTAATTGGTATTGCATTCGATTCTGGTACAGTTATTAAAGATGCTGTAAGAAGCGGCAAATTCATCGGTGCGATTACACAGGCTCCAGTTGCAATGGGCGAAGCAGTTGTAGAACTTTGCGTAAAGGCTGCAAAAGGCGAAGATGTATCTGATGTAGATACAGGCTGCCAGTGGTATACAGCAGATAATATTGATGACGACGAAATCGCACAGAACTTATACTAAACCATAGTTGTTACGGTAAATCTATAAGCCGGAAATCAATACGAAAAAAGGAATTGGGTTTTACCCATTCCTTTTTTCTAAAAAGTAAGGAGAAAGTCTATGTCTGTAGAGATCGGATGTATGTTTGAAAAGAAGAAAGAAATGCTCAAACATCTAAAAAAGAAAAATTATGAAACAAATTTTGCACAATTTCAGTCTGCATACGGGCAGCAGCTTGCAGAAATTACTTCATATGTAGAACATGCCAAGGATAAGGAAAGCGCTATTGCTGAGGTAGGGGACTGGTTTGTCAATGCTGTTTTAGATAAATATGCATCCGGCAAAAAAAAGATGCCATCGTACGAACAGGCGGATGTAAACCTGTTTATGATTTACTATGTCTTTCCTGCTTTGCTGCAGACGGAACATGACGATGCAAAGCAGATTGCAGATGGAATTTGTAAAGTATGGGCAAAACGTTTTCCTGGAAATAAAATAGGCTATACAGATTATCAGACGCTGTATGAGTCGTTTCGCGAAAAGATTTTAGGATTATTTTAACCTTTGAATAGGAGGAATTTCATGGGGGATAAAAGACAGGTCCTTGCCTTTGATTTTGGCGGCGGGAGCGGCAGGGCGATTTTAGGAAGGCTGGAGGATGGTAAAATCCGTATGGAAGAAGTATACCGTTTTTCCAACGACCCAGTCATCATCAACCATACGATGTACTGGGATACACTGCGGCAGTTTTTCGAAATCAAGCAAGGGATGCAAAAGGCAAAGCAAAAGGGCGGTTTTGACAGCATTGGAATTGATACATGGGGTGTGGATTTTGGGCTTTTAGATGCACATGGAGCGCTTTTGGAAAGCGCAGTACATTACAGGGACCAGCGTACCGTCGGGATGCAGGAGCAAACGTTCCAGGCTATTTCTAAGGAAGAGATCTATCAAATAACTGGCAACCAGTTCGAAAACTTTAATACGATTTTTCAATTATACTCCCTTGTAAAGCAAAGGCCATGGCTTTTAGAAAAAGCAGACTCCCTGCTGCTGACACCGGATCTGTTTAATTATTTCCTTACAGGAGAAAAAAGGGCAGAGTATACAATAGCTTCTACGACGCAGCTTATGGATGCAAAGCAAAAAAAATGGTCAGAGAAAATATTAGACGCACTTTCCATACCAAAAAGCATCCTGCCTGAAATTGTGCCAAGCGCTACCATTATCGGGAACTTGACAGATGAGATTTGCAGCGAGCTTGGTTTAGAACCTGCAAAAGTAATTGCTGTGGCAAGCCATGATACGCAAAGTGCAGTTGTGGCAGTACCGACACAGGAAAAGGATTTTATCTTTATTAGCTGCGGGACATGGAGTTTATTTGGAACAGAATTAGATGCCCCTGTTATTGGCGACAGATCGCTTGCATGCAATGTGAGCAATGAAGGCGGATATGCAAATACCACAACATTATTAAAAAATATTATTGGACTGTGGCTTGTACAGGAAAGCCGCAGACAGTGGATACGGGAAGGTAAAGAATATTCTTATGGAGAATTAGAGCAAATGGCGTTAGAAGCAGAACCGTTTGTCAGCTTTATTGATCCAGATGCCCCGGAATTTGTCCCTGCAGGAGATATTCCAGAGCGCATTCGCCAGTTCTGTCAAAGAACAGGGCAGCAAGTACCAAAAACGGAAGGCGAGATCATGCGCTGCATTAATCAAAGCCTTGCACTGAAATATCGGTATGCATTAGAACAGATTGAGTCCTGCACAAAGAAGCATTACGATGTAATTCATATGATAGGTGGCGGCATACAAAGCAAACTGCTTTGCCAGATGACAGCTGGAGCAAATGGACGAAAGGTGATTGCCGGCCCGGTAGAAGCGACAGCACTTGGCAATATTGTAATGCAGATGATAGCACTTGGCATGATTACAGACGTAGCAAAAGCTAGAAGCATGATTGCAGAATCAGAAACCACATATGAATATCTCCCACAGGATGTAAGCCAGTGGGAAACTGCATATGAAAAATTTCAAACATATATACAAAATTAACACTTAAAAAGGAGGAATGCTGCTATGGCAAAATCGAGAGTGATTGGAGATTATCCGGTGATTGGAATTAGACCGACAATTGATGGAAGAAGAGGAGCGTTAAAAGTACGTGAGTCCTTAGAAGATCAGACAATGAATATGGCAAAGTCTGCCGCAAAATTGTTGGAAGAAAATTTAAGATATTCCAATGGAGAGCCAGTCAAAGTTATTATTGCAGACACAACGATTGGCCGTGTTGCAGAAACAGCGGCTTGTGCAGATAAATTTAAAAAAGCAGGCGCAGATATTACGCTGACTGTAACACCATGCTGGTGCTACGGTGCAGAAACAATGGATATGGACCCAATGACAATCAAAGCAGTTTGGGGATTTAACGGGACAGAGCGTCCAGGTGCTGTTTATCTGGCATCTGTATTGGCAACACATGCGCAAAAAGGCTTGCCAGCATTCGGGATTTATGGGCATGATGTCTGTGAAGCAACCGATACGTCGATTCCAGAAGATGTAAAGGAAAAAATCTTAAGATTTGGTCGTGCTGCAGTAGCGGTTGCTTCGATGCGCGGAAAATCTTACTTACAGGTTGGTTCTATTTGCATGGGCATCGGCGGCTCTATTATTGATTCCGCATTTATTGAGGAATATTTGGGTATGCGCGTAGAATCTGTCGATGAGGTTGAAATTATCCGCCGCATGACAGAAGGCATCTACGATGAAGCAGAATATCAAAAAGCGCTTGCATGGACAAAAGAAAAATGTATCGAAGGCTTTGACAAGAATCCGGAAGAACTGCAAAAGAGCAGAGAACAAAAAGATTCTGATTGGGAATTTGTTGTAAAGATGATGTGCATTTTAAAAGATCTGATGAACGGCAATCCAAACCTGCCAGATGGATGTGAAGAAGAAAAGGTAGGACATAATGCGATTGCTGCTGGATTCCAGGGACAGAGGCAGTGGACAGACTTTTATCCAAACTGCGACTATCCAGAAGCACTGTTAAATACTTCCTTTGACTGGAACGGAGCAAGAGAACCATATGTGCTTGCAACAGAAAATGATGTATTAAACGGCTTAGGTATGCTCTTTAGTAAACTTTTAACAAATACGGCACAGGTTTTTGCAGATGTACGTACCTATTGGAGCCCGGATGCTGTGAAGAAAGCAACAGGATATGATCTGGAAGGAAAAGCAAAAGAAGCAGGCGGATTTATCCATTTGATTAACTCTGGCGCAGCATGTCTGGATGCAAATGG
This sequence comes from uncultured Eubacterium sp., assembly GCA_947385105.1. Taxonomy (GTDB): domain Bacteria; phylum Bacillota; class Clostridia; order Lachnospirales; family Lachnospiraceae; genus Eubacterium_J. The sequence goes on from CANDJR010000065.1 coordinate 12,188, forward strand.
ACAGGCAAAGGATGCACAGGGTAATAGTGTCATCAAACCATGGTATGAAGTAACCCAAGAAGATCAAGATGCAATTTTAAAAGCAACGACATGGAACTATGCAGATCTTGGATATTTCCGCGGCGGCGGCTATTCTTCCAGATTTGTGACAGAAGCTGAGATGCCTGTTACAATGATAAGGTTGAATTTAGTAAAGAATTTAGGGCCAATGTTACAGATTGCAGAAGGCTGGACCGTACATTTACCAGATGAAGTAAACGATATTTTATGGAAACGAACAGATTATACATGGCCATGTACTTGGTTTGCACCAAGGACAACTGGCGAGGGCGCATTTGCAACAGCATATGATGTAATGAATAACTGGGGCGCAAACCATGGTGCAATTAGCTATGGGCATATTGGTGCAGATCTGATTACATTTTGTTCTATGCTGCGTATTCCGGTTGCAATGCATAATGTACCAGAAGAAAAGATTTTCCGTCCAGCATCTTGGAATGCATTTGGGATGGATAAAGAAGGAGCTGATTACAGGGCTTGCGAGGCTTATGGGCCATTATACAAGACGATTCGATAAGAGGAGGCAGTATGTTAAAAGGAATTCCAAAAATTTTGTCTCCAGAACTGCTTAAGGTGCTGTGTGAGATGGGACATAGCGACAGAATCGTTATTGCTGACGGGAACTTCCCAGCAGAATCTATGGGAAAAGACAGTATTGTCATACGCTGTGACGGACACGGTGTGCCGGAAATTTTAGATGCAATCCTGCAAGTATTTCCACTGGATACATATGTAGATCATCCAGTTTCCTTAATGGAAGTAATGCCGGGAGACCCAGTAGAAACACCGATTTGGGATGAATATAAGCAGATTATTGGAAAATATGACGCACGCGGCGAGCACTGTGTTGGGAACATTGAAAGATTTGCCTTTTATGAAGAAGCAAAGAAAGCGTATGCGATTGTAGCAACGGGAGAAGCAGCAGTCTATGCAAATATTATGCTGCAAAAAGGAGTTGTGCATCTATAAAAGGAATATGTTGAAAATAGGTATACTGCAGGTGAGCAGTATACCTATTTTTGTGCAAAACAGACAAAAAACAAGAACAAAAACTTGAAAAAATGATATTGCTGGAATATAATATAACAAGAGGGTACTGGGGCATTACGGATGGCAACACTTTCATTTCTGGTGGATATAAAACCAGAACAAACTACGTGGAAAGGAAGATACTGGTATGAGCGTTAAGGATTTAGTGTATACAAATGAGAACTGCACAGGATGTAATAAATGTGTGCGAGCTTGTCCGACACTTGTCTCGAATGTTGCATTGGATGGTAAAGTGCAAGTGAATAACGATAATTGTGTAGTATGCGGTGACTGCGTACAGGCATGTACACATGATGCGAGGGAATTTCAAGATGATACCAAACAGTTTTTCACTGATTTAGAGTCTGGCAGGAAAATTTCAGTCATTGTAGCGCCTGCATTTCTAGCAAACTATCCAAAAGAATATAAGCGTGTCCTTGGCTATTTAAAAGCAAAAGGTGTGAATCATATTTATAGTGTCTCTTTTGGAGCTGATATTACTACATGGGGCTATCTCAAATACATTACAGAGCATCATTTGATTGGCGGCATCAGTCAACCATGTCCAGCAATTGTCGATTACATTGAAAAATATATTCCAGAATTAATTCCTAAATTAGTGCCGGTGCAAAGTCCCATGATGTGTATGGCGATATTTATTAAAAAATATTTAAATATTTCTGATGATTTGGCATTTATAAGTCCTTGTATAGCAAAAAAAATGGAGATTGAAGATGCAAACAATCATGGCTATGTCAAATATAATGTGACATTTGCAAAGCTGATGAAACAGATTGGTACAAGCTATACAAGCAGTCCGGAATATACGGATGAATTAGAGTATGGGCTTGGCGCACTGTATCCGATGCCAGGCGGGTTAAAAGAAAATATCGAGCATTTCTTAGGAAAATCAAAAATTGTGCTCCAGGTAGAAGGCGAAAAAGAAGCATACGAATATTTACAAGAATATCAAAAACGTGTTGAAAATAAAGCTGAACTGCCGTTTATGGTAGATATTTTAAACTGTGCCAAAGGCTGTATTTACGGCACTGCGACAGAACCAAAGAGAAATACCGATGATGTGCGCCTAACACTTTTAAAACTGCGGGCAGCAGAAAAAAGCGATGTGCACAATGTCCGGTTAAAAAAAGTAGAAAAAAGCCCATGGAGCGAGCGCATAGCGCCTTCCAAACGGCTGAAAAACCTCATGGAGGCTTTCGAAAAACTACAGTTGTCAGATTTTGTGCGGGCGTATGATACAAATAAAGCAGTTACCGTCAAGATGCCGACACAAAAAGAATTGGACGAAATCCTGCAGGATATGTATAAAGATACACCTCAGAAACAAAACATCAACTGCAGTGCTTGCGGCTACCAGACATGTAAAGATATGGCGGCAGCGATTTATAATGGGGTAAATGTCAAGGAAAATTGTATCTATTACATAAAAGATGTGGCGGAAAGAAAAACGCTTCAGGTTGAAAGAGCAAACGAGACACAGAAGCAGGAACATGCGCTGCGCACCGATAAAATTGAATCGATTAAGGGGCAGTTTGAAATATTGACAAGCGCAGTTGCAGAATTAAACGATGCAAACGAAGCATCTGCAAATGAAGCAACAGATTTAGCAAACCAGCTGCAGGACATAGCAAATTCCTGCCATGAGCTGGAAGAATCGCTAAACAGTATTATTCAATTTATCGAAATTTACAAAAACACAAGCGAAAATATCGTAGGAATCGCCAATAAGACAAACCTGTTGTCACTAAATGCTTCGATTGAAGCAGCCAGAGCAGGAGAGCAGGGCCGCGGGTTTGCAGTTGTGGCAGAAGAAATCCGCAATCTGAGCTTATCCATTAAGACTTTGATTGCAAGCAATAATAAGCAGGCGGAAGAAACAATTCCAAAAGTAGATGGAAGTATCCAGTCTATTAAACAGCTAATTGAACATGTGAACTATATGAGCGGCAGAGTTGCTACGATTGCAGCCAATACCGAAGAAATATCCGCTCAAAATACCAATATGCAGGCGATGGCGGATGAGATGAAAGATAAAGTAGAAGATATCTAGGCAAAGTATTCTATGGCCTTACAGCTAGAAACAGAAAGCCAATGATGGTTTTTAGACAAAGTATCGCATGGCCTTACAGCTAGAAACAGAAATCCAATGATGGTTTCTTGGCTGTAAGGCTTTTTTAGTGGTGCTCACAGTAGGGCTATATAAATTAGGAAAACCGCAAATACAAGGCTTTTCGGAGCCTATCAACAACAAAAATAATATTTGATCTATCACATTACGCTGAAAGGCCGTCCGGCCATCAAAACCGGGCGGCTTTTTTGCGTGGATAGACGGGAAGGAGGCAAAAAATAATTACAGAAATTTAACTCCTAAATTTATGCAACTTTCACAAAAAGGAGGTTGGAAGCGCAGTCGGGAGCGGGCCGTCAAAGGGGCCAACGGCCCGCCGCTTGGAAGTCTTTGCAATCGGAGTATGACAGTATCGGCAAGGAGCAGACCAAGACCGCCACAGAATTAGCATATGCCGAGGTAATCAGCTATAACA
>CANDJR010000066.1 GCA_947385105.1 uncultured Eubacterium sp.
GGTCATGGGCTATTCCGCAGGCGCTACCTTAGCGGCCGCTGTAGCTATGAGATGCCGCAAATCAGGGGAGTTTACGTTATGCGGGCAAGTACTGCATTATCCATATTTAGATTCAGTGCATATGCCGCAGGAAAAAAGACAGTATGATTGTGACATGGATGCAGAAGTCATGCGTGCATTTACAGTCCTTTATTCCAAAGAGCACGAGCGCGCACTTTCCTATGTATCGCCAGTGTGTGCGCTCAAAGAAGATTTAGAGGGAGTTGCGCCAGCGTGTATCATACCTGCGCAAAAGGATGCCTTAAAGGAAGAAGGCCTTTTGTATGCGCAAAAACTCAAAGAGGCTGGGGTTATGGTATATTGCCAGGTGATGCCGGATGTACATCATGGATATATAGAGGACGCCGGAAACCAGACGCTGTATGAGGCTGCTGCAGAGGATACACGTATGCATCATAGCCCGTATTTTAAAACATGGGCGCAGGCTGCGCTTCAAATTAGCTGTATGTTTCTATCCAGGAGATTTGAAGGAGAAAAAACCGTATAAAAAAGAAAATTAAATAAAAAATCATTCATATAGAACAGTCACGGTATCGAATTAGCCTGCAAATAAAAAGGCAATATTTGATTGAAAATTTCAGGCAAATCGTTTTAAGCAGGATTTGGAACATTGAAAGGAGAAAATGATGAAGACAATTCAAGCAGATGTGGTAGTAATTGGCGCTGGCCCTTCGGGATTGGCAGCGGCCGCACAGTCAGCAGAAAATGGGCTGGATGTTGTCGTATTTGAGAAGGCTGCAGTTGTAGGAGGCGCGGCAAATATGGGTATGGGTCCGTTTGGGATCGGTACAGACAAACAGACAGATATGATGGTTGATATCGATGTGGAAAAAGCATTTAAGATGTTTATGGAATATACACATTGGCGTACAGATGCCAGGATGGTAAAAAAATATTTTGAAAATTCCGGTGAGACGATTAAATGGCTGGAAGAATCATGTGGCGTAGAATTCGCAGGCGCATATAAATATTTCCCAAAATCAGAAGCAACCTGGCATATTGTGGCTGTAAACGGCGGTATTGGGCGCAATGGCGGAGCAATTATGAATAAGCAGATTTCTGAATATGCAAAAGAAAACGGCGCTGAATTTTATATGGAAACACCTGCAAAAAAAATCTTAAAAGATGAAGAAGGAAAAATTTGTGGTGTGATTGCAGTCGGAAACGATGGAGAGGAGATTCAATGCAATTGTAAAGCAGTTGTGATTGCAACGGGAGGAGCCGGCGACAACCCAGTTATGATCAAAGAGCGTACGGGATATACGTTCCAGGAAGATATGTTTAATTTTGCTATCCCAGGCTTAAAAGGAGAAGGCATTCAGATGGCGGAAGAAGTAGGTGCAGCTTCGACACCGATGAATGTAGAGATGATGTATATTCTTCCAAATTCTGATTTTGGGCCAGATTGTATCCCGTCTGTATTTATGCAGCCAAACCTAATGGTAAACCAGTTAGGGCTGCGGTTTATCAATGAAGAAGAAATGCAAAATACTACCTTTACTGGAAATGCTATTTCTTTCCAAAAGGGTGCAGTTGGATATGCAATCATTGATTCCAAAATTGCAAAAGGTTATATGAAAAAGGGCGTAGACGTTGTAAACTTTGTGCATCATCCGGAAGATGTATCTGATTTCTTAGAAGCAGTTGACCATTCCATTGAGAGCGGCAATCCAGATGTTGTAAAAGCGGATTCTATCGAAGATCTGGCAAAGCAGCTTGGTATTGATCCGGAAGTTTTAGAAGAAACCGTAGACGAATACAATGAGATGTGCGAGTCACATGACAGCATGTTTTATAAAAATCCAAAATTCTTAAAGCCAATTGAAAAAGCGCCGTTTTTTGCAGCAAAATTCCGTCCAGGCGGATATGGTACGCTTGGCGGCATCAAGATTAATGAAAATGCAGAAGTTTTAGATCCGCAATGGGAGAAAATCCCTGGCCTGTATGCCTGCGGAACAGATACCTGCACGATTTATGGCGATTCCTATATGTTCCTGCTGCCAGGTAATACAATGGGATACTGCATCAATACAGGACGCTTTGCGGGAGACTCTGCTGCGGAATATATACAGGATATGGAATAAGATACCATACGGAAGATATTGATGGCTGAAAAGCAGCGAAACATGAGACATGGAGAAAAATATGAGTAAAAAGGTGACTTTGACAATTGACGGCAAGACCATTGCCGCAGATTCTAATCAGACGATTTTAGAAGCCGCTTTGGAAAATGGGATCTATATTCCGCATTTGTGCAGCCATGAAAATTTGCATCCTACAGGCTCGTGCCGCCTTTGCGTGGTAGGACAGCAGGGCGTAGAGGGTGTTGTCACCTCCTGTATTACAAAAGTACAAGATGGTATGGTTATTGATACCCATGATGAGAAGGCGGAAAAAATACGCAAGCTTTCCTGTGACTTGATGTTTAAGACACATCCGTCAGAATGTACAGGATGCCCAAAGTATGGAAAATGCCAGTTACAGTCAATCTCTCAGTATGTGGGGGACACTGGCAGGAAACTAAAAGCAAATGCGGTTTCTATCAAAGCGAATCATGACAATCCAATCATTTTGCACGAAATGTACCGCTGTATCCTTTGCGGGCGCTGTGTACGCGCATGTAACGAGATGCGCGGGGTAGGCGCCATCCGTTTTAAGGAAGTAGATGGACGGATGCAGGTTGTCATTGACGGAGCATCCTTAAAGGATGCAAACTGCCGTTTTTGTACAGCGTGTGTAGAGGTTTGTCCGACAGGATCGATCCGCGAGCATCAGGAATTGGCTGATAAATTAGAAGGCAAGACAAGGGAAGAAGGGTTTGTCCCATGCAGAAACGCCTGCCCGGCGCATGTAGATGTGCCGCGCTACATCCGCTATATCCGGGAAGGAAATTATGCAGCAGCAGCTGCAACTGTTAGAGAAAAAGTACCGTTTCCGCATGCATTAGGATATATTTGTGTACATAATTGTGAACAGGAATGTAAACGTACAGAATTGAATGAACCAATCTCTATCCGCAATTTAAAGCGTTATGCTGCACAGCAGGATAACGGGGCTTTTAAGGAAAGAGGGTTTAAAAAATCTGCAACCGGAAAAAAACTGGCAGTCGTAGGAGCAGGGCCTGCAGGAATGACAGTGGCGTACTATGCCGCGAAGCTGGGGCATTCGGTGACAGTATTTGAAGCAAGGCAGTTAGCTGGCGGACAGATGCGTTATGGCATCCCGAATTACCGTCTGCCAAGAGAAGCGTTAGATGCAGAAATCAATGAGATATTTGCTCAAGAAGGTATAGAAGTCAAATACCAAATGGAGATTACTGATGCACCGGATTTATTAAAGCAGGGCTTTGATGCCGTATTCGTTGCTATCGGCACACATGCAGGGGTAAAGCTTCCAATACCAGGAAACGATTTGCAGGGCGTTTTGGTGAACACTAGCTTTTTGCGGGAGTTTGAAGAAGGTACAGCAAGTGTGGGAGAAAATGTTGTGATACTAGGCGGCGGCAATGTAGCGATTGACTGTGCAGGCGCAGCGCTGCGGCTTGGGGCAAAGTCTGTATCCATGGCATGCTTAGAAGCATATGACAAGATGACAGCAACAAAAGAAGAGCGTGCATGGGCAGAAGAAGAAGGTATTCGAATCTATAACAGCAAGACATTTCATGAAATTCTCGATAACGGGAGCGGACACTGTGCTGGTGTACGTATCCAAAGCATTCAGGATTTTTATTTTGATGAGAACAGGAAAGCACACATGGAGCTTACAGAAGGGACGCAAGAAACGCTTGCTGCAGATACTGTGATTTTTGCTGTAGGACAGCGTCCGACAATTTCCATGGACCCAAAGGAATTTGGTTTGGATTTGACACATGGCAATTACATTGCAACAAAGGATGCAGCCGGGGCAACAAGCGTGGAAGGCATTTGGGCAGCAGGCGATGTTGTCACAGGCACACAGTCTGTCATTCAAGCAATTGCAGCAGCAAGAAAGTCAGTAAGCGCGATCGACTGTTATCTGGGCGGTGACGGCAATATAGAAGAACAACTTACCGATCCACAGCAAAAGGACGCATATATTGGTGTTATTGAAAAGTTTGGCGATATGCAGCGCATACAGCCGCGTGTTGTCCCAGTACCACAAAGAGTTCAAAATTATCATACATGCGGGCCAATGGATCAGGGGTTTGATGAAACAATGGCAAAGGAAGAAGCAAAAAGATGCCTTCAATGCGATTTGCGGTGTGAGATTGCACCTCAGAGATTTTGGAGCGACTATGTACCTGGCGGGGAGGAGGAATAATCCATGTTAAAAGAAATAGATGGTACCCATTCTCAGGTACGTAAAATATTAGCGCCGTATGATGGGGAATTTGTAGATAAAGAGCTTGTAATAAATGCTTGTAAGGGACTTACCTTTGACACAAAATACCAGGCGGCATCTTTTGAAGATTTTATCAAAGATGCCGCTGCATATGGGGATGCTGTGTTAGCAATCTGCCTGGCAGCGGACGATAAGCGTTCTGCGATTAACGAATATTTGGCAGTAAATCAGAAACAAAAGCTGGATGCTGCGATCAATGTAATCATACAGGCAGCAGGTATTCAAAAGGTCTGTCTGGTAAAGCCTGGTGGTATTTCTTATGTACCAAATGCTGCAGATTTACAAGTGCAGGTACAGCAAATCGAAACAAAAAGATGTGTGGTGTTACGGGAGGAATCTGCGCTTTATCATCTGATCGAAACAGGGGAACTGCGCAGCTGCCCATTGGAAAAGGAATATCCATCGCAAGGATGCTGGAACCGACCGACCTTTGTCGCTGATGCAGAGACACTTTGCAGGTTTTATGCAGCTGTAAAAGATCAGCAGCAAGGAAAACAGGATGAGGCACAAACAAAGCTGGTTGTTATCAATACTGCTGGAGAAAGCAGGTTAGCAGAAGCTGCCGTCGGGACAAGTGCAGCCGCGCTTTTAGCAGAATGCGGGATACAGCCAGAGAAAAATGTCCTCATTGGCGGTATTACAGGGCAGTTTGTTTCTAAAGACCAGCTGGAGGAGTATCATATTAGCTTGGATGCGCAGTGGGATAGTATTAGCGTATACAGCAGCAAGGATTGCCTGGCCGATGCCACTAGGCAGATAGCATTGGATGCAAAAGAAGAATCCTGCAAAAAATGTGTGCTTTGCCGGGAAGGAACGTGGCATTTTGCAGCGATTGCGCAGGATATCACACAGGGAAAGGCCAAAAAAGATGATCTTGCCATGATTTTAGATATTGGGCCTCTGATTCAGGCAGGCGCATTTTGCAGCTTTGGTCAAAAAGCAGCGCAGGCTATGGTATCTTCGGTAGAAGAAAACCGGGCGGAATTAGAAGCGCATTTTGTCAAAAAAACATGTCCTTCAGGTGTATGCAAGGCATTTGCAAAAAGAGTGATAGATCCTGCAAAATGTACGGGCTGCGGCGATTGTATCGATGTATGCGCTGAGGATGCGATTGTGGGAAAAAAGAAGTTTATCCATATCATTGATACGGATTTGTGTGAAAACTGTGAAGAATGTGCAAACGTATGTGAAGCAGGTGCAATCGTCATGCAGGACGGTACGATCCGTGTTCCAAAAAAACCGGTAAAAGCAGGTAAGTTTAAGTAAATGAAACAAAAATGCAAAAGGAAAACGTTTGACAATTAAGGAGGAAACAGCATGAAAATATTAGGAATCTCTTCTGGGACGTTTAATGGATCAAATGACGCAATGTGTAAAGAAGCGTTAATGGGCGCAGTAGAAGCTGGGGCGGAAATCGAATTTATTAATTTACATAAACTAAATATCAAGCATTGCACAGGCTGTATTGCCTGCGTGAAGGCGCTGATGGGCGGCAAAGGACGTATTTGTGCGCTTCAGGATGACTTTTTATGGCTTTTAGATAAAATGTTGGATGCAGACGGGATTATGATGGCGTCCCCAATTTTTGAAAATGGCGTTCCTGGCATTATTCATACGATCTGTGACCGTTTTGGGCCGTCGATGGACAGGGGCAATTTAACAATAGCAGATGCGCTGAATAAACAGGCAGGCGGGCCGGGCGTTGACCCAAGACTGTTAAAAGATAAGGTGATTTCTTTTATCGGGATCGGCGGCTCAGACTGGGGATCTTTAGTACAAATGGATCATGGAATGCTTGCCATGAGTCCGATGTGGAAAATTATTGATAACGATAAGTTCCAGTGGTCAAAGACAATACTAATGGATGATGCTGCACTTGCCAGGGCACATCAAATCGGCATAAATCTTGCTAATGCAGCAAAAGATATCGCAAATGCAAAATGGCAGGGAGAAGAAGGCGTTTGCCCGCATTGCCACTGCAACAATTTTTACATAGAGCCTGGCACTACGCATGCTATCTGCGGACTTTGCGGTATGGAAGGAGAGTTTGGGGTTTTTGATGGGAAATTGAAGATCAATTATCCGCAGGAACAATATGAGCTAGCACACGATACAATGTCCGGCAAAATGAAGCATGGCAAAGATATACAGGAAAATGAAGGCCGCCTGGCAGACTTGCAGAAAAACAGCGAGGAATTTAAAGCACGCAAGAAAAAATATATGGATTTTATTCAATCAACTGTGCCGAACCAGGGAGCGTAAGTAATTTGAAAACAGATATAAAATGCAATAGCTTGTACCAGGTTACTGTTCTTACTGGTGTCATGTGCCGGGACTGTTACCTTAGCAGCAGAGATTGGCGTATAAAGGCTTGCGGTTGAGCAAATAGATAAGGGCAGGGAGCTTTGCAGGCAGAGGTTCCTGCTCTATTTGTTTGGAAACATATGAAAATATGTCGGATATTAAGAAAAAAGTCTATTGTGTTCTGTCGTAGAAGATGTAAAATAAAGATATCTAGAACTAAAACTGAAGTATAACTGACAGTTGCTTAGCCGGCATCTATACTTTAGTAGGAAGGAGATTTATGTTTAAAAGAGAGCAGTTTGGAATCGTTTTTAATTCTATTTTTGCAATTGTTTTTTCCGTTGCACTGACATTTTTTTTGAAGTTTATGAATGGGCAGTTAACCTTTGAATCATTTGCCATGGGGTTTGTAACCTCTTATGGAATTAATTTTGTATTAGGCAGCTATATCCCGCTTTTAAAAATAGGAAATGCTTTTGCAGGGATATTTGTGAAAAATGAAAAGAGCATTGTATTTTATTTTCTGCGCATGTTTATGATTGTACTTATAATGGCAGCGTTAATGAGCATACTTGTGATGTTTACAGAAATGGGTTTTACGATGACGCTTATATTTGCCTTTATTGGATCTTTTCCAATGGTATTTTTGTTTGCTTATGTTGTAGGATTAGTAACATTTCCGTTTGTATTGAAAGCAACAATGACTCTTTGCTCGAAAAACTAAGATCTAATAAGATTTAATATCAAATATCAAAGCCTAAATAATGTTTTCTTGCAGCAGAAAATTTTCCAGAACAAATCGAGGTAGAAGCAAACTTATGAAAAAGAACGAAAAAAAGCAAACAGAAAAAAAGCAAACAGATAAACTACATATACGTTTGGGAGGATTGTTTCGGACGATTTTTTGTACGTCAATGTTATGCATGATTGTTCCTTTAGCAGTGACTGTTATCTATACCATATCGACCATTAATGAACGCCTGGTTCGTGTGGAGGAGAATAATCTTATTGATATGGCGGATGAAAAAATGAATGAATTAACGCTCATGATTCAAAATCAGTCAGCGGTGACAAAGGCTGTGGCGCAATCGCCTTATATTGCACAAGCAATTGCAGAGCAAAAACAAACAGGCAACATTGACAAGGAGCAAAATGAGACGCTGCAGACGTATTTAGGCGGGATATTTGAAAATGCGGATGGATTATATGAAAACTTTTTTATTACATGCGGCACAACGGGCGTTGCGGACGGACTGCAGGGAGAGACACTGCATGATGTGACAGGAGAGCCTTGGTACGACGCATGTATCAAAGACGGTTTTTTTATCGGGAATAACATATCGCCTGTTACAGGCAGACCAGTGTATGTTATTTCATATGCGATTAAAGATCCGCAGACGGGCGATGTTGTCGGTGCATTAAATAATTCTATTGACTTAGAAGCGATGACATCCTCTTTTACAACTTCGTCAAAAGACGGTAATCTGCAAATTATGATCGCGGATATGCAAGGAATCGTATTAGCCAGTATTGATAAAGAAAAAATATTAGAATTAAATTTAAAAGAGGAAAATGACAGTACTGCACAAATCATGACAAAAGCGTCGCAACAGGATTGCGCAAATGTTACGTTTACAATGGATAATGTTACATATATTGGCGCTTATCAAAACAATGGGGATATGATTACAATTGTTTATATGACGGAAGAAATTTTTACATCTATTATTTTCTCCTTACTGAAAGGTATTGTGATTGTTGCGGCCATTGCATTTATTCTGGCTTCTCTTTTAATTATAAGGATTTCGTATTCAATTATCAATCCATTAAACCAGATGGTTTTGATTGTCAAGCAGAACGGAAACGCCGATTTTACACAGGATATACCAAAGAAACTGCGGAAACGTTCAGATGAAATTGGTACGCTTGCAGAATCTATGGAAAAAATGCAGGGTAATATAAGAGGTCTTTTCCAGGATATTATGGGTGAAACCGGAAGAATGGATAAAAACGTTGAATCTTCCAATGCAAAAATGCAAGTATTAAATGAGAAAATCAGCACAGTAAACAGCCTTACTATAGAACGGGCGGCAGAAATGGAAGAAACAGCCGCAGGTACGGATACAATGATGCAAAATTCAGCCAGCATTATGTCTGCGATTGAATCTATTAATAGTGACATTGCTGACGGTATCCAGGTCGCAGATGGTATTAGCTGTAGGGCACAGCAGCTGAAACAAAATGCGGTGCATGCGCAAGAGCGTGCAACAAAGCTGACGTCTGAAATTAACCGGAATTTACGAGATGCCATTGAGCAGTCCAAAGAAGTAGGTAAAATTCATGAATTATCAGAAGGAATTTTAGAGATTGCCGGTCGAACAAATCTGCTTGCGCTAAATGCGTCCATTGAGGCGGCCAGAGCTGGCGAACAGGGAAAAGGGTTTGCCGTTGTAGCTGGCGAGATCCGTACATTGGCGGAAAATTCACAAAGTACAGTAGCAGCGATCCAAAATGTAACGGATCAAGTCGTAATTGCAGTACAAAACCTGTCTGAAAATGCAGAAAAAGTAATTGATTTTATCAGTGAAAATGTAATTTCAGATTATCAGGAAATGGTAGATATTGGTGGACAATATTATGCGGATTCTCAGTCTGTCAAGGAATTTGTAGATGCCATCAATGAAGCAACCCAGGAATTGTCACTTTCCATGGACAGTATGAGTCAGTCGCTGCATGAAGTCTCGGCTGCAAATAATGACGGAGCTAACGGGATTCATGAAATTGCACAAAATACCGTAGATATTTCAGATGGCGCCAGTCATGTGTCTGATATGATGGGCTCGGTAGAAGAAAGTACTCAGAAATTAAAGAAGTCTGTCAGTCGGTTTACAGTTTAAATAATAATTTAAGATTTTATATATTTCTTTATACATTAAATTTTGTTAGGAAAGTAATTTATAAAAATAAGATTTAAAAATAAAGATATATATGCCTTTTGAAAATAAAACAGTGAACCTGTATAATATGTTAGGTTTAGTTCTGAGATCTTCCTGTGAGGGAGATCTCAGAGCTAAGCCTAAAAATTTACAAAAAAATCAAAAATCGCGTACCTGGTTTCTTTTCCGGTATTCCTGCGGAGATATGTGATAAGCAGAACGGAACACTCTGGAAAAGTGATCAGAAGAATGATAGCCTACACAGGCAGCGATTTCACTAATTTTCATATGCGTATTTTGCAGATAAGAAACAGCGTCAGCCATACGCAGCTGGCGGATCAGTGTCGTAAAGTTGCAGCCGATGTTTTGTTTAATTAAAGTACTTAAATGCGGCTTGCTGTAATGAAAAAATTCAGCGAGGGAGGATAACGTAAGGGTCTGATAATTATGCTTAATATACTGTAAAATCAGCGGGAAATCTGTCCCAAACTGGTAATTGTAAAATTGAATGGCACTGCTGTAACAGCGCAGCAGATGGGAAAAAAAGAGCTGGATCCAATAAATACAATTATAATTGCTGAATGCATCATCTTCGTAACATTCTAAAAATGCATTGCGGATGAGCGGTGTTAATGGCAGTATATTACTAGCATAAAGTAGCAAATAATTTGGATGGGCGTCCTCTGACAGTTCAGACCGAAAAAAGCAAGACAGCAAATTGTTCTGCGATATGAAAGAAAAAAATGCTCTATGAAAGGTGCTTTTTCGTATTATAACCGAATAAACAACCGAATCTTCGCTTGCAATTAAATCATGATTTGAATAAGGGGAAAGAATACAGATTTCTCCTTTGTTTAAAATTTTTTCCTCTTGTTCGAAATAAAAGATACAGTTTCCGGAAATAACAAAATTAATCTCAAAATAATTATGTACATGCATAGCGAGCCTTGTAAAACGAAGGCGGCGCATTACAAAAACATCCCGGTTGGAAGGTATAAAATTAGACTCCATCAGGCCAGAGGAAAACACAATATGGGGATGTAATGCCAGAGGAAACATATCAATTTGTTTTTCAAATTGTTCATCCATCCGATCAGGATATTCTGTAGTTTGGTTAGAGACTATTTTCATCGGCTTTTTTACAAGCATATGTTTCAGAAAAAGATAATCCGTCATTTCCTGGATTTGCATTTGTCTTCCTGTTCTTAAAGAATATTCTTTTAACTGATGCTCAAAAGCACCGTAGGTCGTATAATATACCATTACAGCTCCTCGCAATCTATGATTTAAAACGTAGTCGTCCGTTAAGACGTACTTGGTAAAATATGTTTTGCAGTATAGCAAATAAAAAAACAGATTGCAAGAAGAAAGTCTATTTCGAACTTTTTTTATGTCCGCGTTTAATTTCTACATTTGGCTGAAAACCATTCTCTTTCATAATATCCCACAACTCGTCTAAATACTTATCCGATCTGTGTACGGCAAATGCGTCCGTATCAATGGGAATATTTTTTTCATCCATTTGGCGGATACTCCAAATGTAGAGGGCATCTAAAATGGGCAGGAGCTGTTCCCCGGATTTGGTAAGCACATATTGAACAGAAGGGGGAAAACAGGTTTCATCTACCTTGCGTTCAATCATTCCGTCTTCGCATAATTCTTTTAGTTGTTGGCTGAGAACTTTCTCAGTAATCGGCAGCACACGTCTTGTATGATTGAATTGGATTTTCCCAAATGTATAAACCTCGTGTAAAATTACCATTTTCCATCTTCCGCTAATACAGTGCAGTGCGTAATGGTATGGATTTGTTGGTTTTGTAAAACATTCTCTGGCCATTGTGCAATTCCTCCTGATTTTCAGTATATGAACGGTAACAGATGCCCTTTTCTGCATCAAATATTGTAACATATTTCAAAAACATTTCAAGATGAATAAAATCTCTAAAGTGCACAATATTGTGTAAATAAATACAGTAAAAATAAACAAATAGAAATGCGAAAATATTTTCTTTTTATTCATTATTTCTAAAAAATGAATCGCAAATTTGGTAAAATTCGTAGTTACTATTTGGAAATCACATATCCTTCCAGCGTCTAAGTTTCCAAAAGGTGTCTAATTGCGAAAATAACAATACTTTTTTATAATCAAATAAAAGGTGGTAAACCTAAATTGAACCCGAAAACAATGCAAAAAGTAGAAAGGAAAAACTACAATGATTAAAAGAACTTACGAAGAATTACAGCCTTATTTTCCACCAGGACATTTTGGAGTAACATGCAAACGGTATCATGGCAAAGATGAAACCGGAGCAAATAAATTTTGGATCGGTGTTTCTGAATTTGAACCAGATGGCGGTGCTGATTGGGCATACGATGATAATCCATTAGAAAAGGTTTACTATGTATTAGAAGGTGAAATGACAGTTACAGATAAAGATGGCAACAAATATGTGATTCATGCAAACGAAAGCATTAGTTTTCCGCCAAATGAAGGCCGTGGTTTAAAGAATGAAAGCGGAAAACCAGCAAAGATGTTAGTTATTATCAATTATCCGGATGCCTAATGAAGGGGGAGCAAAAAAATGATTAACGTGCAAAAAGATTTTGTTGAAAACCTGTTTTCCATTAAAGGAAAGACAGCAATTGTAACAGGTGCAACCGGCGCGCTGGGCGGAGCGATTGCAGTAGCATATGCGATGAGTGGTGCAAAGGTAGTCATTACTGGCCGTAATAATGAAAAGCTGAATGCTGTTGCAGATCAGATCAAGCAGGAAGGCGGCGAATGTACAGTCGTTGCTGGCGATCCTTCCAAGACAGAGGATGTGGCTAAAATCATTAAATGTGCAGTAGATACATATGGCGGATTAGATATTTTAGCAGTATCACATGGTTATAATAAACCACAGAATATGTTAGAGCAGACAGTAGAAGACTGGCAGTATATTATGGATGCTGACTTAAAGAGTGTGTATATTGTATGTAAAGCTGCAGCAGAGCAAATGGCAGAACAGGGCAAAGGCGGAAAGATTGTAGTAGTATCCTCTGCGCGTTCAAAGATGGGTATGGCAGGCTATACCGGATACTGTGCTTCTAAGGGAGCATGTGATTTGATGATACAGTCCATGGCTTGTGATTTATCAGCAAAATATAAGATTAATGTAAATTCGATTAACCCAACGGTATTCCGTTCTGACTTGACAGAGTGGATGTTTGATCCGGAATCAGCAGTATATCAGAACTTCTTAAAACGTTTGCCAATCGGAAGGCTTGGGGAGCCATACGATTTTATTGGTTTAGCAATTATGCTGGCATCACCTGCTTCTGATTTCCTTACTGGCGGAAATTATGACGCAACAGGTGGTTATTGGGCATGTTAGTGCAAAAACTGCACATGGATTCTAAAATATTTGATTGAGAAGGAGATTTTTACTATGAGTAAGAAAGTATACGTAGACTTAACCCATCCGTTTAGTGCTGAAATTCCGCGTTGGCCTTATTTTGATAAACCAGTCGTAGACAGTGCGCATACGATGGCAAAAGGTGGTGTCTTGACACAGAAGATTACCTGCACAATGCATACAGGAACGCATTGTGATGCACCACGTCATGTTATGGAATATGAATTTGATGGTAAGAGAGCACGTTATACACATGAAATGCCTGTAGATGCTTATACAGGCGATGCTATTGTATTAAAAATCGATATTGAGCCTTGGGGCCTTATTACAGATAAGCATTTGGATGCAGCTTGTGAAAAATACGGGATTAATCCAGCTGATTTAGAAGGCAAAGTACTTTGCTTAAATACTGGCATGCACCGTCTTTTTGACGATTCAAAAGCATACTATCACTATGCAGCAGGTACGGGTATTGATGCAGGCAAGTGGTTTGTAAAACACAAAGTAAAATGTGTTGCTATGGATGGTCAGGCTTTGGATCATCCACTCCATACAGCTATGGGTAATAATGGTATGACACGTATGAACCTGCTTGGCGCAACCGGACGTCCAATTACAGAAGAGTATAAGGAACTGTTTGGAGAAGAAGCTTATGCAGAATTTGATAAAGAAGAATATATACGTATCCACGGACAGGCAGCTTATGATGAGAAATTTGGAGAGCTGGAAGATATCGGTATCTGGGGTACATGGGAGCCTTGTCATAAAGAAATGCTTGGACATGGCATCGTAGGTGTGGAAAATCTTGGCGGAGACTTGGATAAGATTCCAGCCGGCAAATGGTTCCAGTTCTTCTGTTTCCCGCTTCGCTGGTATATGGGTGATGGATGTATGGCACGCTGCGTAGCATACATTGACGAAGACCAGTTAGAAAATGTGCCGGATCGTACCTATAAATACGGCGGTACAGGCTATGGTGAGGAAGAAGGAAATGGAGCAAGCTGCTTAGAATATATGCAGCGTTTGTTCAAGCGCAATAAATAAGAATAACGATTGCAAGCAGTAATCATATTCCTGTTTTAATGGCAAGTAACACGGAGGCGGGAAGGTCATGCAGGAGTTTTCCATGGCTTTCCCGCCATTTTAACTTTAAAGGTAACTGCCCTGTACGGGCATACTTATAATTTAGTGCATACAGACTGCGTCAGATGTCCTTATTTTCCTTTTTCATCTGGCAGCATAATAGATATCATTTACTTGGAAGGAAAGAAAAAATGAATAATGTAAACCAACTGCCTGACGGCAACAAAAATTCTATTTTCCGCTTTGGTTCATGGGGCTGGCTGACAATCATCTACTGCTTACTGATGTTTTTCCTCTATGTAGGCATGTGTAACGATGGATCGAATATTTCTGCACCAAATGTAGCAGCTGCATTAGGAGTAGAGAGCGGCGTTATTATGAACATGAACTCTATAGCCGGACTGGTCGGCGTCATCTTTTTTATCATTGCAGGGCAGGTAAATCAGAAAATAGGGCCTAGAATGACTTCTGGCATATTTACCATTATTGCAGGTATTGCTTATATTGCAGCTTGTAACGCAGGAAGTACAATCATGTATTGCATCGCTATGTGTTTTGTATATGGCGGTATTATGTCTGCAGGTTATGTAGCAGGCGGTACTTTAGTAGCTAACTGGTTTCCAAAGAAAAAGGGAATCGTTATGGGCTACACGACAATGGGACACAATTTGGCCTCTGCATTTTATGTTCAGTTAGTTTCTATACTCATTGGGCCTACCGTATTAAAAAATATAGGCATGGGCGTAGTGCCGATTGGCATTGCAGCAGTGATTTTAGGTATTTTAGGAATGATTCTTATCCGCAATACACCAGGTGAACGCGGTTTAAACCCAGATAATGTATCTGATAAAGTATATCAAGAAGAATATGATCACAGTGCAGTTGCAGAAGACGGCGGCTGGACAACTGGCAAGCTTTTAACGACAAAGGAACTGTGGCTGGCTGCTATTACGACAGGATTTTTTCAAATCTGTTCGGTAGGTGTTATGAGCCAGTTAGTATTGCGTAACGTCGAGCTTGGTTTCTCACAGCAAAGTGCTATGAACGTAATGACGATTTTAGCATTAGGCGGTGTTGTCGGTTCCTGGCTTGTTGGCGTTATTGATGAAAAAGTAGGTACCAAAAAGACGATGGTACTGTTTGGTATCTGGTATGCGGTTGCTTTGCTTTTAAACTTTACAGCAGTTGATCAAGTGACACCGCTTGTATATGCATCTTTGTTTATGATTGCTATGGGTATCGGCGGTTCTGCAAACTTCACGACCTCACTGCCAACATCTATCTTTGGGCGCCAGGGATTTGATAAGGTAAACAGCGTTATTTTCCCAATCCAAGGCGCAATTACAGCATTGTGCTTTGCTGTAAACGGTGTGGTACAGCTTTTGACAGGCGGTCAGATCCGTTATGCATATCTGGTATTTGCTTGCGTAGCACTTGTTAACGTATTACTTGTTCTAGTAGTAGATGAACATAAATATAATCGTGATTTTAAAACAGCACATAAATAAATCAGACTGTAAATAACATTTATTTGCTACAGCCGATAACTTTAGTTATACGGCTAGATCGGAAGAGCGTCGTGTAGGGAAAGAGTGTGACCTGAAGTGGGG